>NZ_QKMA01000013.1:0-73716 GCF_003208255.1 Thioalkalivibrio sp. ALE21
GCGCTCCGGCTGATAGCCATTGCGCACCACCGCCCGGCGACCGTCCGGCAAACGATCCTCCGCGTAGGTCTCCATGAACGTCTGCAACTCTGCCTCCACCGCTTGCTTGATCAGATCCCGCGCCCCGCGGCGCAGAAGTTCGGTCAACGGGTCCTCTGGTCCGTTCGGCAGGTCTGTCGTATCGTGAGCCATGGTGGCGTATCTCCTCTGGCTGGCTGGTTGGTCGCACTCCCATTCCAGCCGGATACGCCGCCTTCCTCAATCCCCCCCGTACACCACTTTCGACAGTAACTCTAAAAACAGCGCGTTCGCCGGTCTGGAAGGCGGCCTGAAGTATTACGTGCTGGAAAACACCTACGTCCTGGGCCGCATGGAATACCAGTGGTTCTTCAGCCGCTCCAGCGATGCAGAGGATGCTTTCCGCGATGGCGCGTTCGCCTACACCGTAGGCCTTGGCTACAACTTCTGAGCCTTCTTGCCCGGGGCAGGGTCAATCCGAAAGAAGGCCTGCTGCCCTGCCCCGAGGCACACCACGATCAGGGGAGCAGCTGCCCCCCGCCACTATCCAGTCGGGCCAGAAAGTCGCTTCATAACGGGTCGAAGAGCCGGTTGACAGAAACCTGGGTCCGTCCACGATCCGGCCCCTTTCGTTCACGACCCAATGCACAGCGCCCTTGTCCTGGACGACATGGGGCGACCCCGCGAGAACACGCAAACGCGCTTCAACCAGCATCTCGCTGAAGATCCTTTTGAACACCTCATATGAAGTATCGAAAGAATCTTTAAGCACCTGTTCTCTTGCCTTTTTTCTGTCTCCTGTCACCTGAAACCCAACACGCCCGGTGACGAATGTGCGGCAACGAACAGATGCCCCCTCGGTTGCGACCCCAATCTGCCGTTTCGGATGCAAAGCGGGCCCTCCCGGTCGGAGTCGCACTCCAAAGGCTCTGCGCCAGGCCAACGCGGTGGGTAACGTTTCAGGAGGCACGTAATGATGAAAAAGGTGATCGCAGTCATGCCCTGCCTGGCTGGACCATTCACCCTTTCCGTCCAGGCTCAACAAGGATCGGCCGCCAACTTTGGGCCCTCCATAGGCGACCGCGAATTCTCGCTTTCCGGAAGTGGCAGCAGTGACCGGAGTTTCGACAACACCAACCTCGGCATCACGGGTGATATAGGCTGGTATCTGCGTGGCCACTTGGTCCTCGGCGTCCGCCAGGACATTCACTACGCCGACTTCGAGGGCGACTTCCTGACCAATGACTTCTTTCAAAACACTGCCGGCCGCCTGCGTCCCTTCGCTGGCGGTAGCCTGGGCGCATTCTACGGCGACGGCGTCAACGACAGCGGGTTCGCCGGATTGGATGGGGGCTTGAAGTACTACGTCCTGGACGACACCTACGCCCTGGGTCGCATTGAATACCAGTGGTTCTTCAGCCGCGCGAACGACGCAGAGAATGCGTTCCTCGATGGTGACGTTTCGTACACCGTCGGACTTGGCTACAACTTCTGATTCTCGTCCAGGGCCGGGACCAGACACGCACGCAGGATTTGCCTGTATCGCCCGTCGCTCTCACGGGCGCACCGGAGGCGTCTCCGCGTTCGCGTGCTCGAAGGGGACCAGACGCCGGCGCTCCTCGTCCCACAGGGCGAGTCGTGCGCAGTGGAGACTTTGCCGCAGCGTGAGACGACTAATCTCGCGAAGCTGCGGGAAATCCTTCAGCACCTCGGGCAACCGGTAGAACGGGATGCGGCTGGCGAGATGATGGACGTGGTGTACCCCGATATTCGCGGTCATCCAGCGCAACGGAGCCGGCAGATCATAGTAGGAGCTCCCATAGAGCGCGGCTTCGCGGAAGGACCACTCCTCGTCGTGCGCCCAGCAAGTATTCTCGAACTGGTGCTGCACATAGAACAGCCAGACGCCGATGGAAGAAGCCAGAATCCCGATCGGCAGGTGCACCAGAAGAAAGGTTCCCACCCCCACCAGCGACATCATCGCAATGACGACCAGCACGATGGCCGCATTCGTACCCATGGTGCTCAGCCACGGCATCCATCCCGCGCGCATGAACCCGACGGGTACGCGGTTCTGCAACATGAACAGGTAGACCGGACCCAGGCCGAACAGGATCAGCGGGTGGCGGTACAGCCGGTAACGCAGCCGCTGCGCCCGCGGCAGGGCCTGGTATTCACGTACGCTCAAGGTGTCGATGCCCCCCTCGTCAGCGCGATCCAGATTGCCCGAGTGCGCGTGATGGAGGGCGTGGGTGTGGCGCCAGAGGTCGTAGGGCGTGAGCGTCAATACCCCCAGGGCCCGTCCCACCCAGTCGTTGGCGCGCCGGGACGGAAAAAACGACCCGTGCCCGCAGTCATGCTGGATCATGAACAGCCGCACGAGAAATCCAGCGGCGGGTATCACCAGCAACAGGCCGAGCCAGTAGCCCGCGCTCACGCTTGCCCAGGTCAAAAACCAGAAAAGGCCGAACGGGATCATCGTAACGAGCAGTTCGAAGACGCTGCGGGCGAGGCGCGGCGCACGATAAGCGGACAGTGCCCGCTGTAACGCTCGGGGATCACCGGTTGTTTCCTGGTGCAGTACTTCTGGATCCATGTATGGACTCCGTAATAGGCTCGACCTCCAACCTACGGGTTCGCAACCCATCGCCGGCGTGCCGGTTTCTGACACAGAGCCATCGCCCCGATACCGGTCACAATAGCCATTGCCTTTTAAGACATATTGGACCCATGCGCGTTCACCGTCTGTTCGATACCGCACACCGAACCCGCGATGCCGCTACCCCGCGCAGGCAGCCCCGGGGTGGGCTTCAAAAGCGCCAACTACGTTGACCGATAGGGCACCTAACGGACGAGATCTGCTGTGCGGCGTGTGGTCGAGCCGAACCACAGGGGTTTGTCGACGACGAACTTCATCGACCGTTTCACCAGTCCTTGGCCGGGGGAGAAGCCAAGATCGAGCCAAAACCGGATCGCCGCCGGAGCATCAAGATCGATGCTCTGCTCGATCGGCACCAGGAAGCCTTCGTAATCACCCGCCGGAGTCGCATACCGCTCTAGAGTGATGGGCATGACTCGGTGCTTATACTCACCCGTGTGTTCAACCTCTTGCGTCTCTCTATTCACGACGGTGGCCCTGCCAGAGGCGCTCCATGTCCGATCGGGCACTATCCTGCTGGGTAGCAGCACCACGGGTGGCTCGTACAGCACGGTCTGGCCTTGCGTCAGCACGTCCAGACCGGTCAGCACCACGCTGCCATCCCAAAGCTCGGAAAGATGGAGAATGTTGTAGTCACCAAACCGAACTTCCCAGCGGCCTTCACCTTCTGCGGGAATCAGTTCCTGCACCACTTGCCGACCCTCTCCGTCTCCGTCAACCACCCTGAACGTGCTTTTTCCGGGAACCAGAGGGAAAAGATCCCCAGCCTCAACCTCTTGAACCGTCGATATCGGAGACGCCGATGTCTCCGCGAGGGTGGCCCCGGAGGTGCAGAGGCCGACGCCGATCAGTATCGCTCGCGCGTAAAACTGGTACATCGCATCTCTCCTGGAGTCTGAGGGCAAGGTGCCGCGCAACACTCGTGGCAGTGAAGCGACGTCAACGGGAGAACCGGCCCCACTGGCGGGGGATTGTGAGATCTCTCCTGGATTGTAGAGGACGTCCGCGTCGTGGTCCTCGGCGGTCCAGAGGTATTAGTCGGTTTCGCCCCCTATCGGTCAACGTAGTTGTCACCTGATTCAAGCCCAGAGGATGCAATGCGGCGCGCTCTCCACATCCGGGTTATAGCGGGCGAAAAATTCGAGCATCGTCGGGAAATGCGGATCGCTCGGCTTGCTGAAGCGATAGAACATGCGCGGCGCCTCTCCCGCCTGGCGCACCGCGTAGCCCCCTCTTCGATGAAATCCCACATGCGCTGCCCGAACTCGGCAGTCAACGACTCCACGCACAGCACGATATCGAGATCCCCCGTAGCGCGCGGATCCAGGCCGGCTTCCTCCTGCACCAGATAAGCCGCTGCCCCGCCGATCAGCACGTAGCAATCTTGGAAGCCGGCAAAGCGCTTGGCGAACCATTCCAGCCCTCTCACCATGGCAAGGCTTCCAGCATTTCCTCGACCGCCTGCTCCACACGCTCGTCGGTGCGGTCACGCAGGCTCAGATCCAGCGAGAGCGGGTCCACACATCCATCGCGCGCACTCGCTTCCGGCGGATAGCGCCATAGCTCCACCAGACAAGTGCCGTCGTCCTGCACGGGAATCAGCTCCAGGCCCTGCCCAAGCCGCCGCCAGGCGCGGCTGGCCAGGGCATAGACCGGCTCAGCGGGCGGTCCCAGCAGGGAGTACTCGGCCAGCGCCGACTCGCCAGCACGCGGCAACGACCACTCCGCAATATCCGTCGCCATCACCCGCACCGTCTCGCGTACCGGGCTGCGCAACCAGGGTTGCGCCTTCTGCCATAGATCCTTCGGCGGCGCGGCGAGCTCAACAACGCGCTCCCGCCCATGGAGCTCGGTGCGCACCAGCCCATTGCCTTCCAGCTCCTTGATTGCACGGCTCATACTCATAGCGGTATAGCCCAGTGGCTCAGCCATCGCAGTCGCGCTGGCAGGCATGCCGATCTGGCCGAGCAACATGGCCACGAAGACCGCCTGCGTAGCCGGGCTCAACCGCTCGGTGGGTGCCGCGCCCCGCCGCTGAGAGCGCTGGTTGGTCATCAGATAGCCCAGGCGCGGCCAGTAGATCTGCTCGCCGACCACCACGAAGGGCACCCGCACACCCACCAGCCGCCGTCGCAGATAGCTGGGCAATGCATCGGCCACCAGGCAGTACGCCGAGTCTGCCTCGCCTGCCAATTCCATGGCCTTCTCGATCTGCGCGACAAAGGCGCGGGTGCCGCGAACACGACTCTCGTCGCGCAGCAGCAGAACCACCGCGCGTTCGCCGTCGACCGTGCATTCGTGCAGCGCGAACAGTTGGCGCAGGTACGTGGGCAAATTGGCAAGCAAAGCCCGCCCCCAGGTCACGGGCAGCCCCGTCTCCTGCTCGAAGTACCGCGCAAATGCCTTTCCTAGTGTCATCGTCGGGCAACGCTAACACAATTTTCTAACGCTAACATTTTTTTTGTTAGCGTCCGGACATCCTGTTAGCCTCGTTCCGGGTCACCGAGGCAGGAACGGGCACCCCCGCGACAGCCCCCATCCTCGGGCATTACACACCACGCGCCGCCCGCTTCTCGGCCAGGGTCAGGTGGTGATCGTTGATCCGCTCGCCGCCAAAGGTGTCGAACCAGGGGGCCGACTCGACATCCTTGCCGCGATCCTTCTTCCAGTGGATGCTGGGCTTGTCGCGCAGCACACCCGCGCCCTTCTTCTTGATGTCGGCGGTGTTTGTCAACATAGTTGTCCGCTTTTTCATGCGGCGTGAGAACCCGCCGGAGCTTGGATTTCGGCATGCTCCTTCGGTGGGTTGAGCCAGACGTGATCGATCGGTGTCCAGTCCCGGGTGTGGCGGGACCAGCGGGCGGGGTTAGCCTGTTGAGCCGTTTGGTAGACCCGGTGCCGGTTGGCCAGGATCGCGATGTCCTCTCCGCGATGGCGTTGTCCAGGGATGACGAAGCGGCTCGGCTACCGGGCTCCACTCGAGGTGCTGGAGTGGTTGTTCGCAGGGCGTTGGCGGGGGACCGCACGCAGCAGGGGGCAGGCCCGCCCACCACTGGTGCGGACCTGTGTGGGCGGCGGGGGGCGGACCTCCGGGAGTTCCTCAGGTGCGAGGGCGGTAGGCGACCTGCTGAATGAAATCGACCTCGTCACGCTCGTAGGGGGTGGCGAAATCACCGTAACGGTTCACGTTGATGAAGCCGGCATCTTCCAGCAGGTGGGAGACATAGTCCTGGCGCAGGGGGTACATGTTGAGCTGGAAGTGCGCCCCGTCCGGGAACTTGTACTCGAACCGGGCGAGGTAGCGGTTGAGTTCCGCCGGATAGGCCTCCACGCCCTTGCCGGTGTAGTAGTGCTGGTGCTTCGAGTTGTAACCGTTGTCCAGCATGGAATCGTAATTGCGGTGGTCCAGGATGATCATGCCGCCGGGGCGCAGCGCCCGGAAGAAGGCATGCATGGCGTCGCGCCGGGCTTCGTGCTCGAACAGGTGGGTAAACGAGTTGCCCAGGCACACCAGCGCGTCGAAACGCTCTTCGCCCAGCTGGCGGTCGAGCTGAACCCAGTCGGCCACCTGGGTGTGAGCCAGCGTGACACCGAGTCGCTGCGCGTTTTCGCGGGTCTTGGCCAGCATGTTCTCGGAGCCGTCGGTGGCGGTGACCACCAGGCCGGAACGGGCCAGGTTGATCGCGTTGAAGCCGGTGCCGCAGGCGACGTCGGCGACTTCGCGGCCGCCGGCGTTTTTCACCAGCCGCTCGTAGAAACCACCTTCGGATTCGGTGCGGCCTTCCCAGCCGACCAGGTCGTCCCAGTAGTCGACAAAGTCAGGGGTGTACTGACCGTACTGATTGCCGGTGTCGAGGTTCTGAATGCTCATGCAGTGCTCCTTGGTTGCGCGGCAGCTCGCCGCTGACACCGACAAAGCCTACGCCGGAGCCGCGGATCATTGCAGATGTAGTAGGGTGTGCAATGAACCGGTACAGTTTGGGCTATATGAGAACTGTACCGATGGGTTCCGGAGGCAACTGTGACGGAAAGGCCGGCGGCGCATCGCTACGAGGCGGTAGCCAGAGCGCTGGAGGAAGCGATCGAGGCCCGCGTGCACGGGCCCGGTGACCGGCTGCCCGGGGTACGCAAGCTGGCAGCCCAGTTCGGGGTGAGCATTTCCACGGTGGTGGCCGCCGAGCACCTGCTGGAGGATCGCGGGCTGATCGAGGCCCGCCCGCGTTCGGGATATTACGTGCGCCGTCATCCGTGGCGGCCGCCGGAGCGGCCGGCACCTTCCAGGCCGGCGAACGAGCCGGTAGCGGTGACCAGTCAGGCACTGGTGCTGCGGGTGGTGCAGGCGGCCGGCGATCCCGATGTGATCCAGCTCGGTGCGGCGGTTCCGCACGCGGGTTTTCTCCCGGCACGTGGCCTGCGGCGCGCGTTCGCCGGAGTGCCGGCGCGCTGGGGTGGCCGGGAGCTGGATTACGCATTTCCGCCCGGGCCGTACGAGCTGCGGCAGCAGATCGCGCGGCGCAGGGCGGATGCCGGCTGCCAGATTACCCCGGAGGAGGTGGTGGTGACCAACGGTGCCCAGGAGGCGCTGGCGCTTTCGTTGCGCGCGGTCACCGAACCCGGCGACGTGGTGGCGATCGAGTCACCCACGTTCTACGGCCTGCTGCAGGCGATCGAGGCGCTGGGGCTGCGGGCACTGGAGATTCCCACCGATCCGGACGAAGGCATTGTGCCGGAGGCCCTGGCGCTGGCGCTGGACCAGTGGCCGGTGAAGGCGGCATTGCTCATGCCCAACTTCGGCAATCCGCTGGGGCACTGCGCTGGCGACGAGCGCAAGCGTGCCCTGGTGGAGCTGCTGGAGGATCGTGGGGTGCCGCTGATCGAGGATGACGTTTACGGGGATCTGGCCTTCGAGGGGCCGCGGCCGTGGGCGGCCCGGGCGTTCGAGACCCGGGGCGGGGTGCTCTACTGCGGTTCCTTCTCCAAGACATTGTCGCCGGGGTTGCGGGTCGGCTGGGCCGTGCCCGGACGCTTCCGCGACAGAGTGGAGTATCTGAAGTATTCCGGCAGTTCCTCCACGCCCGCCTGGCCGGGACTGGCGGTGACCGACTTCCTGGAGCGCGGTGGCTACGACCGCTATCTGCGCCGAGTGCGCGGTGATTACGCCCGCGCGGTGGATCGCGTGAGCCGGGCGGTAGCTCGTCATTTCCCGTCCGGGACACGCCAGACGCGACCGGCCGGCGGCTTCGTTCTCTGGCTGGAGCTCCCGGAGGCCGTCGATGCGCTGGCCCTGTATCGCCGGGCCCTGGGCGAGGGGATCAGCATCGCACCCGGCCCGCTCTTCTCGCCGACCGGCAAGTACCGTCATCACCTGCGCCTGAACTGCGCTCAGCCCTGGGGCGCGCGCCTCGAACGTGCACTGGCGCGCCTCGGCGCGATGGCCCGGGAAGCCGCTGCCTGAACCGGAATGCCCCCTCGGGATTCGTCTGGGCGTTCTCCACTTCGACTCGCGCCGGACATCGCGTCGCGGCCCGGCGTCCAATGGGGGCGCATCCGACGGGCGCACAAAAAAGCCCCGCCAGTAATTTACCGGCGGGGCCTACCGTTCCTAAGAATGGCAAACAGGATGGTATATATGGCGTTTTTTGCCCTATAACTTCCTGATTTTCTGGGGTGTTTGGTGGAGCGGAGGAGGATCGAACTCCCGACCTTCGCGTTGCGAACGCGACGCTCTCCCAGCTGAGCTACCGCCCCTCGAGATGCTGCGCATTCTAGCAGGGACCCAAGGCCACGGGAACCCCGGCGGCCATCCGGTTGTTCCCGGGAACGGGTCGCATTTCGGTAACGGGTGCCACAATCCGTGCGCCGTTTCGCGTGCGGCATGACAGGCAGCCGCCTAGAATGAGCTTTCTGATCGAGTCATTTGCCACAGCTCATGAGCGCGCATCCTCACATTGATGACTGGCCCCATACCTCTTCGCCGGAGTCCGGAACGAGTCTCTCCGTGCGTATCCTGGGAGCCAGCGGCGGCATCGGGCCGGGTCGCCGAACGACCTCCATTCTGATCGACCGGGACATCCTGATCGACGCCGGCAGCGGCGTGGGCGACCTGGAACTCCCGGAGCTCCAGGCCATCCGGCACGTCTTCCTGACACACTCGCATCTGGACCACGTGGCGTTCCTGCCTTTCCTGATCGACACCGTGTTCCGGGTGGACGCCCCGCCGGTAACCGTTCACGCGCTGCCCGACACCCTGGAAGCGCTGCAGCGCCACATCTTCAACTGGGTGATCTGGCCGGATTTCACCGCCCTTCCAACCCCGGAGCATCCCGCGCTGCGTTTTCGCGCTCTCGAACCCGGCGAACAGATCGACCTCGACGGACGCTGGATCACCGCCCTCCCCGCGAGACACACCGTTCCGGCGGTGGGCTATTCGGTCAGCCGCCCCGACATCGGGGCCTTCGCCTTCAGCGGGGATACCACCTCGACCCGGCACCTGTGGCAGACCCTCAATGAGCTGCCCCGCCTCGACCTGCTGATGATCGAGACCGGGCTGCCGGACGAGATGGATCACCTCGCCGGCGCCACCCGCCACTACACCCCGTTGCAGCTGGTACGCGACCTCGACCACCTGCGGCATCGGCCGAGAATCGCGATCACACACCTCAAACCCGGCTACGAGCAGACCATTCGCGAACAGCTGGCCACCCGCAACAACGGCGACATGATCGTCCTCTCCGGGAACGAGCGCTTCGAGCTGGTCGGCTGACACAGAACACGGACCGGACAGCGCCGCGATTGGTCGCGCACCGGAGCTGTGGCATCCTTGGCGGATGCGACCCCTGATCCGACTCTTTTTCCGCGGCGTGCGTCTGGTACTCACGCCCTTCATGCTCGTGGGCGAGAAGGTGACCCGCCCGCGCGGAATCCAGCGTGACCCCGAAGAACAGGCACGGGTGGACGAACAGACCCGCGCCCTCGCGCTCTACCACTTTCCCGCCTGTCCGTTCTGCATCAAGGCGCGCCGTGCCATGCAGCGCCTGTCACTGGACATCGAACTGCGCAATGCCCAGCCGGCCGGCGAACACCGCGAAACCCTGCAGACGGAAGGCGGCAAGCTGCAGGTCCCCTGCCTGCGGATCGAGGAAGAAGACGGCAGCGTGCGCTGGCTGTACGAGTCGGGCGCGATCATCGACTACCTCGAGTCGCGCTTTGATCCGGACCGGGCCGGAGCCGACCGCCATACCGAGGGCTCCTGAACCCGCAAATGACAGGGGGCGGCACGTGGCCGCCCCCTCGGGACCGGATCAGACCCGGAAGTGCCCAACCCGCTGCTGCTGTTCGGAAGCCAGCTTCGACAGCTCCTCGGAGGCATTCGCGATCTCGCGCGAGCCGCTGGCCGTCTCGTCCAGCACCTGGGTGATGTTGGAGATGTTGCGGTTGATCTCCTCGGCCACCGAGGACTGTTCCTCCGCCGCACTGGCGATCTGCGTGTTC
Source organism: Thioalkalivibrio sp. ALE21 (assembly GCF_003208255.1). Taxonomy (NCBI): domain Bacteria; kingdom Pseudomonadati; phylum Pseudomonadota; class Gammaproteobacteria; order Chromatiales; family Ectothiorhodospiraceae; genus Thioalkalivibrio; species Thioalkalivibrio sp. ALE21. Next base: position 10,169 of record NZ_QKMA01000013.1, read on the forward strand.
ATCTCCGAGATGGTCGTCACCGACTGCGTGATCGACTCCAGCGACTCGCCCGCCTCGTTCACCTTCTCGCGGCTGGAATGCGCCCGGTTCTTGCCCTCTTCCATCGCCTGAACCGCCTCGCGCGTGCCGTTCTGGACGCGTTCGATCATGCCCTGGATCTCGTGGGTCGAATCCTGGGTCCGGCTCGCCAGCGTGCGCACCTCGTCGGCCACCACCGCAAAGCCGCGGCCCTGCTCGCCGGCCCGCGCCGCCTCGATGGCCGCGTTCAGCGCCAGCAGGTTGGTCTGATCGGCGATGTCCCCGATCACCTCCAGCACCTTGTTGATTTCCTCGGCGTCCGTGGACAGCCGTTCGATCACTTCGGCGGTGTTGTCCACCTGCGAGGTCAGGTGGTTGATCGACTGCACCGTCTGCTGCACCAGCTCGCGCCCGGCGTTCGCATCCTGATCGGTGGTCTGGGCCGCCGTGGCTGCATCGGAGGCGTTGCGCGCGACCTCGGCCACGGTCGCGGTCATCTCGTTCATCGCCGTGGCCACCTGATCGACCTCGTCCTTCTGCCGCGTGACCTGACCGTTGGTCTGTTCGCTGGTTGCGGACAGCTCGTTGGCCGCGGCCGCCACCTGGTCGCCACCGGCGGCGACTTCCTTGACCAGGTCCTGGATCTTGCCCACGAAGCGGTTGAACGCCGCCGCCAGATCTCCCAGCTCATTGTTGCCGTCGGCCTCGAGCCGGCGCGTCAGGTCCCCGTCGCCGGACGCGATGTCGTCCAGACGCGTGACGGTCTGGCGCAGCGGCCGCACGATGCTGCGCGACAGCAGCCAGGCCAGCAGCAGACCAAGACCGATGGCGACCACGCCCACCGCCACCACGGTGGTGGTGGCATTGCGGGCCATCGCCACGTATTCGCTGCGATCGACCATCAGCTCCAGCACGCCCACCGGCTCACCGGAGAAATCCTCCACTGGACGCCCGACCACGGCCATCGGGCGGCCGTCGTGGCGAACGTTGCGGATCATCTCCTCGCCATCGAGGATGCGCCGCATCTCCTCCCGACTGAAGGCCGACTCGCCATTGATGGTTCCGGCAAAGACCTCGAAACCCCCATCACGATCGAGGTGTACCGCCACGGGTGATCCGGTTTCCTCGGTGAAGGACTCGAAGAAGGCGTCATCGAAGGCCATGCCGAATTCCAGCGAGCCGATGTGCTCGTTCTGGTAGGACACCGGCACCATCCCGCGGATCCCGATGCCGAACGGTCCCTCTTCCAGCCCGGTGATCGGCTGCCGATTGCGGTTCACCTCGAGGATCGTCTGGCGCACGTCCGACAGGTCGTCGCCGTAGTTGTCGGGACTGTGGGTACGCAGGAAAGAGGTCGCCGGCGGCGTATGGAAGTGATACTGGCGCACGTCGTGCTCGTCGCGCAGCTGGCCATATCCCGGCTCGGTCAGTTCCAGCAGGCGCTCACGATCCCCCTCGGCGAACGCCTGCTGAATCACCGGAATCTCGGCGATGGCCCGCGCCATCGATTCGCCCCGTTCGGCTTCCTGCTCCAACTGGCGGATCAGCAGCCCGCTCAGGTCGTTCAGTTCCCGTTGCTCCGCGCGATCGGCCATCGTGCCGAGGCTGTTCATCACGACGACCAGCGTGAGCACCACGACCGCCACCACAACGATGGTGACGCCGCCCATCAAGCGCGTTCCGATACGGATATTCCTGAGCATGGCTTTCCCTCTTTTGGTGTTCCGGCATTCTGATCAATGCGCATTCCGCCGGGCCCTGCCCGGCCGGATGGCCAAATCAGCATACCTTCACATACTAACGGCGGCCGTCCGGAAACCTTGATCCGAATCGGCCGCCGTCACGAAAACCCATCCTCCGGCACGGGGCACAACACCCCGGCCGGCAGGACCCACGGTCAGACACGGAAGCGCCCGGTGCGCTCCTGCTGCGCCGAGGCCAGCTTCGACAGCTCCTCCGAGGCGTTGGCGATCTGCTGCGATCCGGCCACGGTCTCGTCCAGCACCTGGGTGATGTTGGAGACGTTGCGGTTGATCTCCTCGGCCACCGAGGACTGCTCTTCGGCCGCGCTGGCGATCTGCGTGTTCATGTCCGAGATGCTGCTGATGGACTGCGTGATCGACTGCAGCGACTGCCCCGCATCGTTCACCTGTTCCACGCTGGAATGCGCCTGCCGGCGTCCGTCCTCCATGGCCTTCACCGCGTCGCGCGTGCCGTTCTGCACCCGCTCGATCATCCCCTGGATCTCCTGGGTCGAATCCTGGGTCCGGCTCGCCAGCGTGCGCACTTCGTCGGCCACCACCGCAAAGCCGCGGCCCTGCTCGCCGGCCCGCGCCGCCTCGATGGCCGCGTTCAGCGCCAGCAGGTTGGTTTGATCGGCGATGTCCCCGATCACCTCCAGCACCTTGTTGATTTCCTCGGCATCGGTCGACAACCGCTCGATCACCTGCGCGGTGTTCTCCACCTGGGTGGACAGGGTGTTGATCGCACTGACGGTCTGCTCCACCAGCTCCCGGCCATGGGCCGCATCCTTGTCCGTGCTCTGAGCGGCTTCCGCCGCTTCGGTGGCGTTGCGGGCCACCTCGGCCACGGTCGCGGTCATCTCGTTCATGGCCGTGGCCACCTGGTCGATCTCGGACTGCTGGCGGCCGACCTGTTCGTTGGTCTGCTCGCTGGTCGCCGACAGCTCGTTGGCCGCAGCCGCCACCTGGTCTCCTCCGGCGGCAACTTCCTTCACCAGATCATGGATCTTGCTCACGAAACGGTTGAACGCCGCGGCCAGATCCCCGAGTTCGTTGTTGCCGTCGGCCTCCAGCCGGCGCGTCAGGTCCCCGTCGCCGGACGCGATGTCGTCCAGACGCTCGACCGTATCGCGCAGCGGCCGCACGATACTGCGCGAAAGCAGCCAGGCCAGCAGCAGGCCGAGGCCGATGGCGGCCACGCCCACACCCACTACGGTGGCCGTGGCATTGCGGGCCATCGCCACGTAATCGCTGCGATCGACCATCAGCTCCAGCACGCCCACCGGCTCACCGGAGAAGTCTTCCACCGGACGCCCGACCACCGCCATCGGACGACCGTCGTGCTCGGTCCGGCGCACCAGTTCCTCGCCGCCGGCAATCCGCTCCATCTCCTCGCGACTGAACGTGGAATCGCCGTCGATGGTGCTGCCGAACGCCTCGAAGGTACCGTCGCGCTGCAGGTAGAGGGCCACCGGGGCTTCCGTATCCGCCGTGAAGTCCTCGAAGAAGGCATCGTCGAAGGCCATGCCGAATTCCAGCGACCCGATATGTTCACCCTCGTGGGAGACCGGGACGATGCCGCGGATGCCCAGGCCGGCCACCCCTTCCTCGAGCCCGGAGATCGGCCGGCGGTCGCGGTTGGTGTCGACCACGGTCTGGCGAAACCCGGAGAGGTCATCGTCGTAGCGATCCGGACGGTGCACCCGCAGGAAGGACGTCGCCGGCGGCGTATGGAACTGATACTGGCGTACGCCGTATTCCTCGTAGAGATGATCAAATCCCGGGACCGTCATCTCGTGCAGGCGTTCGCGGTCGCGCCGGGCGAAGGCCTGTTGCACGTCCGGAATGGCGGCCACGGCCTGCGCCATCGCGGTCCCGCGATCGGCCTCCTGATCGAGCTGCCGGATCAGCAGTTCGCTCAGGTCGTTCAGTTCCCGTTGCTCCGCGCGGTCCGCCATGTTGCCGAGGCTGTTCATCACCACCACCAGCGTGAGCACCACGACCGCGACCACCACGAGGGTGACGCCGCCCATCAGGCGGGTTCCGATCCGGATATTCCTGAGCATCTCTCTCTCCCTTGAAGCTTTCTTCGCGCCCGGGATTACGGGCGCCATGCTACGAGTCTCTCGCCCCCGCTAGCGGCCGGCCGCGGCCCGACTTGAGCCGCGCGGGTCACACGCCTCCCCACGCACTCAGCCCACGTGCCGCAGCAGCAAAGGCTCGGCGAGCGCATACACCGCGAGGCTGACCAGCACGATGGCGACCACCGACAGCAGGGCCCCGCCGCGGATCATGTCCACCACGCGCAGGCGATTGGAGGCAAACACGATGGCGTTGGGCGGCGTGGCCACCGGCAACATGAACGCGACCGACGCGGCGAACGCCACCGGCAGGGTCATCAGTCCCACCGGCACGTCCATGCGCAGCGCGAGCGCGGCCACCAGTGGCAGCAGGGTGGCGGCGGTAGCGGTATTGCTGGTCACGTGGCTGAGGGTCATCGTGACCAGCACCACCCCCGCGATCACCAGCAGCAGCGGCCACGCCTGCGCGCCCATCAGCGCCTCGGCGGTCAGTTCCGCCAGACCCGAGGATTCGATGGCGGAACCGAGACTCAGACCACCCCCGACCAGCAGCAGCACCCCCCAGGGCAGCTCCCGCGTGTTATCCCAGCACAGCAGCCGCCGCTGACCCGAGGCCCCGGAAGGGATCAGGAACAGCAGCCCCGCCCCGAGGATCGCGATCCCGGCATCCGTCAGTTCCAGCGGCAGCCACGCCTCCAGCAGGGGGCGAAACATCCAGGCCAGCGCCACCACCAGGAACACCGCCGCCACGCGCAACTCCGCATGGCTCCACGGCCCCAGATCGCCTACCTGCTCCTGCAGCATGCGGTCGAGCCCGTTGAGACGAATGCGATGCACCGGGAACACCCAGCGGGTCAGCAGGAACCAGGCAATGACCAGCAGGGTCAGCGACAGCGGCAGGCCCAGCAGCATCCAGTCGATGAAACCGATCCCGAGCTCGTAGCGGTCATTGAGAAACGCGACGGTCAGCGCATTGGGCGGGGAACCGATGATGGTGGCCATGCCGCCGATGTTGGCCGCGAAAGCGATGCCCAGCAGCAGCGCCAGGGCCGGACTGCGGCTGTCCGGCGCCATGCCCTGCAGGCCCTGGCCCCCGTCGCGCTCCATCAGCCCCAGCACCGACAGCGCGATCGGCAACATCAGGGCCGCGGTGGCGGTATTGCTGACCCACATCGACAGCCCCGCGGTGGCCAGCATGAAGGCACCCACCAGGGTGTGCAGACCGCGGCCGGAACGCGACAGGATCGCCAGCGCCAGCCGCTGGTGCAGGCCCCAGCGCTGCACCGCCAGGGCGATCGCGAAACCGCCCATGAACAGGAAGATGGTGGGATTGGCGTAGGGTGCGGTAGCCTCGTCCATCGCCACCACGCCGGTCAGTGGCAGCAGGGCGATGGGCAGCAGGGCCGTGACCGGGATGGGCAGCGCCTCGCTGATCCACCACACGGCCATGAACAGGGTCAGGCCCAGGACCCGCCAGGCCTCCGGGGAGAAGGCCTCCGGCGGCGGGACCAGCAGGAAGGCCACGAAGACCAGCGGCCCGAGGAACAGGCCGATGCGCGCCCGCAGAGCGCTTCCGGCGGACGATCCGCCGTGATCGTGTCCGGGACCGCCGCCGGCGCCCTGCGGCGGCGTTCGCTCCCCCTCCCCGGTGGTCTCCTGCATACGTCAGCCCGCCGCGCGCACCAGGAATTCCATCAATGCCTTCTGCGCATGCAGGCGGTTTTCCGCCTCGTCCCACACCACGCTCTGCGGGCCCTCCAGCACGTCGGTGGCCACCTCTTCCTCGCGATGTGCCGGAAGGCAGTGCATGAACAGGGCATTCGGCTGCGCGCGATCCATCAGGGCCTGATCCACGAAGAACCCGGCAAACGCCTGGCGCCGCGCGCTCTTCTCCTGCTCCTGGCCCATGCTCGCCCACACGTCGGTCACGACCAGATCCGCACCCGCGGCCGCCTCGCCGGCATCACGGGTCACGGTCACGTGATCGCGGGTCGCCTCCAGCACGGAGGATTCGGGTTCGTAGTCTTCGGGGCAGGCCGCCATCAGCTCGAAGTCCAGCAGATGCGCGGCATACATGTAGCTGTGGCACATGTTGTTGCCGTCGCCGATCCACGCCACGCGCTTGCCGCGGATGTCGCCACGGTATTCGAAGAAGGTCTGCAGATCCGCCAGCAGCTGCGCCGGATGCTCCAGATCGGTCAGCCCGTTGATCACCGGCACCGAGGAATGCCGCGCGAACAGCTCCACCTTCTCGTGCTCATAGGTGCGGATCATCACGCAGTCCACCATGCGCGAAAGCACCCGTGCGGTGTCCTCGATCGGCTCGCCCCGCCCGAGCTGGGTATCCCGCGGCGACAGGAACAGCGCGTTGCCGCCGAGCTGCTGCATGCCCACCTCGAAGGACACGCGGGTGCGGGTCGACGACTTCTCGAAGATCATTCCGAGGGTCTTGCCCCGCAGCAGGTCGTCATGGTGTTCGCCCGCCTTCAGCTGGCGTTTCAGCTCGATCGCGCGGTGCAGCACCGCGCGCGTCTCTTCGGCGGACAGATCGAGAAACGAAAGAAAATGGCGCGGATTCATGCAGAAGCCTCCCTGGTGGCCCCGGATGCCAGAAACGCATCCACCCGGTCGGCCACGCCGTTCGCGATCTGCGTGACCTGTTCGTCGTCGATGATCAGCGGCGGCAGCAACCGGATCACCCGCTCCGCCGTCACGTTCAGGATCAGCCCGGCCTCCAGCGCCTGTCCCACCAGCTCGCCGGCCGGCCGATCCAGCTCGATCCCCAGCATCAGGCCGCGGCCGCGGATCTCCACGACCTCCGGCCGGTGGCCCAAGCGCTCCTGCAGCTGCCGGCGCAGTGCCTGCCCCTGGCGTTCGGCCTGCTCGCACAGGGCCTCCTCCTGCATCACGTCCAGCACCGCCAGCGCCGCGCGCGACACCAGCGGACCGCCGCCGAAGGTGGTGCCGTGCATCCCCGGCCGGAACAGGTCGCGGGCCGCCCCCGCCACCAGATTCGCCCCGATGGGAATGCCGTTGCCCAGCCCCTTGGCCAGGCTCACCACGTCCGGGGTGATGCCTTCATGCTGAAACGCGAACCACTGGCCGGTACGACCGATGCCGGCCTGGATCTCGTCCAGCATCAGCAGCCAGCCGCTGGCATCGGCGATCTCCCGCAGGCGGCGCAGATAGCCGTCGGGGGGGATGCGGATGCCGCCCTCGCCGGTCACCGGCTCGACCAGGATGGCCACGATGTCTTCCTGTCCGGCCAGTGCCGCCACCGCGTCCGCATCGCCGTAGGGCACATGTTCGAACCCCTCGACCAGCGGCTCGAACCCGGCCTGGATCTTCGCATTGCCGGTGGCGGACAGGGTCGCCATGGTGCGCCCGTGGAAGCTCCCGTCCATCACGATCACGCGCGGGCGCTCGATCCCCTTCGCCCGTCCGTGCAGCCGCGCCAGCTTGATCGCCGCCTCGTTGGCCTCGGCCCCGGAGTTGCAGAAGAACGCGCGATCCATCCCCGCGAGCGAGCACAGCCGCCGGGCCAGCGTCTCCTGCAGCGGGACCCGGTACAGGTTGGAGGTGTGCACCAGGGTGGAGGCCTGATCACAGACCGCACTGGCCACCCGCGGATGCGCATGCCCCAGGCCGCAGACCGCAATCCCCGACAGCGCATCCAGATAGCGCCGGCCCTCGGTGTCCCACAACCAGGCACCCTCGCCGCGCTCGAAGGCGACCGGCAGGCGATTGTAGGTCTGCTGCAGGAAATCGTTCATGTTCCGTTCTCCAAACGCGAAAGCCGGCGGGTGGCCGCCGGCTTCCGGAATGCGGGTCGGACACCCGGCGCGGAACCCTCTTGCGGGAACCCGCCGGGCTCGTCGCCGATCTTACTGCATCTGCCGGGCGACGAAGTCCCAGTTCACCACGTTCCAGAAGTTCTCGAGGTACTTCGGGCGCGCATTGCGATAATCGATGTAGTAGGCATGTTCCCACACGTCGCAGGTCAGCAGCGGGGTCTGGCCGTCGCGCATCGGGTTCGCGGCGTTCGAGGTATTGACGATCTCCAGCGAGCCGTCGCCGTTCTGCACCAGCCAGGTCCAGCCGGAACCGAAGTTGCCGACCGCCATCTCGTTGAACTTCTCCTTGAAGGCGTCGAACGAACCGAAGGCGCTGTTGATGGCGTCCGCCAGCTTGCCGGAGGGCTCGCCACCCGCATTCGGACCCATGCAGTTGAAGTAGAAGGTGTGGTTCCAGACCTGGGCGCCGTTGTTGAAGATGCCGCCGGCCGGGGCCTTCTTGATGATGTCCTCCAGCGAGGCATTCTCGAACTCGGAGCCCGGCAGCAGGCCGTTGAGCTTGGTCACGTAGGTCGCGTGGTGCTTGTCGTGATGGTATTCCAGCGTCTCGGCGGAGATGTGGGGCTCCAGTGCGTCCTTCGCGTACGGCAGATCGGGCAGTTCGTAGGTCATGGGACCTCCTTCTTCGCGTTCGTTCGTTATTCGTGGTGATGTCTCGCGGGGACCACCCCTTCACGGGCGATCCCGAACCCGCTAACGATAGTCACCTTGGGCGGGCGATGCAATTCCCGAGTACACCACTCGACCTTTGCCGGGCCGCGGGTGCGGGCATCGTGATACCTTTTCTTCGCAACGTAACATCGCCGTGCTGGACTGCGCGGATTCCGCGATGTACCCGTCCCCGATGCAGGATACCGACTTGGAAGCCAACGACCGTTTTCTCAACCGTGAACTCTCGCTGCTGGAATTCAACCGCCGGGTGCTGGAACTCGCGCGGGAGCCCGGCTTTCCTCTGCTGGAACGCCTGCGTTATCTCAGCATCTCCTCGACCAATCTCGACGAGTTCTTCGAGGTCCGCGTCGGTTCGCTGCTGCAGCAGGTCGAACTGAACGTCAGCGCGCCCGGCCCCGACGGCCTGTCCGCGCAGGAACAGCTGCGCCGCATCAGCCCGGCCGCGCACCAGCTGGTGGACGAGCAGTACGCGATCCTCAACGACGAACTGATCCCGGCGCTGGCCGCCGAAGGCATCCATTTCGTGCGCCGCACCCACTGGACGCCGGAGCAGCAGGCGTGGGTGCGGGACTACTTCCGCGAGCAGCTGCAGCCGGTGCTCACGCCCATCGGCCTGGACCCGGCCCATCCGTTCCCGCGGATCCTCAACAAGAGCCTCAACTTCATCGTGACCCTGCAGGGCAAGGACGCCTTCGGCCGCGAATCCGGCCGCGCGGTGGTGCAGGCCCCGCGCTCGCTCCCGCGTCTGGTGCGTCTGCCGCCGGAGGTCGCCTCGGGGGACAACGACTTCGTGCTGCTCTCCTCCATCCTGCACGCCCATGTCGGCGAGCTGTTCCGCGGCATGCAGGCCACCGGCTGCTACCAGTTCCGCCTCACCCGCAACTCCGACCTGTTCGTGCAGGAAGAGGAGATCGACGACCTGCTCAACGCGCTGGAGGGCGAACTGCCGCAGCGCAACTACGGCGCTGCCGTGCGTCTGGAGGTCGCGGACAACTGCCCCGAGGAGGTCGCCCGTTTTCTTCTGCAGCAGTTCAACCTGACGGAAGAGGCCCTCTACCAGGTCACCGGCCTGGTCAACCTCAACCGGCTGATGGCGGTCCACGACCTGGTCGACCGCCCGGATCTCAAGTTCCCGCCGTTCGTGCCCGCGCTGCCGCGCCCGCACGTGGGCGCCGAACAGATCTTCCACTGCGTCCGCGAACACGACCTGCTGCTGCACCACCCCTACGAGTCGTTCATGCCGGTGGTGGAGTTCCTGCGTCAGGCCGCCAGCGACCCGGACGTGCTGGCGATCAAGCAGACCCTGTACCGCACCGGCACCCGCTCGCCACTGGTCGAGACCCTGATCAAGGCCGCGCGCAACGGCAAGGAAGTGACGGTGGTGATCGAGCTGCGGGCGCGCTTCGACGAGGCCGCCAACATCGAGCTGGCCAACCGCATGCAGGACGAAGGCGTGCACGTGACCTATGGCGTGGTCGGCTACAAGACCCACGCCAAGCTGGCGCTGGTGGTGCGCCGTGACGAAAACGGCATCAACCGCTATGCCCACCTGGGCACCGGCAACTACCACTCCGGCACCGCCAAGGCGTACACCGACTACGGCCTGATGACCGCCGATCCGGTGATCACCGAGGACGTCCACCGGGTGTTCCAGCAACTGACCGGGCTGGGCCAGGTCTCGCGCCTGCGGCGCCTGATCCAGGCCCCCTTCCGGCTGCACGACGCGATGCTGGAGAAGATCCGCCGCGAGGCCGAACATGCCCGCGCCGGACTCCCGGCACGCATCGTCGCGCGCATGAACTCGCTCAACGAGGCGGCGATCATCGAGGCGCTGTACGAGGCCTCGCAGGCCGGCGTGCGCATCGAGCTGATCGTGCGCGGGATCTGCGCCCTGCGTCCCGGGGTGGAAGGGCTGTCGGAGAACATCGAGGTGCGCTCGGTGCTGGGACGGTTCCTCGAGCACTCGCGGGTGTTCTGGTTCGGCAACGACGGCGAACCGGAGCTGTACCTCTCCAGCGCCGACTGGATGCCGCGCAATTTCTTCCGCCGCGTCGAGGTCGCGTTCCCGGTGACAGATCCGGCCATGCGCGAGCGGGTGGCGGAGGAGTCGCTGTTCGCCTATCTGCGGGATACCGCCACGGCCTGGCGCCTGCTGCCGGACGGTCGCTACCAGCGCGTGACGCCGGCGGAAGGCGAAGCGCCGTGGTCGGTGCAGCAATGGCTGCTGGACACCCTCTCGGGGACCCAGACCACCAGCGGGTAACGCCCGGACGCGCAGCCCGGGCCCGGATCCCGGTCAGGCGAACTCCAGGCGAACCCCGACCCGTTTGAGTTCCGCCGCCTCGGCCTCCAGATCGGCGCGGGTTAGCGGGTGCGCGTCCAGCCAGCCGTCGGCGAAGGTCAGTTCCAGGCCCGCCGTGCGCGGGCGCACCGTTTCCAGCGGCAGCGGGTCGTCGGTGCGTGGGCGGTGCAGCAGCACTGCCAGCCGCAGCAGCACCACGAGATGCCGAAAACCTTCGTCGTCCCCGGGACGCGGGTCCTTCAGCAGCGAGGGCTTGAGCTTGCGCCGATGCAGCCGCACCAGGCGCGCCAGTTCCTGTTGTTCCGGCCGCGAGAACCCGGGCAGGTCGGCCCAGTCGAGGATGTATTCCCCGTGCTTGTGGTACTTCGCGTGCGACAGCGCCAGGCCGATCTCGTGCAGCTCCGCCGCCCAGCTCAGGCGATCGCGATCATCCGCCACCAGGCCCAGCTCGTCGGCCACCTGCTCCGCCAGCCAGTCGGCGGTGGCCTGCACGCGCCGCGCCTGTTCCGCGTCCACCGCGAAGCGCTCACGCAGGTGATGGATGGTGCGTCCGCGCACGTCGGCGTGGCGGATGCGACCCAGCAGGTCGTGCACCACGCCCTCGCGCAGTGCACCGTCCGAGGGATGCAGACGCTCGATCCCCAGCGCGCGGAAGGCCCCGATCAGGACCGCCAGCCCGCCGGCGATCACCGGTCGGCGGTCCTCGTTGAGCCCCGGGAGGTCGTCCAGATCCGCGCTGCGTTTCTTGCGGATCATGCGCTCGCGCAGGGCCTCCAGCGAGGCCAGCGTCAGCCCCGGCTCGGGGTCCAGCTCCAGCCCTTCGACCATCCGGCTGAGGGCCAGGATGGTCCCCGACGAACCCAGCGCCTGTTCCCAGCCGAGCCGGCGATAGGCGCCGACCAGCGGCTGCAGCTCGCGCCCGGCCTGCAGTTCCGCGGCCTCGAACGCACGCCGGGTCAGGCGCCCGCGCGGGAAAAACCGGCGGGTGAAGCTGACACAGCCCATCTCCAGGCTCTCGGCCCGCTCGGTCTCGAAACGCGCACCGATAATGAACTCGGTACTGCCGCCGCCGATGTCGATCACCAGACGCCGGTCCCCCTCGTCCGCCAGGGTGTGAGCAACCCCCAGATAGACCAGGCGGGCCTCCTCGCGCCCGCCGATGATCTCCACCGGGTGCCCCAGCGCCGCCTCGGCGCGCTGCAGAAAGCGATCGGCATTGCGCAGCTGGCGCAGGGTATTGGTACCCACCGCGCGCACGCTGCCGGGCGGCAGCCCGCGCAGGCGCTGGCCGAAGCGCTCCAGGCAAGCAATGGCGCGTTCCGCGACCGCCGGGTCCAGCCCGCCACGGGCATCCAGCCCGCTGGCCAGCCGCACCATGTCCTTCAGCCGGTCCTGCATCAGGACCTCGCTGCCCTGACGCCGCGCCACGATCATATGAAAGCTGTTGGAACCCAGGTCCACCGCCGCGACGGTCTCGACCTGCCCGGGCTGGCCGGCCTGTCCCTCGTTCGTCATGGTCAGGCCCCGCCGAGGCGCTCCAGCACCCCGCGCGGCAGGTGCCAGACCAGGTGCAGCGGGCCGGGCAGATGGCCGCCCAGGCCGCAGGCATCGCCCTTGCCCATGGCCACCGGCGCCGCGCCGCCGGACAGCCCCAGAAGGCGGCCAGCGAGGCGCGACAGATCCGGCTCGTGCCCGACCAGCACGATACTGCCGCCGTTCTTCTCCTTCTGCAGCCGCTCCTGCAGCTCGGGGCCCACCAGCTGCCCCGGCCGCAGGCACTCCACGGTTTCCGCCTCGCAGGCCAGCGCCCGCGCCAGCGGCGCGGCCGTCTGCGCCGCGCGGTGCCAGGGGCTGACCCAGACCCGCGCCGGCTCCGCCAGCAGCGGCACCAGTGCACGGGCCATGGCCGCCGCGCTCGCTTCGCCTTCACGGGTCAGGGGACGATCGCGGTCGGGGCCGTCGAATGCCGACGGATCCTCGGACTGGGCGTGGCGCAGCAATACCAGATCGGGCCGTTTCACGGGATCAGGCCTCCGGGTCCGGGCGCAGCATCAGCAGCGAATACCAGCCATCGCCGGCCAGCCACTCGCGATCCCGCAGCAGACCGCTGCCCGCCAGCAGCCGGTCGATCATCGTCGCGTCGAACTTGCGCGAGATCTCGGTGCGGATCACTTCGCCCGCGGTCAGTTCCAGGGTGGTGTCGAACGTGTCCACCCGCACCTGCTGCGGGGCCTGCGCCACCAGGTGCATCTCGATACGCGAGCCCCCGTGATTGAACGGGGCGCGATGTACGAAACCGCGCTCGTCGAAATCGGCCCCCAGCTCGCGGTTGAGCACCGACAGCAGGTTCAGATTGAAGGCGGCGGTGACCCCCGCCGAATCGTCATAGGCCGCCTCCATTACGTCCACCGGCTTGACCCGGTCCAGGCCCAGCAGCAGGTGGTCATCCGGTCCCATGGTCCGGCGGATCGCCTGCAGCAGCGCGATCGCCTCGGCATCCTCGAAGTTCCCGAGGCTGCTGCCGAGAAAGGTGAACAGCCGGGCCTCGCCGTGACCGCTCTCCGCCTGGTCGTCGGTCAGGGCCTCCAGGGCGGCGATGTAATCACCCGCCAGCGCCCGGATGCTCAGCTGCGGGAAGCGCTCCACCAGCCGCGCACCGGCCTCGTCGAGGATCTCCGGACACACGTCGTTGGCGACGTAATGCGCCTGCTCGCCGGCCGCGCGTTCCAGTGGCGCCAGCAGGTATTCGGTCTTGCGCGAGGTGCCGCTGCCCAGCTCCACCAGCGTGGATGCCCCGGCAGCCGTAATGATCGCCTCGGCGTTGCGCTCCAGCAGCGAGGCCTCCAGACGGGTGGGATAGTATTCCGGCGTGTCGCAGATGGCGTCGAACAGCGCCGAGCCGCGGGCATCGTAGAAATACTTGGGTGGCAGGCTGCGCGGGGGTTCCAGCATCCCGGCGCGGAAGTCGGCGAGCAGTTCGGCGTGCGCGTCGCGAACCTCGACGGTGCGGCGGGAATAGCGCTCGGGAATGCGCTCGGCGGGAGATGCGGCCATCGGGGGTTCCGTCGTCCTGGGTTTTCCGGCACGCTAGCATGAAAACCGCGACGGCTCCCAGCACCGGAGTGCTTCGCCGGGACTTTCTCCGAACCACCCCGAACCGCCGACTCCCATGTGCCGCCACCTCGCCTATCTCGGTCCTCCCCTGCCCCTGCGGGCCCTGCTGATGGATCCGCCGCATTCGCTGACCGAGCAGGCCATCGGACCGCAGGAACTGGTCTACGCCCGGGTGAACGCCGACGGCTTCGGCTTCGGCTGGTTTGACGAGCGCGGCGAACCGCTGAACTATCGCCGCGCCGATCCCATCTGGCAGGACCCCAACCTGCAGACCCTCGCCGGGCACCTGCACCAGCCCCAGTGGATTGCGGCCATCCGCAGCGCGACGCCCGGCTTCGGCGGCGACACCGCCAATGCCCAGCCGTTCGCGCGCGACGGATTGCTGTACAGCCATAACGGCCTGATCCGGGGCTTCCTCCCGCGCATCCGCCGCTGCATCCAGCAGCGCCTGGAACCGGCGATCGAGGAGGGCATCCAGGGAACCACGGATTCCGAATACCTGTTCGCCCTGATCCGCCAGCTGCTGGCCGACGACCCGGAAACCACCCTGGAAGGCGCACTGGGCGAGGCCTTCTCGCTGGTGGCCGAATGGCTGGGGGACGAACACGCCCTGCTCAACGTGATCATCGGCGACGGTCGGCGCATCGTGGCCAGTCGCCACGCGGTGAATGCCGACTCGCCCAGCCTTTACTACACCACCGACGACGAGGCGTTCCCCGACGGCAGCGTGGTGATCGCCTCGGAACCCCTGACCGACCGCGAGGCCTGGCGGGCGGTGCCGCCGCATCATCTGCTGTGCGTGGAGCCCGAGAGCCCGCCGGAACTTCTGGCCCTGTAACGTGCTCTTGCCGACATGTCCGCGAACCCGCCCCTCAATCTGCGTGACTGCCTGGCCACCCAGCATGCGCGCCTGAACGACGCCCTCGACGGCACCCCACCCGCCGCGGGCCGCAATCAGTACCATCGCGATCTGAGCCCGGTCGACTGGCACTACGCCCACTGCCATTTCATCGAGGCGGTCTGGCTGGGCGAGCGCCTGCCGCAGCAACCGCCCGAGGCGCAGCGCGACTGGCACGACCTGTACTTCCCCGAACTGAGTCCCAAATGGCGCCGGGGCGGCCGCCTGCCCCCGCGGGACCGGCTGCGGGCCTGGGGCAACGAGCGCCAGACCCTGCACCGCGAATGGCTGGCGGACCCCGCGATCCAGGACCATCCGCTGATGGTCGGCGACTATCTCGCGGGCTTCCTTGCCCAGCACCATGCAATGCATCTGGAAACCCTGGAACAGGTTCGCTGGTTCGCCCGGCTGCACGGCGCGCAACCCGGACAGGCGCCCGCCCCGCCGCGGCCGGGCGCGGACACGGGCACCCCGGTGCCGGACCGGGACTGGATCCCGTTCGACGCCGCCCGCCACACCGTCGGCTACGCCGGCGTCGACGCCTTCGACAACGAACGCGGCGTCCACGAAACCACCACCGGACCCTTCGAGATCGCCACCCGCCCGGTCAGCAACGCCGATCATGCGGCGTTCATCGAACAGGGCGGCTACCGGCGCCCCGAGTTCTGGGATCGCGCCGGCCTGGAGTGGCTCCGGCAATCGGGTACCCGCGGCCCGCTGGGATGGTGGCGGGCATGGGATGGGCACTGGTGGCAGACCCGCCCGGATGGCGAGGCCCCGCTGGACCCGGATGCCCCGGCGATGGGCCTGTGCTGGTTCGCCGCGCGCGCCCACGCCCGCTGGGCCGGCGCCCGCCTGCCGCACGAACATGAATGGGAACGCGCCGCGCGGGAAGGTGCGTTGCAGGCCACCGGCCAGGTCTGGGAATGGTGCGACAACGCGTTCTTTCCCTATCCGGGATTCCGGGCCTATCCTTATGAAGGGTTCTCGGTGCCGTGGTTCGACGGGGAACACCGGGTCCTGCGCGGCGGCTGCGAATGGAGCGATCCGATCCTGTGCCGGCCCAGCCTGCGCAATTTCTTCACCCCGGAGAAGCGCCACGTGTTCGCCGGACTGCGCCTGGTGCGCGACCGCTAGGGAAACACTGATCAATGTCCGAGAAGGAACCGCCATGCCTGCCCCGACCTCTGTCCCGACCCGTATCACCACCCTGCTCTGCGGCCTGATCCTGGCCGGGGCCGCCACCGCCACGCCGGCCGCCGCGGGCGGCGACGGGGCCACGGTGTTCAAGCTCTCCGGCACCGCCGAGCGTCAGGTCGAGAACGACCGCATGATCGCTACCCTCGTGGCCGAGGCCCGCGCGCCCGAAGCGCGTGATGCCGCCGCCGAGGTCAACCAGCGAATGGAGGGTGCCCTGGCGCACCTCGAGGCATTCGAACACATCGACACCCGGACCCTCGACTACAGCACCCGCGCGATCCAGGACCGCAATGACCGCAGCCGGATCACCGCCTGGCAGGTCCGCCAGAGTCTGGAACTGCGCGGCGGCGACTTCGACAGCCTCACCGAGCGCGTCGGCGAGCTGCAGCAGGAACACGAGCTCACCGTCAGCGGCATCCGTTTCGGCGTGTCCGCCGAGCGCGAACGAGAAGCACGCCGCGAGATGATCGACGACGCGGTGGAGGACCTGACGGATCAGGCCCGCGCGATGGCGCGCAGCATCGGCGCCTCGCATCTGCGGCCGCTGGAGATGGAACTGACCCGCCAGCGCAGTCACGGACCGCAGCCGATGATGGCACGCTCCGAAGGAGTTGCCAGCGCCCCTGCCCTGGAAGCCGGCGAGAGCACCCTGACCATCCGTGTGGACGGTCGCATGCAGGCCCTGGGAGCGGACACCCTGCGCGTGACACCCCGATAAGCCGGGCACGACAGCGGAGACCGCATGCGCCAGATGACCGCGCCGGAACTGAACGACTACCTCGCCACGGCGGACCCGCCGCCGCTGCTGCTGGACGTGCGTGAACCCTGGGAGTTCGAGCACTGCCATATCGAGGGATCACGCCTGCTGCCGATGGGCCAGATCCCGTCGCACCGGGACGAACTGGATCCGCAGGCCGAGATCGTCGTCATCTGCCACCATGGCGTGCGCAGCCAGCAGGTGGCGGGATTTCTCGAACGAGCCGGCTTCGGCCACGTCATCAACCTGCGCGGCGGCGTGGACGCCTGGGCGCGCGAGGTGGACGTGAACATGCCCGTCTACTGATCCCGCCCGACCCGGCCCCGGCCGGTGCGGGGAATACTGGGACGTGCCGGCCTCATTCCGTATACTGACCGGTTTTCCGGCCCACTGCGAGCAAGCGATGAATCCTGACCTCGACCGGCTCCAGCCCTATCCGTTCGAACGCCTGCGGGCGCTGTTCGCCGATCTGGAGCTGCCCGGGGGCGTGGATCCGATCGCGCTGTCCATCGGCGAACCGCGGCACCCGCTGCCGGACTTCGTCGAACCCACGCTGCAGGCGGCGGTCAGCGGCTACAACCACTACCCGACCACGCGCGGCGCCCCGGCCCTGCGCGAGACCATCGCCCTGTGGCTGCAGCAGCGCTTCACCCTGCCCGACGGGATCGACCCGGAGCGCCAGATCCTGCCGGTGGCCGGCACCCGCGAAGCGCTGTTCGCCATCGCCCAGGCGGTGGTCGATCCGCATGCCGGGGCCCGCGTGCTGATGCCCAACCCGTTCTACCAGATCTACGAGGGCGCGGCCCTGCTGGCCGGGGCCGAACCGGCGTTCTACGACCTGGATTCCGAGCGCGGCTGCCTTCCCGACTTCTCGCAGGTACCGGAATCGCTGTGGAAATCGGTGCAGCTGGTGTATGTCTGCAACCCCGGCAATCCCGCAGGCACGGTGATCCCCGAGGACCAGCTGCAGACCCTGATCGAGCTGGCCGAGCGCCACGACTTCGTGATCGCCGCCGACGAGTGCTATTCCGAGATCTACCATCCGCGCGGCCATCCGCCGCCGGGGCTGCTGGGCGCCGCCGCGCGCATGGGCAACGACACCTTCCGGCGCTGCATCGCGTTCCACAGCCTGTCCAAGCGCTCCAACCTGCCGGGGCTACGCTCGGGCTTCGTGGCGGGCGATGCCGGGATCCTCGAACGCTTCGCGCTGTACCGCACCTATCACGGCTGCACCCTGCCGACCCCGACCCAGGCGGTCAGCCGCGCGGCCTGGGCGGACGAGGCCCACGTCGAGGCCAATCGCGACCTCTACGCCGAGAAGTTCGCCCGGGTTGTGCCGAAGCTCCAGGAGGTGATGGAGGTCAGCACGCCGGAAGCCGGGTTCTACCTGTGGCCGCGGGTACCGGACGGCGACGACGAGGCCTTCGCCCGCCGGCTGTATGCCGAGGCCGGGGTCACCGTGCTGCCCGGGCGCTATCTCGGCCGCAGCCACCCCGACAGCGGTTACAACCCCGGCGCCGGCCATGTGCGCATGGCGCTGGTCGCCGAACCCGAGGCCTGTGTCGAGGCCGCCGAGCGCATCGTCGCGCTGTATCGCTGAGCCCGTCACGGCCCCTTTTTCGCACCACCATTTTTCCGTCCTACGATCGACCACAAGGAAACGTCACCATGTCGGACCTGCAGAACACCATCGAAACCGCCTTCGAGCGCCGCACCGAGATCAGCCCGCGCAACGTCGAGACCAGCGTGCGCGACGCCGTGAACGAGGCGCTGGACATGCTCGACAGCGGCCGCGCCCGCGTCGCCGAGAAGAACGGCGGCGAGTGGGTGGTGAACGAATGGCTGAAGAAGGCCGTGCTGCTGTCCTTCCGTATCTCGGAGAACGAGTTCATCAAGGGCGGCTTCACCAACTACTACGACAAGGTCGCCTCCAAGTACGCCGACACCTCCAGCCGCGACTTCCGTGAAGGCGGCGTACGCGTGGTGCCGCCGGCCACCGCCCGCCACGGCAGCTACATCGGCCCCAACGTGGTGCTGATGCCTTCCTACGTCAACATCGGCGCCTACGTGGACGAAGGCACCATGGTGGACACCTGGGCCACGGTCGGCTCCTGCGCGCAGATCGGCAAGAACGTCCACCTGTCGGGTGGCGTCGGCATCGGCGGCGTGCTGGAGCCACTGCAGGCGAACCCGACCATCATCGAGGACAACTGCTTCATCGGCGCACGCTCCGAGGTAGTCGAAGGCATGATCGTCGAGGAAGGCGCAGTGATCTCCATGGGCGTCTACCTCGGCCAGTCGACCCGCATCTACGACCGCGAGAACGACGAGATCATCCGTGGCCGCGTGCCCGCCGGCGCGGTGGTCGTGCCCGGAACCCTGCCGGCAGAGAACGGGAAGTACTCGCTGTACTGCGCGGTCATCGTCAAGCGCGTCGACGAGCAGACGAAGGCCAAGGTCGGCATCAACGAACTGCTGCGCGATGTCTGAGGTCGTCCTCCACGGCATCGCCAACTGCGACACCGTGCGGCGGGCACGCCGGGCGCTGGAAGCGGCCGGCGTGGAATATCGCTTCGTGGATTTCCGCAAGGACGGGCTGGATGCCGAACGCCTGCGGGAATGGGCGATGGAGCTGGGCTGGGAGGCCCTGATCAACCGCCGCGGCGCAACCTGGCGCCAGCTGCCGAAGGAACAGCGCGAGGCCCTCGACGAGGACAGCGCACTGGCCCTGATGCTGGAGAAGCCGACCCTGATCCGCCGTCCGGTGATCGAACACGCCGGCCGCGTGCGGCTGGGCTGGGGCCCGGAGAACGCCCGGGCCCTGGGCGCCGAGTAAGCGCCCGGGTTCGCCTCAGTCGCCGGACTTGCGGTAGCCGGCGACCTCCTGCTGCAGCTGCCGGGCGAGGCCCTCCAGGGCCTCCACCGCCTGCTGCATATCGGTCGCGCCGTCGGCACTCTGGGCCGCCAGATCGTTGATATGGTGCACGTTGCGGTTGATCTCCTCGGCGACCTGGCTCTGCTGCTCGGTGGCGCTGGCCACCTGCCGGGTCATGTCATCGATGGTGCTGACCGACTGGTCGATGGCGTCCAGTGAACTGCGGGCCTCGTCCGCCTTGCCAACGCTGGATTCGGCCTGCTGCTGACTGGCATCCATGGCCTCCACCGCACGGCCGGCCGCGCCCTGCAGCCGCTCGATGATCCCGCGGATCTCCCCGGTGGAGTCGTTGGTGCGCTGCGCCAGGTGCCGGACCTCGTCCGCCACCACCGCGAAGCCGCGTCCGGCCTCCCCGGCACGTGCCGCCTCGATGGCCGCGTTCAGCGCCAGCAGGTTGGTCTTGTCGGCGATCTCCTCGATCACCTGCAGGATCGTACCGATGTTGTCGCTGTCGCCCTTGAGCTCGTCGATCACGTCGCGCGAGCGGTTAATCTCCCCGGCCAGGGCATTGATGGTCTCCTGCGTGGCGGACACCACGTCGCGCCCCCCATGCACCGCCTGAGTCGCCTGATCGGCCTGCTCCGCGGTGCTCTGGGTATTGTTCGCAACCTCCTGCACGGTGGCCGACATCTCGTTCATCGCCGTCACCACCTGCTCCACGTCACTGCGCTGCTCGCCGGTCGCCCGGCTGAGTTCCGCACTGCGTCCTTCCAGCTGACGCGCCGAGGCGGCGATGCCGTCGGCCGCGTCCGCGACCTGGCCTATCAGTCCCGACAGCCGTTCCATCACCTGGTTGAACGCACGGCCGGTGCGGCCGATCTCGTCGCGCGTGGCGATATCCACGCGATACCCCAGATCCGCCGAGCCGCAGCCCACCGCTTCCAGGCCGGTGGCCAGACGCTCCAGCGGCCGGGTCAGCACCCCGGCGTAGATCCAGCCAATGGCCAGGGCGACCAGGAAGGCCACCACCCAGAGCCCCCACAACAGCCACCACAACATGTTCACGGGGGCATACAGCTCGCCCAGGGTCTGGTCGACGATCAGGCCCCAGTGGACGTCATACTCCTGCGCCATTTCCGGGAGCATCCGGGTCAGACCCCATTTGCGGTCACCGTCGCCGCTGAGGAATTCGCCGCCCGGGTCCCCTTCGCGATGGCGCAGCGGGGCCTGCATGATGGTGTAGTCGCTCATGTCGTAGCCGAACCGGTCCATGTTCCGGTGCCCGATCAGCCGTCCGTCGCCGTTGAACAGCGTGGCGCGACCGGTCTCTCCGATCGCCACGCGGTCGGACACCGCCTTGACGGCGTCCATCGGCAGCTGCGCCGCCAGGACCCGGCCGTCATCCAGGGGTTCCAGATAGGTGATGAAGCGCCCGTCGGCGGAATCCGCCCCGACGTCGACATCCAGCAGGCGGTCACCGGCCTGCGCCGCGCGCACCTTGCCGTCACGGGTGGCGCCCGGGCCCGCCCCGGCGCGTTCGGCCATGCGCCCCGACTCCGCCAGGACTGCCCCGGCGTCGTCCAGCAGGCCGGCCCAGCGGAACCCTTCGTACTCGGCACGCAACCCTTCCAGCGCCGTTTCCGCATCCCGCGGATCGGCGAGCTCGGCCCGGGCCACGCTGCGCAGAGCCTGACCGTGTTCCACCACGCGCCGGTCGACTGCCGCCTGCACCTGCTCGCCGACGTTGATCAGCGTCTGTTCCAGGCTGGCGTTCAGCTGACCCTTCATGCTGTGGAAGGTCACCCCGCCCATGATGGACAGCGGGATGGTGCTGACCGCGATCACCAGCAGGATCAGTTTGAGGCGCAGGCCCTGTATCTTCATCGTCATCCTCCGGTTCCTGATCCCTTTGACGGCCAAACTCCAGCCGCCTTGAGCCCCACGAAAAAACGCACCCCGGGAGGTGCGTTTCGTGTACTACTTCACATTTCTTCGGGAGCGGACGGAAGACGCTCGCCCCGCATTCCCCGGTGCCGCGCCGCGACACCGGGGAAGCCGTGTCAGCGGCGCCCGGAGGCGGCCTGACCGCGACCCCGGCCTTCGGCGCCGCGGCCCTGCCCCTGCCGCGGGCCACCTCCGCCGCGTCCGGAACGATTGCCGGCGCCATTTCCTTTGCCCTTGCCACGGGGAGCACCACTGCCCTTGCCACGGCCACGGCGGGGGCGGTCATCCGCCACCGGCTGCGGCGCCGCGTAGCCGTCGGTCTCCATCCGCTCGATCGGACGCTGGATCAGCTTTTCGATCCCGGCCAGCAGCTTCAGCTCGTCGCCGCCAACCAGCGACAGCGCCGAGCCTTCACACCCCGCGCGGCCGGTGCGGCCGATGCGATGCACATAGTCCTCGGGCACGTTGGGCAGCTCGAAGTTGACCACCTGCGGCAGCTGGTCGATGTCCAGCCCGCGCGCGGCGATATCGGTGGCCACCAGCACCGGCACGCGGCCGGACTTGAACTGTTCCAGCGCCCGGGTGCGGGCGTTCTGGCTCTTGTTGCCGTGGATCGCGGCGGACTGCACCCCGTCCTTGGTCAACTTGTCCGCAAGGCGATCGGCCCCGTGTTTGGTCCGCGTGAACACCAGCACCTGCTCCCAGTCGTTGCTGCGGATCAGATGGCTCAGCAGATCCCGCTTCTGATGGCTTTCCACCAGGTGGACCTTCTGCTCCACGCTCTCCGAGGCGGTGTTGCGTGCCGCCACTTCCACGCAGGCCGGGTCGGTCAGCAGGCCATCGGCCAGCTTGCGGATGTCATTGGAGAAGGTGGCCGAAAACATCAGGTTCTGCCGCTTCTTCGGCAGCATCGCGATCAGCTTGCGGATGTCGCGGATGAAGCCCATGTCGAGCATGCGATCCGCCTCGTCCAGCACCAGGATCTCCACCCCGGACAGGTCGATCGTCTTCTGGTTCGCGTGATCCAGCAGGCGCCCGGGCGTGGCTACCACCACGTCCATGCGGCTGCGCAGCGCGCGGATCTGCGGATTCATGCCCACCCCGCCGAAGATGGTCATGGAACGCTGCTCCAGATGCTGGCCGTAGGTCTTCACCGAATCGTGAACCTGGGAAGCCAGCTCCCGCGTCGGGGTCAGCACCAGGGCGCGCGGACGGCCGTTGCCGGCGCGCGCCGGCGGATTTTCCGCCAGCTTCTGCAGGATCGGCAGGGTGAAGCCGGCGGTCTTGCCGGTTCCGGTCTGGGCCGCGGCCAGCAGGTCGCGACCGGCCAGCACTTCGGGGATGGCCCCGGCCTGGATCGGCGTGGGATGGGTGTAGCCGGCGGCGGAAAGCGCGCGCAGCAGGGGGTCGGCCAGATTCAGGCCGGCAAAAGTCGGTTGGTCAGACATGAGTGCTCCAGCGCAACCCGCCGCTCAACGCTCGGCCAAGGGGCACCCATCGGGGAAGACGACATCGGGGGGATCGAAACGATCAAGTGAACGGACGCTGACGGGCGAGGCGTTCGGTAATCCGCCACCATACGGCCTTCCCGGCCCCATTACAAGCCAGCGCGGGCTGGCTCAGTCACGGCAGGGGCACTGCTCGGCCGGCACCGGAGGGGACCACAGATACCCCTGCCCCTCGCGACACCCGACCTGCAGCAGGAAATCACGCTGCGCTTCGGTCTCGATACCCTCGCCAATCACTTCAAGATCCAGGGTCCGCGCAAGCGCGAGGATCGCACGAATGATGTCCTCGTTGGAGCGGGAACGCCCGATATCCTGTACCAGCGACTGGTCCAGCTTGAGGCGGTTCAGCGGCATGCGATGCAGCCGGGCCAGATTGGAATAGCCGGTGCCGAAATCGTCCATTGCCAGCTCGACTCCCAGCTCCTTGAGCCGCCCCAGCTCGGCCAGTGCGTTCTCCGGAGTACGCATCAGCATGGTCTCGGTCACTTCCAGTTCCAGGCGATGCGGTTGCAGGCCGTAGCGGTCCAGGACCGACTGCACCATTCGGGTCAGATGCCCGTCTTCCAGCTCCATCACCGACAGGTTCACCGCCATGCGGGGGACATGAAGCCCCTGCGCATCCCGCTCCGCCAGGTGGGCGCAGGCCTGGTCCAGCACCCACTGATCGATCGCCATGACCAGCCCGGTTTCCTCGGCCAGCGGGATGAATTCGCCCGGGGACACCCGGCCCCGTTCCGGGTGGTTCCAGCGTACCAGTGCCTCGACCCCGGTCAGGACGAACGGGTCCAGGCCATATTGGGGCTGCAGAAACAGCTCGAACTCCTCGCGCACCAGCGCCTCGCGAAGGTCGCTTTCCAGCAGGGTGCGCCGCGATGTGCGTTCCCCCAGACCGGAGACGTAGGCTTCCCGGCGGTTGCCTCCTCCGCGCCGCGCCTCGTCCAGCGCCAGTTCCGCCGCGGTCACCAGTTCTTCGGTGGTGGCCCCGTCCACCGGGAATTCCGCATAGCCCGCGCTTACGGTAACCCGCAGGGACCGTCCCGCCAGCCGGAACGGTTCGCGCAGCACGTCCAGGAGTCCGTCGAGCCACTGCTCGCGGGCCTCCCCCGCTGGCGGCCGTTCCAGCAGCAGGGCAAACTCGTCCGCGCCGGAGCGCGCCACCGTGTCCTGCGGGCCGGCATACTGTGACAGACGCTGGGCGACGCCGAGGAGGACCTGGTCCGCCAGCGCCGTGCCCAGCGTCTCGTTCAGCCCCTTGAAGCGGTCGACATCCAGCAGGACGATCAGCCGTCGCGACTCGTCCTGCCCCATCGCCATCTCGATGCTATGTCCGATCCGGTCGTGCAGCAGGGTCCGATTGGGCAGCCCGGTCCGGCTGTCGTAATGGCTCAGAAGGCGCAGCTGCTCACGCTGTTCAAAGCTCTGGGTCAGGTCGGTCCAGCTGCCGATGATCTCGCCCACTCCACTACGGGTGGGCGCGGGACTCCACTGCATCTCGTCCCGCACGCGGCGCACCCGGCCCCGGGCGTCATACAATCGGTATTCGATCACCGCATGTCCCTGCTCCCGCGCCTGTTCACGCGCCCGCCGGGCCAGGGTTCGGTCCTCCGGATGCAGACGTTCACGCCACCAGCCGGGTCGCAGCGCTTCCTCGGGGGAGTAGCCGAACAGCGGATGGAGGTTGCCACTGACCCAGTGCAGCGGGTCCCCGGCGGAGGACAGCGAGTAGATCACCACCGGCGAGCTGTCGAGCAGATGCCGAAAGCGGCGGTTGGCCCGTTTCAGTTCCCGCGCGCGCCACCGCACCTGCCAGCGCAGGACCAGTGCCAGCACGCCGAACAGAAGCACCAGCCCGCCCGCGCTCGCAAGGACCGGCGCCGCCCAGCGGGGCAGTACCCCCCGGACTTCCGGGGTCAGCGTCTCGGCCATGGCACGGTGATACGGTGAATCGGGCGTGCCCTTCCACGAAGCCAGATGACGATCCACGGCCTCCAGGATGGCCGGGTCCAGCGCGGGCGAGGCGGCGAAATACAGCCCCGTGTGGTCGAAGGAGACCGGCGTTTCGAACAGCCCGGAGCGCTCCGCGTGACGCCCGCCGTGGAAATTGTTGGTCACCGCGACGTCCGCAGCCCCCGCGTCCACCGCCTCCAGCACCCGGTCCAGAGACTGGCGGCTTGCCAGGCGCGGCTCACCATCCCCCGACGGCTCCATCTCCCGGGTCAGCCAGCCCTCGTGCACCGAACCCTCCAGCACCGCGATCCGCTGGTCCGTCAGGTCCGCCAGCGAGCGCACCGACGCCTCGCGCGGGGCATAGACCTGGCTCCATGACTGCGCGACCGGGATTTCGTGGAAACGAAACCGATGCTCGCGCTCCCCGGTCAGGGCCACATCCGGCATCAGGTCCAGTTCGCCCCCCTCCAGTTGCGCCAGGCATTCGGCCCACTGGCAGTCCCGGTACTCCAGGCGCCACCCTTCCCGCTCGGCCAGGGCCTCCAGCAGGACCGGGAACAGCCCGGCCGGGCGTCCGTCTTCCCGTGTGTAGATCTTGGGCTCGTTCTCGTACAGCCCCACCCGCAGCATCGTCGGGTCGTCCCGCGAAGTATCGCCACCACATCCGGCGAGTACAAAAAAGCCCGCGACCACCAGCGTGGGCGCAGGCATTCGCCATAGCCGATCTACGGCGTTCCCTGCTGTGGACATGCGGGCCTCCGGCCTTCCACCGTTCGACCCGTCTTATCCTACACCCGAAAACGCTCCACGCGCTGGCGCAATTCGGACGCCAGTCGCGAAAGCTGCTCGCTGGCCGTGGCCACCTGGCTGGAGGCGCTGAAGCTCTCGTCCGCCACGGTGCTGATGTTCTGCACGTTGCGGTTGATCTCCTCGGAGACGGTGCTCTGCTCCTCGGCCGCGCTGGCGATCTGGGTGGTCATCTCGTCAATCGTGCGGATGGACTGGCTCAGCTGCTCCAGGCGATCGCGCACACCGTGGACTTCCTCGACCACGCTGCGGGCACTGTTCTCGTTGGTCTCCATCGCGCCCACTGCGTTCTTCACGCCCTTCTGCAGGCCGGTAATGATGGAACCAATCCGCTCGGTGGACTCGTGGGTACGCCCGGCCAGCACCCGCACCTCGTCGGCCACCACCGCAAAGCCACGGCCGGCCTCGCCGGCCCGCGCCGCCTCGATCGCCGCGTTCAGGGCCAGCAGGTTGGTCTGCTCGGTGATCTCCTGGATCATGTTCAGGATCTGGCCGATCTCTTCGCTCTTCTCGGCCACCTCGCGCACCGCATCCGACGAAGAGTGGATCTCGGAAGACAGCCGGTCCACCGCCTCGGCGGTCTGGCGCGTGGTCGCGTTGGCCTCGGTGGCCGCCTGATCGCCGGCGCCGGCCGCGTCCGCCGCGGACTGGGTGTTGCTCGCCACCTCGGCCACGGTCGCGGACATCTCGTTCATCGCGGTGGCCACCTGATCGGTCTCATCCTTCTGGCGCGCCACGCCATTGCGGGTCTGCTCGGCCACCGCCGCCAGCTGATCCGTCGCCGAGGCGACCTGCTCCCCGGAATCCACCACCTGGCGCACCAGGCTCTGCATGTCCTGTTCCATGGTGTTGAAGGCGTCGGTCGCCACGCCGATCTCGTCGCAGCCACGCACCGGCAGCGGCTCTCCGCGCAGGTCGCCGTCCGCCATTTCCACCGCCCGGGCACGCAGGGCGTCGATCGCGCGCACCAGATAGCCGGCCAGCAGTATCGCCATCAGCACCCCGGCGAGGATCGCCACGCCGGAGGTACCGAGCATAATCCCCGCCGCCCGGAACTGTGCGCCGCGCGCGGCTTCGCTCATGGCCTCGCTTTCGGCCGTCAGCAATTCCTGCATGCGCTGCAGACCCTGCTCCATGGTTTCCAGATGCGCGAGTGTCTGCCGACTGTAGGTCGCCTCCGCTTCGCCGTCATTGCCGTCCCGCACGGCCCCCGTAATGGCATGTGCGCTGGCGTGCAGGTTGTAATGCGGCTGCTCCAGGCGGTCGAACGCCCGGCGAAATTCCGGGCTGGCCATTTCGTAGGCTTCGGATTCCTGGAAATCGTAATACCACTGCCCGAAATTGCACTGGGTATGGTCCAGCTCGCCGGTGAATTCATTGCCGGTCAGCAGCGACTGCGACAGATCCAGCGCCCATTTGACGTGCTGGGTCTCCATCTGGATCTGGAACTGCACGTCCTCCATGCGTTCCATCGCCGCCTCGTACTGCGCCGTGGCGTACCGGTCCCCGGTCAGGCTGGTCACCGCCATGGCCACCATCAGGAGCAGGACCACGCCGAAGGCCAGGGCCAGCTTGCTGCGAAGCTTGAGGTTAGCGAGCCATTGCATCGGGATCCCCTTTGAAAAATCTGTGAACTATTTAACGCCACAAAGTCCCGAAACTTAAACCACATTGACAACGGCGTCTTCCAAGACCGAGCCCTTCACTCGGGCATCAACCAACCCTGCAGACCGATAATCCGGATCCCATGCGGCGAACCTGCGCCACCTCAATGCCGCGCGTGCCCTCGCCCGGGCATGCACGGATCCACGCACGCGGGCACGATCCGGTATCCTGCGTGTTCGTCCCGGCCGCCCCCCGCGAACCGCCCAGCACATGCTCCGAAGCCGCATCTACGACAGCCTGATCCTGCGCATGACCGCGCGCTGGTACGCCGAAGTCCTGGAGCGCCTGCCGCCCCGGGTGGCCCTGCTGGACGTCGGGATCGGCACCGCCGGCGCACTGCTGGCAAACGCCGAGGCCGTCACACGCAAGGAGCTCGCGATCACGGGGATCGACATCGACCCCGACTACGTCGAACGCGCGCAGCAGCGGCTGGCGGCATCGTCGGTGGCCGCCCGGGTCACGGTGCACCGGCAATCGGTCTACGAGCACGCCGGCGGCCCCTACGACGCGGTGTATTTCTCCGCCAGTTTCATGCTGCTGCCGGATCCCGGGGCGGCCCTGCGCCACTGTGCCGGCCTGCTGCGCCCCGGCGGTCGGATCTACTTCACCCAGACCATCCAGCAGCGCCCGTCACCGGTGCTGGAGCGTCTCAAGCCCGCCCTGCGCCGGATCACCAGCATCGACTTCGGCCGCGTCACCTACGAGGACGAGTTCCGCGCCCGGCTGCGCGCCGCCGGTCTGCGGCTGGACGAATGGACCGTGCTCGAACGTCACGGCGCCCGGGCCGCCTGCCTCGCGGTGGCATCGCCGGAGAGTGTTACGCTGGATCCATGCTGAACGTCGCACCAAAACCTTTACCGGAGCGATTGCGCAAGCACCACCCCTGCCCTCCACCACACGGCCTGAAGCGGGACACAAGCGCCCCCTTCGAGCAGGGCGAGCGCCTGCGGGAACTCGGCTGCGAGGTCGTCCAGGGCTACGGCATCGCACGCCCGATGCCGGCCGAAGAGATTCCCCGGTGGCTGGCCCAGTGGCAGGCGGGATGAACGCCCTGTTCGCCTTCCTCGCACCGTTTCGCGGGCTGGCGCGCGTATTCGACCCGGGCCTGCGCGGCCTGGTGATCGGTCCGCTGCTGATCAACATCGCGGTCATCGTCGGGATCGGCATCGCCGCCGGATTCGGTTTCGAGATCCTGCTGGACACCTGGCTGCCGGCCGGCTGGGACTGGCTCGCCTGGTTGCTCTGGCCGCTGTTCGTGCTGACCCTGCTGGTGGGCTTCGGGGTCTCCGCGGTGGCCCTGGCCGCGATCATCGCCAGTCCTTTCTCCGGACCGCTGGCCTACCGCACCGCCCGGGGCCTCGGCCACGAACCGCGCCAGCCCGCACGCTCGCTGGCGGGCGAGATGGGCCACGCCACGGCCACCGCCCTGCGCAAGTTCGGCTATTACGCGCTGCTGTTCATCCCGGTGTTGCTGATTACCGTCATTCCCGGCATCAACCTGCTGGCCTCGCTCGCCTGGTTCGTCTTCGGCAGCTGGGTTCTGGCGGTGGAGTTCCAGGAGCCGCCGCTGGCCAACGACGGCCTGACCTTGGCCGAAATCCGCAAGGGGCTGGGCACGCGCCGTCCGGAGACCCTCGCGTTTGGCGCCGGAACGACCCTCCTGGCGATGGTGCCGGTGGTCAACCTGCTGCTGGTCCCGGCGGCAGTGATCGGCGCCACCCACCTGTGGGCGCGCCAGCAGTCGCGAGGCTGAGAGGACGGGGCAGGGTCAGGACCCGTTGCGCGCCGGGGAGGTCTTCCTGCCGTTCACCGTTCCAGCCGTTCGGTCAGACGGCGGAATTCCTCGCGGATCTTGTCGTTGCGGAATTCCGCGGTCTCCGGGACCTGCAGTTCGGACAGGGTCTCGAAGGTGTCCAGGCCATCGCGGATCAGATCCGCCACGTTGGCGCTGAGCTGCACGGTGCGGTAGGTGTTGACCGCTACCTGCTTCTCGTAACGGCTGATCTCCAGCGCCTCGGCCACCTGTTCGCGCTGGCCGGTCACCACCTCCAGGTACAAATCGATCGCCTGACGGGTCAGCTCGTTGGCCGCGATGTTGGACTCCAGGCTGTCCCGGTGCCCGCCCTCGCGGATCAGTTCCCGGGACTGGGCGATGATCTCGTCGGCCTCTTCACGGTAGGCCTCCAGGCGCGGGACGATCTCCCCGTCCACCCGCTCGACGAAGCGCTCCTGCATGGTCACCACCAGCCGGTGCAGGATCACCACCATGCCGTAGTAGCGGCCGGCCACGTTGAGGTTCTCTCCGCTCTCGCGGGTGAGCTCCTCGAGGCGCTGCGTCAGCGTGCGGATGCTGCGGAACACCACCGCCATGGACACCACGTCGTCGCCGATCGCAGAGCTCATCCACAGTTCCAGCTGGTCCGGCGGCATGGACAGACCCACGTCCTCCAGCGCCGCGGCCATATCGCCCTTGAGCGCCTCCAGGTCCTCCTCGTACGCGGCGATGTTGCGCTCGCGTGCCTCGATCAGGCGGTCGAAGTCGCCGCGCGTGCGGGCGGTCATCTCGCGCAGGGTCTCGGTGGGCGTGAAGCGGGCCAGGGTACTGGCGTCGGTATCCGGCGCGAACATCCGCTCCTCGCGCAGATCGGCCCGGCGTTCCTGCTCGGTCATGATCCGGTCTTCCAGCTCCCGGTACTGGCGACGCATGGACACGATCTCGGGCACGTCCATGACCTCCAGCGCGTCATCGATCAGGTCGTCGATGTCCTCCCGGGCGCTCTGCTGATCGCGCCGCAGCCAGCGGCTTTCCGGCAGCTCGGTCAGCTCGTCGAAGTGCCGGCTCGCTTCGCCCAGCAACTCCACCGCCCGACGCTGGTCGAACGACAGCGCGTCCTCCTCGCCGTCATCCTCCTCCACCACCTCGTCGATGGCGACCCCGTCGAGCGCCGCCGGATCCTCGCGGTCCGAGGCCGCCACCGGGGCGCAGACCAGCGCCAGGCCCGCGAACACCGCCAGTACTTGCCACTTCATCGCATGCCCTCCAACACTCGGGGTCCATCATGCCACAGGCCCGTACGGCGCCGGGCACCCCTCCAAATGAAGGCGCATCGACAGCTCCACCCTGCAGGGCGAACCCACGGGTGAAACGAAACTCCCGGAGGTGGAGGGGCGCGATGCCCTGGTTCTGCACCGGAACGAGGACGCCCTGGAGAACCCTTCGAGTTCGACGACGACAAGATCGTCGAACACCGACCATACACCCAGCTGGAACTGCCCTAGGTGTTACGCGCCAGCCAGCGGTCCAGGGCATTGCCGAAGGCCTGACGGTCGCGCGGGCCCAGTGCCGCCGGCCCGCCGGTGTCGACCCCGCTGGAGCGCAGGGTGTCCATGAAGTCGCGCATGCTCAGCCGCTCGCGGATATTGTCGCGGGTATAAAGCTCGCCCCGCGGGTTGAGCGCCTCGCCGCCCTTTTCGATCACCTCGGCCGCCAGCGGGATATCCGCGGTGATCACCAGATCACCCGCCTCGAGCCGCCGCACGATCTCGTTATCCGCCACGTCGAAGCCACTGCCCACCCGGATCGAGTCGATCAGCTTCGACGGCGGCGTGCGCACCGGCTGATTCGCCACCAGGGTCATCGCCACCCCGGTGCGCTTCGCGGCCCGGAACAGGATCTCCTTGATGACCGCCGGACAGGCGTCCGCGTCCACCCAGATCTTCATACGGATGCCCCCGCATGCCCCGACATCCGACGGACAGGCACGCGGGACCCGCGGTCGGGCACTGACCCCTTTCTCATGGTTCCCTCTCGGAAGTTCGGACGGCTCAGTCCGGATCGATTCCCGGGTCCGCGGCCACCGCAAGCCAGTAGGGCTCGGCCTCGCAGGAACAGCAGTCGCACCAGACTTCCACACCTTCGTGCATGCTCGGGCTCCGGACGGCGGCCGTCGGCGTGCCCTCGTCGCCGGTCTCGCTGTCGCGCTCTTCCGCTCGCCTCGTCGGAGCCCCCGGATCCGGGGGAGCACCCGAACCCGACGTTGCGGGAATCCTCCGCATGACCATACCTCCCGTGCCGCCGGCACCCTTCAGTAACTTTTCCGTATAGACCATCGCCCCGGCGGGCTGGTGTTCCGGCCCTGCACGTGATATCCGTGCGTTCGACGCGATTCACGCCGCTACCGGAGCACCGCATGGGCATTGAAATCACCGGCATTCTGGGCCTTGTCTGGCTGCTGATCATCATCTGGGCGATTATCCGGACCGCACAGAGTCCCGCCGGCCCGGTGGTGAAGGTCCTGTGGATCCTGATCCTGCTGTTCCTGCCCCTGCTGGGGCTGATCGCCTGGCTGCTGCTCGGACCGAAGTAGGCCTCCGCGCACCGCGGTCCGCTCGCCGGGCGCGTGCTTCAGCCCAGTTCGTGCTCCAGCAGCGAGGCCAGGGCATGCAGCATGGCCTGGCGACGGACCTCGTGGCGCTCGCCGTCGAAGTGCCGCGTCTCGGTGCGCACGGCTCCGTCGCGCGCCTGCCAGCCGAAGCACACCATGCCCACCGGCTTGTCCGGCGAACCGCCGCCCGGCCCGGCGACGCCGGTGACCGACAGGGACAAGTCGGCGCCGCTGTGCGTCAGGCCGCCCGTGGCCATCGCGGCCGCCACTTGTTCGCTCACGGCGCCATGGGCGTCCAGCAACGCCGGATCCACGCCCACCAGACGGGTCTTGGCCGCGTTGCTGTAGGTCACCCAGCCACACTCGAACCAGGCCGAACTGCCGGGCACATCGGTCAGTGCCTGGGCAATCCCGCCCCCGGTGCAGGATTCCACCGTGGCCATGACCAGCCCGCGCGCAGTCATCCGCTCGCCCAGGTCATAGACCAGGGCCGACAGCCCGGTGACATCCGCCTTGCGCAATTCGGTCATGGTGTCGCGTCTCCCGTGGGTTCTTCTTCAAAGGCCACCGCGAGGCGCCATCGGCGCCGGCCCTCACGGTCGGGATCCGCGCTGTCACAGCGCAGCACCCGTCCCCGCCGCTGCAGGTTCTCGATGCGCGGATCGGGGCTCGGCACCGTCACCATCACCACCACCCCGGCATCCACCTCGAAGCCGGTCATCAGCGCACAGCCGCCGGCGGCCAGGTCATGGATTTCCACTCGCGTGGTCTGCCCCGAACCGGTCCAGTACACCTCCCCGGTCACGCCCACGGGGATGCGACGATCCCGCCGCCGGTCCTCCTCGCCAAACATGTCTCCATCCTTGCCCCTGGGGATTCGGACTCCGAGTCTGACACATTCCGGTTCGTTTGCAGCAGGGGCTGCCCCGACGGGACGGAATGGCATACGATGGATCCACCACCTCCAGAAACGCGCCCGCCATGCTTGCACGCCTGTTCCAGCCCGATCCGGTCCTTGATGTCGACACCCGCGAGTGGATCCGCGCGGTGTTTGCGTGGGTGGACCGTCAGCCCGCCGCCGACCGGCCCTTCGACCCGCCGACCCTGGTGCAGCCCATCCGCGAGCATTTCCCGGGCGAGGCGGACAGCCCGCACGGCATGGCCGAGCAGGTGTTCGCCAGCGTCCGCCGGCATGCGGGCCTGGAGCAGCGCGCGGCCCGCCTGGCGGAACCCGGAGGACTGGCACCGCAGCCGGTCACCGCGCTGGGCGCGGCCAGCACCGGCGGCGAGCGCATCTTCCATTACGACCCGCAGCTGATCGGGAATCGTCAGGCCCTGGTCGGCACCTTCGCGCAGGAACTGGCGGCCTGGTGGGTGGAGGGCATCCGCGAACCCGCCCCGGCCGCCGAGGGCAATGCCGACGCCATTGCCGAGCTGGTGGCCACGCGCATGGGCTTCGGCATCTTTCTGGCCAACACCGCGTTCCGCGTGCGGGTCAACGGCTGCGGGGCCTGCAAGGGCCCGTCGGCCGATCGCGACGCCGACCTCGGCCGCGACGAACTCGCCTGGGCCCTGGCCCTGTTCTGCCGCGACCACGGCATCGCCCCGGCACGCGCCCGCGCGCATCTCGAATCGCCCCTGCGCACCACCTTCCGCAAGGCCTGGCGCTACACCGGGTCGCGCGAGGGCCGCGAAGAACGCCCCGCCGCCACCGCCTGACCGGACAAAAAAAGGCGGTGTCCGGGAACCCCCGAACACCGCCCGTCTGGCACCGAACCAGCGGCGCGATCACGCCTGCTGGGAGGCGCCCTCGGTCGCCGGTTCCGCCCGCAGCAGCTTGCGGTTCAGCCGGAACAGCGTGGCGATCGTCACCACCTGCAGGTAGACCACCGGGGCCAGCAGGGCGAAATACGCCACGCTGAACTGCTCGACGACCCCGTTGGACACCAGTCCCAGATTGATGAAGAACCAGGAGAAGACCACCAGGGCCACCCCCGGGCAGATCAGCGCGTAGCTGACCGGGCTCTTCTTCTCGCCGTGGATGTAGTCACGGAAGTAGCCCAGCTTCTTCATCACCACGTAGCCGATCAGGCCGAACACCAGCTGAGCGCCCAGCACCAGCGAGGTGAACACGAACAGCATCGCTTCGTTCAGCGGAGCGCCAAAACCGTGGTGCAGCCCCATCTGATGACGGATGAAGGCAATGCCCAGCAGGGTCAGGATCGGGATCGCGATCCACAGGCTCGGGCTGGCCGCCTCCGCGATCCCGTAGCGCAGCGTCGACTTGAAGCCCAGCACGAACATCACCAGCCCCAGCACCAGCGCCAGCGCGGCAAACGTCAGCGAGAAGAAGATCCCCGCGGCGTTGATCGCCAGATTCTCGCTCATCGCCCCCGGCGCCGCGAGACCCACGGCGATCATCGCGAACGCGAACACCGCCAGCAGCTGGCTCAGGTTGTTGTTGCCGGTGAAATCGAAATCCCCCTCGGTGAACAGCCGTGCCAGGAAGCGCGAATAGATCACCAGCGCGAAGGCGCCAACCGCCAGGAAGGCCAGCATGGCCAGCGGGAACAGGTACTCGACCACGTTCCACAGCCCCGGCACGAACACCGCGCCGACGATGAAACCGGCGTTGATGGTCATGGCCAGGGTCAGCGGGATCGCCATCAGGGCCACTTCCTGGTTGGAGCGGCGCAGCCGGGCGAAGGCCTCGGTCCGGCGAAACTGCCGGTATTCGCGGATGTTCCACACCAGCAGGCGCAGATGCAGGGCCAAGAAGAACAGGATGCCGGCCATGGCCGCGCCCACCAGCACGGCGATCAGCGGGCCCTCGCCGGTCATCAGCGCCATCATGGCCTCGTACGTGGGGATCGGGGTGTCATAGGGCGTCATGAACATCAGGAACATGAAAAACGTAACGGCCGTGCCACCGGCCCCCAGTGCGCCCAGGAAATACATCGGGCTGTATTCTTCCCCGAGGTTCTTCCGAATCATGCGGGCTCTCCTTTCCTGTTATTTAGTGTTTTCTAATATAAGCACCCTCTTATCCTTGAGCAAGGGAAGTCCCGCGGCCCCCGGACATTCCGGCGATTGCGTCACATAACCCACCGCACCCCCCGCCGGACCCGTTACAATCCGGCCACCGACGCCCCCGAACAGCAGGAACGGCCAGTGAGCGACGCGGACGCCCTGTCAAAACATACCCCCATGATGCAGCAATACCTGCGGATCAAGGCGGAGTACCCGCAGACCCTGCTGCTCTACCGCATGGGGGACTTCTACGAGCTGTTCTACGACGACGCCGAGCGCGCCGCCGGGCTGCTGGACATCACCCTCACCCGCCGCGGCGAGTCGGCCGGCGAGCCGATCCCGATGGCCGGGATCCCGGTGCACACCCTGGAGAGCTACCTCGCGCGGCTGCTGAAGCTGGGCGAGAGCGCGGCGATCTGCGAGCAGACCGGACAGGTGGGCGAGAACAAGGGCCCGGTGCAACGCGAGGTGGTGCGCATCGTGACCCCCGGCACGGTCACCGAGGACGCCCTGCTGGAAGCGCGCCAGGTCAATCGCATGGTCGCCGTGTGCCCGGCCGCCTGCGCTGCCGTGCGCGGCCGCAACGAAGGCTACGGCATCGCCAGCCTGGAGTTCGCCAGCGGCCGTTTCCGGGTGCTGGAGGTCGCCGACGCGACCGAACTGGAGGCCGAACTGGCGCGTCTCGACCCGGTGGAATGCCTGGTCCCCGACC
This sequence comes from Thioalkalivibrio sp. ALE21, assembly GCF_003208255.1. NCBI lineage: Bacteria > Pseudomonadati > Pseudomonadota > Gammaproteobacteria > Chromatiales > Ectothiorhodospiraceae > Thioalkalivibrio > Thioalkalivibrio sp. ALE21. Next base: position 45,680 of record NZ_QKMA01000013.1, read on the forward strand.
CGGCCCCGGCGATCCCCGGGATCGAGGCCTGGGCCCCGCGACATCATGCCGACTGGCATTTCGACGCGATCTCCGCGAAGCGCACCCTGACCCGGCATTTCGGCACCACCGACCTGGCCGGCTTCGGCTGCGACGACCTGGTGCTGGGCCTGGCCGCCGCGGGCGCGCTGCTGGCCTACGTGCAGGCGCAGCATCGCGGCAACCTTGCCCATATCACCGGGCTCGGGCGCGAACACCGCGGCCAGATGCTGATGCTGGACCCGGCGACCCGGCGCAACCTGGAGCTGACCCGCACCCTGAGCGGGGAGCGCCGCGGCTCGCTGTTCGACCTGCTGGACACCAGCCGCACACCCATGGGGGCCCGGCTGCTGTCGCAATGGCTGCACCAGCCGCTGGCCGACCGGGCCCTGCTGCGGGAACGCCAGCAGGGCATCGCCACGCTGCTGGACCACGCGGCCGAACAAGGCCTGCGCGAGGCCCTGACCGGCATGGCCGACGTCGAACGCATCGTCTCGCGCATCAGCCTGGGCTCCGCACGGCCGCGCGATCTGGTCGCGCTGCAGGCGGCGCTGGAACGCCTGCCCGGCCTGCACGCGGCACTGGAGCCCGCCGCAGGCGAGGCCGACACCCTCGCCGCCCTGCGCGACGAACTCGCGCCGGAGACGGAACTGAGCGAAACCCTGGCCCGCGCGCTGGTCGACGAACCGCCGATCCGGGTCACCGACGGCGGGCTGATCCGCCCCGGCTTCGACCCCGAACTCGACCGCCTGCGCGATCTGGAACACAACGCCGACGGCTTCCTGCGCGACCTGGAGGCGCGCGAACGCGAGGCCACCGGCATCGCCACCCTCAAGGTCGCCTACAACCGGGTGCACGGCTACTACGTCGAGGTGGGCCGCTCGCGCTCGGAGGAGCTGCCCGGGCGCTTCATGCGCCGCCAGACCCTGAAGAATGCCGAACGCTACACCACCGAGGAACTCAAGCGCTTCGAGGACGAGATCCTGTCCGCACGGGAACAGGCCCTGGCGCGCGAGCGCCAGCTGTTCGACGACCTGCTCGCCGGCCTGCAGGGGCGCGCCGACCGCCTGCGGGCGATCGCCGACGCGGTGGCCCGGCTGGACGTGCTGGCCACCCTGGCCGAACGCGCCCGGCGGCTCGACTGGAGCCGCCCCGAACTGGTGCCCGAGACCGGCGTCCACATCGAGCAGGGTCGTCACCCGGTGGTGGAGGCCAGCCTGGACACCCCGTTCGTGGCCAACGACACCCGGCTGGATCCCGAGAGCCGCCGGCTGCTGGTCATCACCGGCCCCAACATGGGGGGCAAGTCCACCTACATGCGCCAGACCGCACTGATCGTGCTGCTGGCCTGCATGGGCAGTTTCGTGCCCGCGGACGTGGCCCGCATCGGTCCGGTGGACCGCATCTTCACCCGCATCGGCGCCTCCGACGACCTGACCTCCGGGCGCTCGACCTTCATGGTGGAGATGACCGAGGCCGCCAGCATCCTGCACAACGCCGGCGAGCGCAGCCTGGTGCTGATGGACGAGATCGGGCGCGGCACCTCCACCTTCGACGGCCTGGCGCTGGCGCTGGCCTGTGCCGAGCGCCTGGCGCGGGAGAACCGCGCGCTGACCCTGTTCGCCACGCATTACTTCGAGCTGACCGCGCTGGCCGAACGCGAACCGGCGGTGGCCAACATCCATACCGACGCGGTGGAACACGGCCACGACATCGTGTTCCTGCATCAGGTCCGCGAGGGGCCGGCCAACCAGAGCTACGGGCTGCAGGTGGCCTCGCTGGCGGGGGTACCCGCCGACGTGCTGCAGCGCGCCCGCACCCATCTGGCCGATCTGGAAAGCCGCGCCCGGGACAGCGACTCGCCCCAGCTGGGGCTGTTCCCGCCGGAGCCGCCCGCACCCGAGACGGCGGAAGAACCCGCCCCGCGGGCACCCGAAGTACCCGAGCCGGGGCGGGACGTCGCGCGGGCCCTGGCGGAACTCGATCCGGACGGCCTGACCCCGCGCGAGGCGCTGGACGCGCTCTACCGGCTCAAGGACACGCTGGAACGGGGAGTCGCGGAATAACAGCCGCAGCAGCCGGGATTCCCGGCCGCTCGGGAGGAGCGGTTACAATACGCCGAACGGACCGAGCGGCGGCACACAGGAGCCGTGGCGTCGCAACACGACCAATGGAGAAGCGCAATGGCTTTCATCGTTCTGGAGAACTGCATCCGGTGCAAGTACACCGATTGCGTCGAAGTCTGCCCGGTGGACTGCTTCCACGAGGGGCCCAACTTCCTCACCATCGACCCCGACGAATGCATCGACTGCACCCTGTGCGAGCCGGAGTGCCCGGCCGAGGCGATCGTCCCCGAGGATGACGTGCCCGAGGACCAGGTGCACATGATCGAGCTCAATGCCGAACTGGCGCGCACCTGGCCGGTGATCACCGCGCGCAAGGACCCGCCGGAAGACGCGGAAGAGTGGGACGGCGTCGAGGGCAAGCTGCAGTACCTGGAGCGCTGAGACCCCGCCCGGAGCCCCGCACTACGGGGCTTACCAGAGCCAGGTGGCCGGGTCCTCGATGGCCCGGTCGTCGCTGTTGCGGATCACGCCCTTGATGCACCGCACCAGCACCCACACCAGGAACAGCAGCCCGATGATCAGCCCGATCCCGATCGCCGCGGTCAGGGTCGCCAGCACGGCCATCAGCAGACCGATCCAGAAGGTCCGGATCTGATACTGCAGGTGGGTCTCGCTGATCGCATCCGCATCGCTGCGCTTCACATGCGCCATGATCACCCCGACCAGGGCCGTGATGGCGACAAAGAAGCCAACGAAGTACAGCACGTAGATGATCGTCACGAACGTGCGCTCGGTGCGGGGTTCATTCGCCAGTTCCGTTTCCATACCTCTCTCCTTCTACGATTCCTGCATTCGCGCGCGAGCGCGCTCCTACGGGTCATTCCGGTGTTTGATTGTGGGAGCGTGCTCGCACGCGAATACGGCGCGGAGGGCTTCGAGCCCACGGGGCTCAGCCCGCCCCGCCCAGCACGATCAGCACGATGCCGACCAGCGCAAAGCCGAAGCCCGCGAGCTGCAGCCGGCTCATGCGCTCGGCCTGAAAGAACCGCGCCAGAAGTGCGGTGGGTGCCGGCGACAGGGCCCCGGCCACCGCGATCACGGATAGAAGTCCGATACGCACCGCCACCACGAAGGCCAGGGTCGCCAGCCCCTGCAGCAGGCCCGCCAGCGCGACCAGCACCAGCGTGCTGCGGGCCATGTGTCGCTCGGGGCGATGCAGCAGCATCACGCCCAGCAGCACCAGCCCGCCCACGCCGCCGGCCATGACCACCGGCCACAGGGCCGAGCCTTCGCTGGCCTGGTCAAGGAACACGAACACCAGGCCGAAGGCGACCCCGGCAAGCACGCCGTCGAACACCCCCAGCAGCGGATGCGGCCCGCGGTGACCGTGGCCGTCCGCCCCCCGCACCGGCGCGTCCGGGTCACGCGGACTGACCTCCCGGGCCCCGCCCGAGACCAGCGCGATCGCCACCACGATGGCCACGATCCCCGCCAGCGAGAACCATCCCGGGCGTTCGCCAAGAGCCAGCCCCGCCGCCAGCGGCACCAGCGCCGACAGCACCCCGGTCACCGCCGCGACCAGCCCCATGTAGCCTTCGGCCAGCCCGCGGTAGTAGGCCAGCAGGCCCAGCGCCATCGCCACCCCCGAGGCGCCGCCCCACAGCAGGGCCGCCTCCCCGGGCAGCCCCGCCATCAGCAATGCCAGCATCAGCAGCGGTGCGGTGACCAGCAGCTGCGAATAGCAGGCCACCACCAGCGCCGAAACCCGCCGCGAGGCCAGGCCGCCGAGAAAATCCCCCGCGCCGTAGCCCAGCGCGGTCAGCAGGCCCAGCAGGAAGGCCATTTCAGTCGCCGGCGCCCTCCAGCATCTGCCGCAGGGCGGCCTCGCTGGCGGCCGCGCCGGTGCCGGTCACCGTACCCTCGCCATCCAGGAACACCACGCTCACATGATCGCGCTGATGCGGCATGAAGCCCATGTCCCCGGGGCCTTCGGTCACCCCGGTGCGATAGGGGCGCTCCTGCATGCGCGGCATGACCACGTTCTCGAGCACGAACGGCGGCATGCCGTGGGTATCGGCCACGTAGCGGATGCCGGCCTCCTCGATCGCCTCGGGCCCCATGTCCCCGAGGACATCATTGGTGATGTCGGCCGGGGCCATCTCCACGGTCATCAGCACCACGCGCGCATCGCCGGGTAGCTCCAGCGGCTCCCCGTGCTGGTCGTTGAGGGTGACGTCGGGGAAGGCGTCGCCCTCGGACAGATCGGCGGCCGCCGGCGCGGCGGCCAGCAGCAGGCCCAGGCCGGCAGACAGGACGACGGTTTTCTTCAGGACGGACAGTGCTTGCATGACAGACTCCCGGTGACAGCGGATTGATCGGAGAAACGTCCCGGATGGTAACCGATCGCACCCGCGCACACTGCGAAACCGGGCACGTGCCCATCTTCGCGGGTGCACCGGCCGGCGCATTTGCCTACACTGCCAGCCCGTTCCGCCGGCCTTTCCGCACGCACCGATGCTCCAGCCGATTTTCAAACTGCTGCGTCCGCACCAGTACATCAAGAACGGGTTCGTGTTCCTTGGACCGGTGTTCGCGCATGCCTGGGAGGGCGAGACCCTGCTGGCGGCCACGCTCGCCTTCCTCGCCTTCTGCGCGATGGCGAGCGCGGTTTACGTGCTCAACGACATTCTCGACGTCGAAGCCGACCGCCGGCACCCGACCAAGTGCCGCCGCCCGCTGGCCAGCGGGGCCATCGGCATCCCGGCCGCGCGGATCATCCTGAGCGTGCTGGTGGTGCTGGCGCTGGCCCTCGGCCTGCTGGTCAGCGCCTGGGTCACCGGGCTGCTGGCGGGCTATCTGGTGCTGAACATCGCCTATTCGCTGGCGCTCAAGCATGTCGTCATCCTGGATGTGTTCAGCATCGCCGGCGGTTTCATGCTGCGCATCCTGGCCGGAACCCTGGGGCTGGGCATCGAACCCTCGCAGTGGCTGCTGCTGTGCGGCCTGATGCTGACCCTGTTCCTGGGCTTCGCCAAGCGCCGCTCGGAGCTGGCGGAAACCGCCGTGACCGCCGGCCCGGCACCCGCGGACCCCGCACCCGAATCCCGGGACGACAGCCGGGGTGACACTCGGGGCGACACCCGGCGCGTGCTGGACGACTATTCCACCGCGCTGCTGGACCAGTTCATCGCCATCAGCGCGGCCTGCACGGTGATCGCCTACGGGCTGTACACCGTCAGCCCGGAGGTCATCGCCCTGCACGGCACCGATGAGCTGATCTATACCCTGCCGTTCGTGATCTACGGAATCTTCCGCTATCTGTACCTGCTGCATTTTCGCGGGCGCGGCGGCGACACCTCGCGCGACCTGTTCACCGATGCCCATCTGCTGGTGACGGTGGTGGCCTGGCTGGGCGTGACCCTCGCGGTGCTGTCGTGAGCGGGAACCCGGTCCTGACCGGCTGGCGCCTGCGCGGGCTGATCCTGTCGGTGATCGTTGCCGCCGCGGCGTATCTGGGCATCGCCATCTGGGCCGGTGCGGAAGAGGTCTGGCACGCGCTGGTGCAGGTCGGCCCGTTCGGCCTGCTGCTGGCCCTGTCGTTGTCGCTGGTCAACTACAGCCTGCGATTCGCCCGCTGGCAGCTGTATCTGCGGGCGCTGGCCCATCGCATCGCTGCGCCCGCCAGCCTGCACATCTACCTGGCCGGCTTTGCCCTGACCACCACCCCGGGCAAGGCCGGCGAGGCCCTGCGCGGCGTACTGCTCAAGCGCCGGGGTGTCCCCTATCCGGACAGCTTCGCTGCGTTCGTCAGCGAACGGCTGTCGGATCTGGTGGCGGTCGTGCTGCTGTCGCTGCTGGGGCTCACGCTGGTGACTCAAGGGACCTCGCTGATCCTGGCCGGCGTGGCGGCCGTCGCCACGGGCCTGCTGGTGCTTTCGCAACGCCGACCGCTGGAGGCCCTGCAACGCCATGCGGACCGCCCCGGCCGGCGGCTGTGGCGCGGCCTGCATCACGCCGCCACCATCCTGCTGCAGGCGCGGCGCTGCCACGCACCCGGCCTGCTCGCCGGCGCCACCGTCCTGAGCGTGGTGGCCTGGAGCGCCGAGGCGCTGGCCTTCTGGTGGATCCTCAACGCGATGGGCTTCGAGGCCGGATTCGCGTTCGCCGCCTTCGTGTTCGCCCTGGCCATGCTGGCCGGGGCGCTGAGCTTCCTGCCCGGCGGGCTGGGCGGCACCGAGGCGGTGATGATCGGCCTGCTCCTGCTGCACGACATGCCGGCGGCGGATGCGGTGGCGGCGACCACGCTGATCCGCCTGACCACCCTGTGGTTCGCGGTGCTGCTGGGCCTGATCGCGCTCGGCAGCCACCCCGACGCACGCGGCGACACGGCCCCGGAGCGCCGACACGACGGGGGACCGGCATGACGACCAGCGGCTGGAACCGCATTCCGCGGGTGGAACACGCCGCGCACAGCGCGCCGGCGTTCCGCCCGGACCGGCTGCCGGAAGGGCCGCTGCTGGCCCACGGCATGGGACGTTCCTACGGCGACTGCTGCCTCAACGCCGGCGGCCATCTGCTGCACACCCGCGGGCTGGACCGCTTCGTCGAGTTCGACACCGACACTGGAGTAATCACCGCCGAGGCCGGGGTCACGCTGGACGAACTGCTGGAACTGAGCGTGCCGCGCGGCTGGTTCCCGCCGGTGGTCCCGGGGACCCGCTTCGTGACCCTGGGCGGCGCGGTGGCCAACGACGTGCACGGGAAGAACCATCACGTCGCCGGCAGCTTCGGTGCGCACGTTAAGCGCATGACACTGCACCGCAGCGATGCCGGCCGCGTCGAGGCCAGCCCCGAGCACAACCCGCGCTGGTTCGCCGCCACCATCGGCGGGCTGGGCCTGACCGGGCTGATCGAGACCGTAACCCTGCAGCTCGTGCCGGTGTCCTCGGCCTGGATGTCGGTGTGGTCGGAACGCTTCCACAGCCTGGACGATTTCTGGGCCCTGGATGCCCGCGCGCGCCGTGAATGGCCCTACACCGTGGCCTGGATCGACTGCCTGGCCGATGGTCGGCGCCATCCCCCGGGCCGCGGGATCTATTCCGCCGGCCGCCACGCGGTCACCCCGCCCCCACGCGCCCGCTTCCGCGAACCCCGGCGGCGGGTGCCGGTGGACCCGCCGTTCTCGCTGGTCAACGGCCCCGGCCTGCGCGCGTTCAACGAGCTGTATTTCCGCCAGCCGCTGCGCCGCAGCCCGCATCCGGCGCATCATCGCGGCTGGCTGTTCCCGCTGGACGGGATCCGCGACTGGAACCGCATCTACGGCCGCCGCGGGTTCTATCAGTACCAGTGCGTGCTCCCCGAACGCACCGCGCGCGATGCCGTCGCCGAGCTGCTGCGCCAGATCGCGCGCAGCGGCCAGGGCTCGTTCCTCGCGGTGCTCAAGACCTTCGGCCGCCAGCCACCGGCCGGGATGCTGTCGTTCCCGCGCCCGGGCACCACCCTGGCCCTGGATTTCCCCGATCGCGGGGCGGCGACCCATGCGCTGTTCGAGCGCCTCGACCGTGTGGTGCGCGAGGCGCACGGGGCGCTCTACCCGGCCAAGGACGCCCGCATGTCCGGCGCGATGTTCCGTGCCGGGTTTCCTGAATGGATCGAGTTCGCTAAGTTGACCGACCCTCAATTCTCCTCCAGCTTCTGGCGCCGGGTGACCGCATGAATCCGCTGAACAACGTCGTGATCTTCGGCGCGACCTCCGCCATCGCCAGTGCCGTCGCCCGCCGTCTGGCCAGCTCCGGCGCCCGCCTGTTCTGCGTCGCCCGCAATCCGGAGCGTCTGGAAAGCCTGCTGGCGGATCTGCGCGTGCGCGGCGACGACGCCGCCGGCGAGCGCATCCGCGGGCTGGCCGCCGATCCCGCCGACCCGGCCACCCACGCCGACGCCTGGACCGCCGCCCGCGAACACCTGGGCGAGGTGGATGCCGCGCTGCTGGCCTGGGGCAGCCTGCCCGATCCCGCCACCTGCCACGACTCGGTGGAGGCCACCCAGGAGGCGCTGCGGATCAACGGCACCAGCGCCGTCGCCCTGCTCACCCGCATCGCCCCCGACTTCGAGGCGCAGGGCCATGGCGTGATCGGCGCCATCGGCTCGGTCGCCGGCGATCGCGGCCGCCAGAGCAACTACGTCTACGGCACCGCCAAGGGCATGCTGGCCACCTATCTGCAGGGCCTGCGCCACCGCCTCGCACCGGCCGGGGTCGACGTGGTCACCCTCAAGCCGGGCTTCGTGACTACCCCGATGACCGAGGGCTTCGACCGCTCGGGACCGCTGTGGGCCTCGCCCGACAGCGTGGCCCGCGGCATCCTCCGCGCGCTGCGCCGGGGCCGCGCGGTGGCCTATCTGCCGTGGTTCTGGCGGGTGATCATGACCATCATCCGCGCCATCCCCGACCCGCTGTTCCGGCATCTGCGGCTGTGAGCCTGCCCGCCGACGCCCCCTGGCCCGCCCGCCACTACCCGGCGGTGCTGCTCGCGGTGATCGCGCTGAAGGCGCTGATCGCCACGCTGCTGCCGATCACCGGCGACGAGGCCTATTTCCTGATCTGGGCCGCCCATCCGGATCTCGGCTACTACGACCACCCGCCGATGATCGGCTGGTGGCTGAGCGCGGTCACCGCAGTGTCCGAACACCCGCTGGTGATCCGCATCCCGGGCATCCTGGTGTCCGTGGCCCCGGCCCTGCTGATCCTCGCTCTGTGGCACCGGCACGACCCGGTGCGCGCCCGCCTGGTCTCGCTGCTGGCGCTGTTCATGCCGCTGCTGTTCATCGCCGTGCTGGTGGCCACCGACACCCCGCTGATCCTGTTCGGCCTGCTGGCCACCGGGCTGGTGTGGTACGCGCTGCGGGAACCGCGCCCGGGCCTGGCGGCGCTGGCCTTCTTCCTCGGCGGGGTCGCGCTGGGGCTGGCGTTTCTGTCGAAATACTTCGCCGTGCTGCTGGGCGTGGCCATCGGCCTGCACATCGTGCTGTTCGCCCGCGAGCACTGGCGCGGCCTGCTGCTGATCATCCTCGGCGTGCTGCCGGCGGTGGCCCTCAACCTGTACTGGAACTGGGACAACTGCTGGTACAACGTGATGTTCAACGTGGTGAACCGCCACGGCGGGGACGGCTTCGACCCCGGCGGCACCCTGAGCTATGCCGCCCTGCTGGTGTACCTGTTCACGCCCTGGCTGCTGTGGTTCCTCGCACGCCAGCGCCGGGCCGTGGTGCAGGGCGTGCGCGAACACCGCCTCGGGGTGTTCGTCTCCGCCGGGCTGATCCCGCTGGGCCTGTTCGCCCTGCTGTCCCCGTTCGCCGGGATCGGGCTGCACTGGCTGGCGGTGTTCGCCCCGCTGCTGCTGGTGCCCGCGCTGTTCCTGACAACCCGCGCCCTGCGGATCTCGGTCTGGCTCTCCGGCCTGCTGGCCCTGCTGCACGCGCTGTTGCTGCTGGCCATCGCCACCCTGCCGGTGGACTGGCTGCGCGGTCACGGCGACCACGCCAGTGCGGTGTTCTACCTCGCGCCCGAGGAGGTCGCCACGCTGACCGAACGCTATTCCGACGCAGACCGGGCCGACGAAGACTGGCATTTCTTCACCCGCAGCTACTCGCGCTCGGCCATGCTGAGCCATTACTCCGGGCACTACTTCGGGGTCTTCGGCGAAGGCTCGCACTACGGCCGCCAGGACGACCTGATCACCGATTTCCGTGCCCTCGACGGCGAGAACTTCGTATTCATCCCGCGCCGTGGCGAGGTCGACCGCGAGGACCTGGAACCGTTCTTCGACCGTGTCGAGATCCGCACCGGCGAGGCCGGCGGCATCCCCTGGCAGGTCGCCGAAGGCCACGGCTTCGACTACGCCGCCTACCACGAGGACGTCCTGCGCCCGACCCTCGAACGCTACTACGACATCCCCGCCTGGCTCCCCGACGGCCGCTGCGCCTTCCGCGAGCGTTACGCCGAGACCGCGGATTACTGACGTTGGGCCGTCCGATGCAGGCCCGGACACCCCCCTCCATCCGGAGGGGGTGTCCCGAATCACGTTCCGGCACACTGTTTTCAGCGCGCGATTTCCCCCTTCTTCCATAGGGCAGGATTTCGCGCGACACTGCCTTCGAACTGGTGGTTACCATCCGTCCGGAGGTTTGTCATGTCCGTCGTCCGAATTCATCCGCCCGGCGCGCATGCGCCCGGCCTTCTTGCCGCCCTGGTGGCCATGCTTCTGTTCCTGCCCTTCAGTGCGACTGCTGCGGATCCCGGGGACTCCGCTCCGGGGTTCGATCCGGGAGCCGAACCCGAGGGCAAGGTGATTCTGCGGGTCGAGGGGGCCATCGAGCATGCGAACGACGGAGACCGGGCCCTGCTGGACCGGGCAATGCTGGACCGCCTCCCGGAGCGAGAACTGGAGACCTCCACGGTGGTCACCGACGGGGTCAACCACTTCGAGGGCTTTTTGATGCGCGACCTGCTGGAAGCCCTCGGTGCGGAGGGTGACGAGGTGGTGGCCACGGCCCTGAACGACTACATCGTCGACATCCCCATGGAAGACTTCCACGATTATGACGTGATCGTCGCCCATACCCGGGACGGCGAGGCCCTGACCCCGCGCGACAAGGGTCCGCTGTGGATCGTCTATCCACGCGACGATCACGCGGAGCTGGACGACATCCGCTACGACTACCGCTGGGTCTGGCAGCTGGAGCACCTGGAGGTGCGATGATCGCGCGCCCGACCCGCGAGTCCGCACCCGAGCGGGGCCATGCCCCGGATCCCTCGGCCGTCCCCAGCCTGCGTCGCGTCTCGACGTATGTCCTGCCGGTACTCGCGGTCCTTACCTTCGCGATCTTCCTGACCGTGTCGCTGATGCGCCTGCATGACGTGGAGCAGGACATGCGCAGCAACGTGGACGAGAACATGCTGTGGGTCACCGCCCAGGCGCAGGTCGCCAGTCACCGTCTGGACGAGGAAGTCCACCGACGGACCCTGGGGGACGCGGATGCCCGCCCCGGCCTGCGTTACGACGTCCTCACCAGCCGCCTGGTCCTGCTGGATGCCGGGCCACAGCGGCGCTACGTCAAGGACATCGGGCTGGAAGAAACACTGGACGGTACCTTTGAGCGTCTGGAGCGCATCGAGCCGATGATCGACGACGTCGCCCCCGACAACGTCGAGGCGGCCCACGCGATCCATGCCGAACTCAAGCCCCTGATGTCGGCACTCAACCGCATCGCCAACGCGGTGATGATCGAGGAATGGGAGAGCACGGGGGAACGCCTGGATCAACACCGCGCCAGCCTGATCCAGGCCATCGTGATGATGATCGGCATCCTGGTCACCGGGATCCTGCTGACCGCCCTCCTGATGAACGCCCTGCGGCAGCGGCGCCATGCACAGGAGGCGCTGGCCGCACACCGCGACCGGCTGGAGATCGAGGTGCGCAACCGCACCCGCGACCTGGAGGCCGAACGCCGCCGGGTGGTGGACGCCATCGACACCGCGCCGGACGGCTTTGCCGCGTTCGACCCCGATGACCGCCTGATCCTGGTCAACCCGCAGTTCGCCAGCCTGCTGCCGCTGCCGGACGGGGCCCTGGACGAGGGGCAGACACTGGACACCCTGCTCGAGAGCATCCGCGCCGTCACCCGGCCGGACACCGAACACGGCGACCCGGCCGACATCACCGCGGACGACGGTGCGCAGTACGACCTGGAAGTCCCCGGTCGCGGCTGGGTCCAGATGACCCTGCGCCGCACCGATGACGGTGGCCAGGTGCTGCGTCTGGCCGACATCACCAGCTACAAGGACGCCGCGCGCAGCCTCGAGCATTCGCTGGAGCGCGAACGCGGCGTCAGCGAGTTCTACCGCAGCTTTGCGGCGATGGCCTCGCACCAGTTCCGCACCCCGCTGGCGATCATCGATTCGGGCCTGCAGCGCCTGCTGAGGCGCGGGGAGTCCATGGACCGCGAAACCCGCGAGGCGCGCTACCGTCAGCTGCGCGACACTGTCGCCCACATGACCCGGCTGATCGAGAACGCCCTCACCTCCGCGCGTCTGGAGGGCGGTCATGTCGCCGCCACAACCACGCCCTGCGACCTGCGCCCGCTGGCGGAGCAGGCGATCGAAACCCAGCGGCAGATCACCCCGGACAATCCGGTACATCTGAACGTCACCCCGGATGGACCGGTGATGGCGCGCTGTGATCGCGCGCTGGTCGAGCAGATCCTCGCCAACCTGCTGTCGAATGCGGGAAAATACTCGCCCGAGACCGCGTCCATCGAGGTTGAGCTGCGCGCCGAACCGGAGAAGATCACCTGCCACGTCACGGACCACGGGATCGGCATCCCCGAGGAAGACCAGGCGCGGCTGTTCGACCGCTTCTTCCGTGCCCGCAATGCCGCCCGCCATACCGGCATCGGTCTGGGCCTGGGCATCGCCCGCCAGCTCGCGCGCACCCAGGGCGGCGACCTGACCGTCCGTTCCCGCGAAGGGGAAGGGTCTACATTCACGCTGGAACTCCCGCGAGGACAGGATCCGGATGAACCACAGCACACCGAATGATGCCGCCGTCCCGGGCGCACGCATCCTCTGCGCCGAGGATGAAGCCCTGCTGCGCCGGGACATCTGCGAAGAACTGAGCGAGGCGGGTCATGTCGCCATCGAGGCGGCGCACGGCGACGAGGCCCTGGAGCAGATCGACGCCGTACACCCCGATCTGATCCTGTGCGACATCAACATGCCGGGCATGAACGGCTACGAACTGCTGGCCGCGGTGCGCGAACGCGGCCCGGAACTGGCGGACACCCCGTTCGTGTTCCTCACCGCGCTGTCCGACCCGCGCGAGGTGGTCGATGGCAAGCGCGCGGGCGCCGACGACTATCTGGTCAAGCCGGTGGATTTCGACCTCCTGCTGGCGACCGTGGAGGCCCGCCTGCGCCAGGTGCGGCGCATGCGCCAGAAGAAAGAGGACGAGTTCGCCGAACTGCGCCGTACCCTCGGTGGACTCGGCCAGAGCCGGGATCAGGGACGCCGCAGCCTGGAGTTCGCGGCGCGCGCCCTGGATCCGGTCGCTCCCGGGGTCGTCCTGCTCGACCGCGGCAACCGTGTGCTGCTGGCCAATCGCGCGGCGCGGCGCATGGCCGGCGACGCGCTGACTTTGCAGGAAGGACGCCCGCCGGAGCCGGTACACTCCGAGGACGACCGGCGCCTGCGCGAGGCCCTGCGCCGGGTCCTCGCCGAAGAACCGGCCGCCGATGACGCCATTGAGTGCATGCGCCTGCCGCGCGACGGCCACCGGCGCGAGCTCCTGGCCATGATCTATCCCCTGCCCGGGAGCGGCGATCAGGCCGGGTGGGAGGCCGGGGAGGAGGAACCCGCGGCCGTGATCCTCCTGTCCGACCCCGAACGGCGCGCCCGCCTGCCGGAAGACGTCCTGGCCCGCCTGTTCGACCTGACCCCCACCGAGGCCCGCATCGCCCTGGCCCTGGCCGACGGCTGGCGCACCGCCGACATCGCCCGGCGCATGGACGTGTCGAATACCACCGTCACCTTCCACCTGCGCAACCTGTTCCAGAAGACCGACACCCATCGCCAGGCCGAGCTCGTCGCCCTGGTGCTGGCCGGCTCCATGACCCTCGCCGTGGAATGAGCCCCGAGCGCCCCCGAGAGCCGCACGATCCGGCCCCCGCCAGCCGGCGCTGGTCCGGTCGGCTCACCGGCGTCATCGAGGCGCTGCGATGGGCCGCCATGCTCGTCGGCCTCGCGGTCGCCGCGCTGTTCCTGTCCTGGCACGCGCTCACGTCCGTCGATTTTGGCTACGGCGTCTGGTACGACGTACTCGAGATCGACGAGACCATCGCGACTTACGGACCCGAGAACCACCACAGGCCCGGCTTTCACCACACCGACCGCGCCGAACGGGAGCGCCTGTTCGGCGCCATCGTCGATGCCATCCATCGCAATGGCGCGGGACTTGAAGAACTGACCTACCACCTCCCCGACGGCCGCGCCGTTGCCCCTCTTCTGACACCCCCCGAGATCGTCCACCTGGAGGACGTCGCGCGGCTGGTCAACGCCCTGAATATCGCCGGGGTGGCCGGCACCGTCACTTTCCTGCTACTGGCAGCCCATGCGGGGTGGCGACATGCCCGACCGCCCTCCGGAATCCGCATCGCCGCCGTCACCGGGGGCGTTCTCGTCACCGGCACCGCGGTGATCCTTCTGATCGGCCCGGTGCGGGTGTTCTACGGGCTGCACGAGGTGATATTCCCGGCCGACAACCCCTGGTTTTTCTATTACGAAGATTCCCTGATGTCGATGATGATGCAGGCTCCCAACCTGTTCGGACCCATCGCCGCCGTCTGGGTGCTGCTCGCCCTTCTGCCGGGGGCCATCATCTGGTTCACCCTCGCGCGTTTCCTTTGCCGACGGTCAGGGGCATCCGGGGCCGGCATCTGACGGTGAACTCACGCAACCACCTGCGATCGGGGCGTCGGGGCGCTATGCTATGGGGTTGCCGACCGACACGGACCAGGAGCACTGCATGAACCATCCATCGCTTCCTTCGTTCTTCGCCGTTCTTCGCCCTGCGGTGATGCTCGGCGCGCTGGTAGCACTGGCGCCGACCATCGCCTCGGGGCAGCAGGCCCAGCAGCCGGCCCCGGCGCCGGGCCAGGCACCGGCCCAGGCGCCGCAGCCGGTACAGCAGGAACCGGAGGTGACGACCCACCAGGACTGGGAAAGCCTTTGCTGGGAGCTGGATGACGGCAGCGAGTTCTGCCAGATGCAGCAGACCCTCCAGGTGGAAAACCAGGGCCAGCAGGGGCCCTATCTGCAGACCACGGTACGGAGCGAAGGTGACCGACACGTGATGGAACTGCTGCTGCCGCTGGGCGTGGATCTGCGTCCGGGCATCGTCATGCAGGTCGACGAGGGCGAAGAACGCAATGCCGGCTTCGTCACCTGCATCCAGCAGGGCTGCGTGGCGGCCACCGAGCTGACCGACGAGATGCTGGGTGAACTGCGCGGGGGCCGCGAACTCAACGTGGGCTTCCGCCCGCTGCAGTCGGAACAGGTGCTGGTCTTTGACGTCTCCCTGATGGGCTTCACTGCGGCCAGTAATCGGCTCTGAGACGACCTTCTGGCGGTGCCGCCCTGCGCCGTTACAATGACGGCGTGAACGACACGCGCCAGTCCAGTTCGAACCCGCCCGTACGGCGCGCCCGCCGGCCCGGGTGGCTGCGTGCGCTGCTGGCGATGCTGGCCGCGGCCGCACTGTGGGCGGTGCTGGCCGGGGGCACGGCGCTGGCGCATCCGTTCGCCTGGCTGGCCATCGCCCTGACCGGGGGTGCCGTGCTCGCGCTGCCCGCGGGGCGCGCGCTGCGCCTGACACCGGCCGCCCTGCCCGGCCTGCTCGGTTTCTTCCTGCGCACCTCGGTGCAGGGCGGGGTCGATGTCGCCTGGCGGGCGGTACACCCGCGCCTGCCGCTGCAACCGGGCTTCGAGGCATATTTCGTGCAATTGCCGCACGGACCCCCGCTGACCCTGTTCATGGCCATGCTCAGTCTGCTGCCGGGGACCCTGGCGGTGCGCCTGGAGGGGCGCCGCATGACGCTGCACGTGCTGGATGGCCGCAGCGACAACGCGGCCACGCTGAGCGAACTGGAACGGCGCATCGCCCGGCTCTACGGCCTCGACCTCGACGCTCGGGAGACCAGACGATGAACCTGCTGCTGGTCGCCGCCGCCGGTTTTCTGCTGCTGACGATCCTGTTCGGGCTGATCCGCGTGCTGCGCGGTCCGGGCTCCGGTGACCGCATGCTGACGGCCCAGCTGTTCGGCACCTCGGGGGTCGGCATCCTGCTGCTGCTCGGCTTTGCCCTGGACCAGCCGGCGCTGGTGGACGTGGCGCTGGTGTTCGCGCTGCTGGCGGTGGTGGCGGCCGTCGCGTTCGTGCGCCAGCACGGGCTGCCGGAGCCGGCGGGCACACCAATGCACGAAAAGCCGGTGGAAGAACAGCCGCACGATCCGGCACATGGCCCGGCGGAGGACACGCATGATCGCTGATCTGCTGACCGCCGTGCTGGTGCTCGCGGGGCTGGTGTTCTTTGCCGCCGGCACCCTGGGGCTTCTGCGTTTTCCCGATGTCTATACCCGTCTGCATGCGCTGACCAAGGCCGACAATCTCGGCCTGGGCCTGGTCGTGCTGGGGCTGATGCTGCAGGCGGACGGCCCGGCGATGATCCTCAAGCTGGCGCTGATCTGGGTACTGGTGCTGGCCGCCGGGGCCACGGCGGCGCACATGGTCGCCCAGCGCACCTGGACCCACGGCGAATTCGAGCGACGCGAATGAACGCGGCACTGCTGACCTTCGACGTCGTCCTGCTGGCCGGGCTGCTGGGCGTGGCCTGGCGCTGCCTGGCCAGCACCGACCTGTTCCGCGCGGTGGTGCTGTTCATCACCTTCGGCCTGCTGCTGGCGATCGCCTGGGTCCGCCTCGAGGCCCCGGACATCGCCCTGGCGGAGGCCGCCATCGGGGCCGGCATCACCGGGGCGCTGCTGCTGGTCACGCTGGAGCGGCTGAAGCACATCATGAACCGGCCGCGTACGGACGCCGGCCACGACCCGGCCCCGCCCCCGGATCCGGTGGCGCACGATGTCGACGGCCCCGACGCCGCGCCGACCGGCGACGCGGCGTCACGGGCAGCGGAGACGGGCAACGCCGCGCTGAGCTGCGCCCCGGCCCCGGCGCGCGGGCGCTGGATCACGCTGGCGGTGACCGTCGGCCTGGCCGGGCTGCTGATGGCGACCCTGGCCACGCAGGAACACGGCCCGGGCCTGCAACCCACGGTGGCCGATCGCATGGACGTCTCCGGGGTGGACCATGGCATCACCGCCGTGCTGCTGAACTTCCGCTCCTGGGACACCCTGCTGGAACTGGCCATGGTCCTGCTGGCCGGACTGGGCGCCTGGTCGCTGGGGCGCCATGACGCGCTGCCCGCGCGCCCGGCCCCGGGGCCGGTCCTGCCGGGGGCGGTGCGCCTGCTGCTGCCGGTGGCTATCGTCACCGGGGTCTACCTGCTGTGGGCCGGGAGCCATGCGCCGGGCGGGGCCTTCCAGGCGGGTGCGGTGCTCGGTGCGGCCGGCATCCTGGTGAGCCTGGCCCGCCCGCACGAACTGCCCGACCCGGATCCGCGCCTGCTGCGCATCGGCGTGACGGCCGGTGCCCTGCTGTTCCTCGCCATCGGGCTGTGGGGGCTGTTCGCCGGCCCCGCGCTGCTGACCTGGCCGCGCGAACTGGCCTACCCCCTGATCCTGATCATCGAGACCGGTGCGACATTGTCCATCGCGTTGACCCTGGTCGCCCTGTTCATCGGCGGGCGCTCCCCGCGGGAGGACACATGATCGAATCCCTGGACCCCGGCACGCTGTACCCCTTCGGCGGCGCCGCGCTGTTCGCGCTGGGCCTGCACGGGCTGATCCGCCGGCGCCACCTGATCCTGCGCATCCTGGCGGTGAACATCATGGGCTCGGGGGTGTTCATGGTGTTCCTGGGCATCGCCGCGCGGGGCAACGCCCCGCCGGATCCGGTGGCCCAGGCGCTCACCCTGACCGGCATCGTGGTGGCGGTGAGCGCGACCGCGTTCGCCCTCGCCCTCACCGTGCATCTGGCACGGCTGACGGGCTATGCAGTGCTGCTGCCCGGACCACTGCAAACCCACCGCGATTCGCACCCCGACGACCGGTGAGTACCGCCTCGCCCGACACCCTGATCTTCGCGACCGGGGCCCTGGCGGCGGTCTCGCTGGGGCTGCCGCTGCTCGCCTCCGCATGGCCATGGCAGGCCCGGCGCATCGGGCTGCTCGGACTGCCGCTGGCGATCCTCGGGCTGCTGGCGGCCATCGGCCTGTTCCTCGATGCCGCGCCGGGAATGGACGCCCCCGCGGTGCGGGTCGGACTGGGCGGCTGGGAGGCACCCCTGGGGGTCACCCTGCACCTCGACGGGCTGGCGCTGGCGATGCTGCTGCTGAACGCGCTGGTGGCCCTGGCCGGCAGCCTGTATGCCCGAGGCTACATCCACACGGCCGCGGGGGAGCGCCAGTTCTGGCCGTTGTGGCTGTGGCTGTGGGGCGGGCTCAACCTGCTGGTGCTGTCGGGCGACGCCTTCAACCTGTTCATCACCCTGGAGATTGCCAGCCTGTCCGCCGTGGCACTGGTGGCCCTCACCGGCGATACCGACGCGGTGACCGGGGCGATGCGCTATCTGCTGATCAACCTGCTCGGCTCGCTGTCCTTCCTGCTGGGAGCCGCACTGCTGTATGGCGAGTTCGGCGTGCTGGATCTGCAACTGCTGGGCGAGCTGGCCGATGACGGCCCCACCGTGCGCATGGCCGCCGCACTGATGCTGGGCGGGCTGCTGATGAAGGCCGCGGTGTTCCCGCTGCACGTGTGGCTGGCCACCGCGCATGCCAGCGCGCCGGCGCCGGTCAGCGGCATGCTGTCGGGCATGGTGGTGGCGGCGATGTTCTACCTGATCCTGCGGCTATGGCTGCTGATCTTTGCGCCGCTGGGCACCCCCGCGCTGGCCGTACTGCTGGGGCTGCTGGGCAGCGCGGCCCTGGTCTGGGGATCGCTGCAGGCGTTACGCGCCCCCCGGCTCAAGATCGTCGCAGCCTATTCAACCGTGGCACAGATGGGCTACATCACGCTCGCCTTCCCGATCCTGATCCTGCATCCGGCGGCCTGGCCGGTGGTGGTGTTCTTTGCCTTCGCCCACGGTCTGGCGAAGGCCGCGGTGCTGATGGCCGCCGGGACGGTCCAGAAGGCCGCCGGCCACGACCGCATGAACGCCCTTGGACCGGTATTGCGGGCGCGCGGGCGCACGGTGTTCGCTCTCGGCCTCGGCGGGATCTCGCTGATGGGCCTGCCACTGACCGGCGGCTTCCTGGCCAAATACCTGCTTCTGGAGGCCGGTCTGCTGGCCGCTGCGGACACCACCACCATCATGCAGGTCTGGACCGCGCTGTGGGTGGTCATGGTCGCGCTGGGTTCCCTGCTGGCCACCGCCTATATCCTGCGCATGGTGGCTCCGGCCTTCGCCGCCGGAGAGCGCAACCCCGGGGGCCACGTCTCCGCCGGGATGGAATGGATGCCGCTGGCACTGGCCGTGGGCGCGGCGGCCATGGGCCTGGCCGGCGCTTCCCTGACCGGGCTTCTGGAACACACGACGGTGGCTGCATGAACGCGGACGGTGGCCTGCTGCTGATCGCGATCCTCGCCAGTTCGCTGGTGCCGGGACTGCTGATCTTCTTCCTGCCGGAAGAACGCCACGGGCTGCGCACGCTGCTGAACCTGAGCGCGGCCGGGATCAAGCTCGTGCTGGTTGGGGTGCTGCTCCTGGGCGTCCAGCGGGGCGAAACCTTCGAGTTCGGGCTGACCCTGCTACCGGGCGTGGACTTCGTACTGGCGGCCGACGCCCTGTCGCTGCTGTTCGCGACCCTGTCCTCGATCCTGTGGTTCGTTACCACCCTGTACGCGATCGGCTATCTGGAGGGCTCCCCCCGGCGCAGCCGCTTCTTCGGCTTCTTTTCGCTGTGCGTAAGCGCGACGGTAGGCATCGCGCTGTCGGGCAATCTGATCACGTTCGTGATCTTCTACGAGATCCTGACCCTGGCCACCTGGCCGCTGGTGGTCCATCGCGGCACACCGGAGGCCCTGCGCGCGGGTCGCCTGTACCTCGCCTACACCGTCACCAGCGGGCTGGTTCTGCTGGCCGCGGTGATCGCGCTGAACCTGCTCGCCGGTTCCCAGCCGTTTGCGTCGGGCGGCTACCTCCTGCACCTGCCGGGCGATTTGCACGGCCTCCTGCAGATCATCGGCCTGGCTCTGATCGCCGGTTTCGCGGTCAAGGCGGCGCTGATCCCCCTGCATTCCTGGCTGCCACAGGCGATGGTGGCTCCGGCCCCGGTCAGTGCGCTGCTGCACGCGGTGGCAGTGGTCAAGGCGGGGGCGTTCGGCATCGTGCGCACCCTGAACGACGTGTTCGGTCTGGAGCTGGCCGCGGACCTGCACCTGACCGACGTGCTGCTGGTGCTGGCCGCACTGACCATCGTCTACGGTTCCATCCAGGCGCTGCGGGCGCAGGACATCAAGCAGCGGCTGGCGTTCTCCACCGTCAGCCAGGTCTCCTACATCGCGCTGGGCGTGGCGATGGCCGGGCCGCTGGGCGTGATCGGGGGACTGGTGCATCTGGTGCATCAGGGCCTGACCAAGATCACGCTGTTCTTCTGTGCCGGCAACTTCGCCGAGACCCTGGGCATCCACGAGATCCGCGAGATGCGCGGGGTCGGCCGGCGCATGCCGCTGACCATGGCGGCGTTCACGGTCGGCGGGCTGGGCATGATCGGGCTGCCGCCGCTGGCCGGATTCATCTCCAAGTGGTATCTGGGCCTCGGCGCCCTGGAGGGCGAGGCGGCATGGATCCTGGGCATACTGGCAATGAGCAGCCTGCTCAACGCGGCCTACTTCCTGCCGCCCATCATCGCCGGCTGGATGGCCGAACCGGAGGTGACCCGACCGCCGGCCCACAAGACGCGCTTCGAGAGTCACTGGATGCTGCTGTTCCCGACCCTGTTCGTGGCGGTGCTGGCGCTGCTGCCGGGCCTGCTGGCCGGACTGGAGCTGAGCCCGCTGGGCTGGGTGGAGCTGATCGTGGAACGCGGATACGTCCTGGTTCCGGGCGGTGACATGGAGAACGGCACGGGGGTGGCCCCATGAACGCGTTCATCCTGCTCGGGGTGCCGCTGCTTCCGCTGCTGCTGGCCGCGGCGCTGTCGCTGCGGCCGGGCCGCGCGCCGCTGCGTCTGGTGCCCTGGGCCGCGTTGCCCGCCCTGCTGCTGGCCGCGCTGGGTCCGGAGGGCAAGCAGGCCTCGCTGCCGTGGCTGCTGACCGGGGTGGAGCTCGGGCTGGACCCGATCGGGCGGGTGTTCCTCGCCCTGACCGCCGGACTGTGGCTGGCCGCCGGAGTGCACGCACTGCACGAGCGCGGCGAGGACCCCGCGCGGCGGCGCTTCTTCGTGTTCTTTCTGCTGTCGATGGCCGGCAACCTGGGCCTGGTCCTCGCGCAGGACGCTGCGTCGTTCTACCTGTTCTTCTCGCTGATGAGCCTGTCGGCCTGGGGACTGGTGGTGCACAAGCGCACTGCCGAGGCCTGGATGGCGGCACGGCTGTATCTGGTGCTGTCGGTGCTGGGCGAGGTCGCGCTGTTCGCCGGACTGATGCTCGCCATTCACCAGGCGGGCGGGGAGACCACGCTGGCGGCCATCGCCGCGGCGCGACCCGAGGGCGGGGCCATGGTGCTGCTGGTGCTGGGCCTGGGCATCAAGGCCGGCATGCTCGGGTTGCACTTCTGGCTGCCGCTGGCCCATCCGGCCGCACCGATACCGGCCAGCGCCGTGCTGTCGGGCGCCATGATCAAGGCCGGGCTGCTGGGCTGGATGCGCCTGCTGCCGCTGGATGCCGCCGGCCACGCGGTGCTCGGCGAGGTGCTGGTCGGTCTGGGTCTGGCGGCGGCGTTCCTGGGTGCACTGGCAGGACTTTTGCAGGCCCGGCCCAAGACCATCCTGGCCTACTCCTCCATCAGCCAGATGGGCCTGATGACCACCGGGGTCGGGCTCGCGCTGCTGCTGCCCGCGATGCGCGAACCGCTGCTGTTCGCGGTGGCGTTGTATGCCCTGCACCACGGGCTGGCCAAGGGGGCGCTGTTCCTCGCGGTGGATATAGCCGGGCGGCTGCCGCACTCTCCTGCCCATCGGTACGTGGTGCTTGGGCTGATCGTCCTGCCGGGCCTGTCGCTGGCCGGCCTGCCGTTCACAAGCGGGGCGCTGGCCAAGGATCTCCTGAAGGCCCCTCTGACGACGGACAGCACGGGGCCGGTCTACACCCTGCTGACGCTGGCTGCCATCGGGACCACCCTGCTGGTACTGCGTTTCCTCTGGCGCCTGCGCAGGGATCTGGCACCGGCGGCGGCACCCGTTCCGACGGGGCGCTGGCTGCCCTGGGCCCTGATTGCGGCGATGTCCCTGGTCCTGCCCGCGATGGCGGCACTGACGGCCCTGGCGGCACCGGGTGTGCCGCTACCCGGACTCGCGGACCTTTCCCTGCTGTGGCCCATCCTGGCGGGCCTGGTCCTGGGCGCGCTGGGGGGCGTGATGCTGCGCGAATGGATGGCACACCGTCTGCCAGAGGGGGACGTGGCCGTCCTCGCCAATACGCTCATCCATGCCACGCAGGGCCTTTACGCCCGGGTGAGTCCGCTGCGCGAAATCCGGCTGCACCCGCGCCTGCGGGCCCGGCTGCGACGCGCACAACGGGTCGTCCGACACGACCTGGAATGGGCCGAACGTCACATGACCCGCTGGGGACGCCTGGCCGTCCTGTTCGGCCTGTCGTTGCTGGGCCTGTATGCGGCGATGGCGTTGATGCCCTGACCCGCGCCGCACGTGGCCGCCCCCTCAGCGGCGAACGAATTCGGCGATCAGGTCGGCGGCGTCATCGGCGAAGAAGTCGCGGAAGAAATGCCCGGCACCGAGCACCGTATCCACCCGGATCCGGTCGTCGTCTTCCAGCGCCTCCATGCGTTCGGGCAGCTCCGGCACCACGTCATCTTCATCGCCGATAATGACCTGGGTATCGGTCCCGATGCCGTCGATCACGCTGGGGGTGTCGTGCTGCGGGCCGGGCTCGTAGTAGCCGATGAATGCCCGTGGCGCGACCTCCAGCGCTTCGCACTGCAGGAAGCGGTGATCCTCCAGCATGCCCCCGTTCGCCCCGGCCTTCTCGCGCGCGGCCTGCAGGGCCTCGTCCAGCGAGGTGCCCGTCTGCTCGAGGAACTGTTCGGCGTTTTCATCGGCGTCGAAGGTGGCCGGCGCCAGCAGGGTCAGACCGGCGATGTTGTCCGGTTCCCGTTCGGTCAGGTAGCGGGCGATCTGATTGCCGCCGCGGGAGTGCCCCATCAGGGTGACCGGTCCGTAACCCTGGTCGGCCAGCCAGTCCTGCCAGGCCCTCAGTTCGTCCATGTGTTCCTCGGGACCATGGGTCACCGGGGCGTCGCACTCGAACATGCCCTCGCGCTCGTCGATGCCGAAGCTGAGGTTGATCGACAGGGTGTTGAGGCCGTGCTGTTCGGCCAGCAGGTCCTGCACCGCGGTCATGACTTCCATGCGACCGTGGGCCAGGGTGCCGTGGAGCATCAGCACCACGCCGTCCTCCGGAGCGGCGCCACTGCCTTCGGCGAGATGCCCGACCAGGTTCAGGCCGTCGTGTTCGAGGGTGACGCGTTCGGCCGCGGTGGCCGGCAGGCTGACGCCCAGGGCCACGGCCATCGCCGTCAGAGTGGGAAGGGTCTTGTGCATGGGGGTTCTCCGCGTTGAAGGGCTTGGTCGGGCTTTCTGGCTGAGACCCTGCAAGGCCCGTGAATATTCCGCATCTGCCGGGCGGCATGCAGCCCACATGAGGCCTGGTTTGACGGTGTCCGCGCCTGCGCGGAGTCAGCATCGCCGGGCCGCGAGCGTTTTGCCACGGGGATCACGAGCACGACGCCTTCCATCGCGTGTCGGTCCTGCCGATGTGCGAAGCCCGGCACGAGTGACACCACCCACCCTTCGCGGCATGATGAAAGCCGATGCAGAGGCGGACCATGAAGGGGAAGCGCATTGGCAGACCGGCCGGAGCAGTCCACCTCGAACTGGCACGCCCGCGACTCACGGGATGTCGCCGGCGAACTGGACAGCCACCCGGACCGCGGGCTGTCGCGGGACGAGGCCACCGAACGTCTGGAGAGCCACGGTCCCAACCGCCTCCCGGAACCGGAGCAGGACGGACCGGTGAAGCGTTTCCTGCTGCAGTTCCACAACATCCTGATCTACATCCTGATTGTCGCCGCAGCGGTGACCGCGCTACTCGGTCACTGGCTGGATACCGGGGTCATCCTCGCCGTGGTGCTGATCAACGGCATCATCGGCTACATCCAGGAAGGCAAGGCGGAGAAGGCCCTGGACGCGATCCGCCAGATGCTTTCGCCGCGCGCTCAGGTCCTGCGTGATGGCCAGCGCCGCAGCCTGCCGGCCGAGGAGGTGGTGCCGGGCGACATCGTCTATCTGCAGGCCGGCGACCGGGTTCCGGCCGATCTGCGGCTGCTGAATGCGCACAACATGCGCATCGACGAGGCCGCGCTCACCGGCGAGTCCGTGGCCAGCGAGAAGCACAGCGATCCGGTGGAGGCCGAAGCGGACCTGGGTGATCGCCGCTCCATGGCCTATTCCGGCACCCTGGTAGCATCCGGCCAGGGCCGCGGTGTAGTGGTCGCCACGGGGGCGCATACCGAACTCGGCCGCATCTCCACCATGATCGGTGAGGTCAAGACCCTGACGACGCCGCTCCTGCGCCAGATCGCCCAGTTCGGCCGGGTGCTGTCGGTAGTCATCGTGACGCTGGCCGCAGCCACCTTCGCCTTCGGTTACTGGGTGCGCGACTACGAGCTGGTCGAGACCTTCCTCGCGGCGGCCAGCCTCGCCGTAGCGGCGATACCCGAGGGTCTCCCCGCGATCATGACCATCACCCTGGCGATCGGCGTTCAGCGCATGGCGGCACGCCACGCGATCATCCGCCACCTGCCCGCGGTGGAAACCCTGGGGTCGGTCACCACCATCTGCTCGGACAAGACCGGCACGCTCACCCGTAACGAAATGACGGTGAAGAGCATCATCACCACGGAGGCGGAATACAAGCTTGACGGGGTCGGCTACGATCCGCACGGCGGCATCACCCGGGAAGGCGCGGAAACCGACGCGGACGGCGACCCGCTTCTGGGGGAGGTCCTCCGCGGGATCGTGCTGTGCAACGACGCGGAACTCTACGCGAAAAACGGCGCGTGGATGATGGAGGGCGACCCCACCGAGGGTGCGCTCCTCGCCGCAGCGATGAAGGGCGGGCTGGAACCGGCACTGGTAAAGAAGAAAATCAGTCGCGATGACGTGATCCCGTTCGAATCGGCCTACAAGTTCATGGCGACCCTGCACCACGACCAGGAGGAGAAAGGCGGGTCATTCATCTTCCTCAAGGGCGCACCGGAACGCGTGCTGGCCATCTGCACTCACCAGCGTACGTCTGATGGCGAGGAGCCCCTGGACGCCGAGCGCTGGCAGGAGTGGATGGACGGCGTCGCGGCCCGCGGCCAGCGTCTTCTGGCCGTGGCAACCCGGCGGATGGAGGAAAACCGCCACGAACTCCGGTTCAGCGATATTGAAGACGGCGGGCTCACCCTGGTCGCCGTCTGCGGCATCATCGACCCGCCGCGGGAAGAGGCCATCGAGGCGGTGGCCCGCTGCCGGGAGGCCGGCATCCGCGTCAAGATGATCACCGGCGATCACGGCGTGACCGCCCGCGCGATCGCGGGGGAACTCGGTATCCGGACCGAGGGCGACGTGGTCACCGGCCACGAGCTGGAACGAATGTCGGACGCCGACCTCGAGGCCATGGTTCCCCGCGTTGACGTCTTCGCCCGCACCACCCCGGAACACAAACTGCGGCTGGTGCGCGCGATCCAGAGCCATGGCGATGTGGTCGCGATGACCGGCGACGGCGTGAACGACGCCCCGGCCCTCAAACGGGCCGACATCGGAATCGCGATGGGCCGGAATGGTACCGAGGCCGCACGCGAGGCCTCGGAGATGGTGCTGGCCGACGACAACTTCGCCTCCATCGCGAACGCCGTGGAGGAAGGCCGAACCGTCTACGACAACCTGAAGAAAGCGATCACGTTCCTGCTTCCCAACAATGGCGGTCTGTCCTTCACGATCGTCGCTGCGATCCTGCTGGGTCAGACCCTCCCCCTGACCCCGGTGCAGGTCCTCTGGGTCAACATGGTCAGTGCGGTCACGCTGGCCCTCGCGCTGGCCTTCGAACCGACCGAACCCGGCGCAATGCAACGCCCGCCACGCCCGGCCAGGGCCCCGATCCTGTCCGGTTTCCTGCTATGGCGGATCGGGTTCGTCTCGACCCTGCTCGTTGGGGGGACCTTCGGCCACTTCCTGTGGCTGCAGCAGCAGGGAATGGATCTCGATTTCGCCCGGACGGTCGCCATCAACACGCTGGTGATGGGACAGATCTTCTTCATGCTCAGCAGCCGCTCCAAACTGGGGCCCGCCCTCACGCGAACCAGCATTCTCAACGGCCGCGCCGCCCTGATCGCGATCGCGATCCTGATCCTGCTGCAGGGCCTGTTCACCTACGCACCGCCGCTGCAGTTCCTGTTCGGCACGACCGCCATCGGCCTCGAGGAGTGGCTGCGCATCCTTGCCTTCGGCCTGGCCCTGTTCGCGCTGGTCGAGGCCGAGAAGGCCCTTCTGCGCCGCGGCGGCTTTGAACCCGACGGTCAGGGCAAGGCCGGCACGCGGTCGAACCAGGGCGACGCCGTCTCGAGCTGACCGGCAAGACTGAACAGACCGGCCTCGCCGGTCACCGGTGCGACCAACTGTACGCCCACGGGCAGGTTGTGCGGGGTCCAGTGCAGGGGCACCGACATCGCCGGGGCGCCGGTCAGATTGGCCAGCTGGGTGAACGGGACCCGTCCCAGCTCGTCACGGACCAGACGCTCGATCAGCCCGGAGGCCCGCAGCAGCGGGAGCGTCCTCGACCGCAGCACGAGCTCCAGGGCCGTTCGCTGCCGCGCCTCCGCTGGAACCGCCCGGCGAAAGCGCCGGATCCCACGGGTTGCGGGCCGGGCCATCGGTACGGATCCTGGCCCGGCCGTACGTGGTCTTACGGTGGACGTGAAGTACCTGCCCCGGATGGCCGACGAGTTCTCGCGCGGTTACCTGTCCGTGGCCAGCGACCGCGCCTCGCGCTGGGTTTATCTGGAGGTGCGGCGCTCGAAGACGGCCGAGGCCGCCCGCGGTTTTCTGAAGAAGCTGATCGAACGGGCGCCGTTCCATGTCACGCACGTGGTCACCGACAACGGCAAGGAGTTCACGGACCGCTTTGCAGCCACGGAGGAACGCGAGCCGACCGGGCGCCACCCGTTCGACCGGCTATGTGCCGACCACGGGATCGAGCATCGCCTGATCCGACCGAAAGGCCCCGGACCAACGGGAACGTACTCACCGAGGACCAGCAACTCCGGCATATCGCCCTGCAGTGCCGGGATCACGCTTTGCCATTGCTGCTCGCGATCCGTCCAGAGGATGCAATGCGGCGCGCTCTCCACATCCGGGTTATAGCGGGCGCTGCGCCGCACGGCAGCCACCAGCGCTTCCGCCACCGTCTGCGACTGTTGGCCGGCCTGCTGCTCACTCATACCTGCACTCCGAACATCTGCCCCAGTCGATCGAGGATCTCGTCACCGCTCTCATCGGTGATCTCAAGGGATTTGAGGTAACCCGCATCCAGTTGCCCTCGCTGCGCATCCAGAAACTCGTGCAGATCACGCCGCGCGGTCTCGGGCAGTTCAACCGTCTGGCCCGGCACGAGCATGCGGTACAGCCGGAGGATATCGCTACGGTGCTTCTTCACGTCCCTGGAATCGATGGGCTCACCCTCGGCCTTGCGCTTGCTCAAGTCCAGCCAGGCGCGCGCCTTCAGCGGGATCAGCGCGTACTCGGTGATCACCGGTACGCCCAGAAGCTCGCGCTTTTGGGCGTGGATGAGTGTGTAGTAGTCAGAGTCCAGCAGGATAGCCGACAGGCTGACCACCGCCTCGTCAATCGGCACCGGCGTCAGGTGGCTGTCCTCGATGAGCGGGAGATGCCCCGGCTCGCGGGCGAAAAATTCCAGCATCGTCGGGAAATGCGGATCGCTCGGCTTGCTGAAGCGATAGAACATGCGCGGCGCCTCTCCCGCCTGGCGCACCGCGTAGCCCCCTCTTCG
>NZ_QKMA01000014.1:0-60195 GCF_003208255.1 Thioalkalivibrio sp. ALE21
CGCAGGGTGAAACCGTGCTCGATGCAGAAGTCG
Organism: Thioalkalivibrio sp. ALE21; assembly: GCF_003208255.1. NCBI lineage: Bacteria > Pseudomonadati > Pseudomonadota > Gammaproteobacteria > Chromatiales > Ectothiorhodospiraceae > Thioalkalivibrio > Thioalkalivibrio sp. ALE21. The sequence goes on from NZ_QKMA01000014.1 coordinate 34, forward strand.
ACCATGTCGCCGACCTCAGTATCGTTGATGCCGCCCATCACCACCATGTTGATCTTGATCGGGTCGAGCCCGGCGCGCTTCGCCGCCATCAGCCCGTCCAGCACCTTCTCCAGCTTGCCGCCGGTCACGTCCTTGAAGACCTCCGCGCGCAGGGTGTCCAGGCTCACGTTGATGCGCCCGACCCCGCCCGCGGCCAGCGCGTCGGCGTGCTTCGCCAGACGCACCGCATTGGTGGACAGCGAGATGTCGTCGATGCCCGGCAGGGCGTTCAGCCGCGCCGCCAGATCCGGGAGGCCGTGACGCACCAGCGGTTCGCCGCCGGTCAGGCGCACCCGCCGGGTGCCAAGGCGCCCGAAGGCCGCCATCACCCGCTCGATCTCGTCGAAGGTCAGCCAGTGCTCGGGCACTTCGAAGTCGCGAAAGCCCTCCGGCATGCAGTAAAAGCAGCGCAGGTCGCAGCGGTCGGTGACCGACACGCGTACGTATTCGATGCGCCTCCCGTGCCGGTCGACCAGACCCCGATCGCCGTTCCTGGATTGGTCAGACATGCTTGCTCACCGCCGCCGGCAATTCCACCGTGGTTTCCGACAGTCCCATCTCGCCGGCACGACAATCCGGACAGGCCTCCAGGTGTTCGGTCTCCAGCCCGCGCGCCTGCAGCTGCTGCAGCATGAACACCATGTCGCGGCCCATGGCGAATTCCTTGCCGCACACCCGGCAGGCGGCCGGGGCCTCCAGCGAGCGCTCGGGCGCCATGCGCGCGTCCAGTGCCTCTTCCAGCGACGGCCTGGCGGCGGTTTCGGCGTGCACTTCGGGAGCCAGGGCCTCCAGGTAGACCACGTCGGCCTCCAGCACGTCGCGGGTCACCCGCCCCAGCTGGCGCCAGGCTTCCGCGGTCGGGAGGTGCGTTACCGCCTCGTCCAGCTGTTCCAGCCATCTGGGGAACCACGACAGCATCAGCTGACGCACGAAATAGCGCGCATCACCGGCGATCGCGGCGCATTCCTCCCGGTCCTCCGTCTCCGCGGCCTTCGCATGCAGGAAAGCGACGAACTGGAGTTGCAGGGCCAGGTGATCCGGAAGATCGCGGAATTCGCGGTCCCGGGTCAGGCCGTGGCGCTGGTAAAAACGTTCCATCTCCACCGTGCTCTGCCCCATCAGGGCCCCGTCGAGCTGGATGCCGGCATTCAGAGGAGCCGGAAACGGAGGAGCCAGGAACAGTCGGCTGTAGACGCGCAGCAGGCCGCCCTCGGCGTCCGCGGTGGACCGCAGTGCCGACGCCAGGGCGTCCAGTGCCCCGGCTGCGGGGACTCCGGTCGCTTCCCGCAGGGCTTCGAGATCCGGAACCAGGTCGTCCCGCAGGGCATTCGCCCGCTCGGATTCCTTCGGCGTCAGGAACGCCTGCCCGAGGCAGAGCAGGGTCTCGCCGAAGGGGACCAGGAAATCGGTTTCGGTTTGCGTTGCTTCAAGGTTCATTTTCGCTCCTTGTATACAAAAACGGGCCGGAGGCGTACCCCGGCCCGTCCCTGTGGCCGTGCCACATTCACGCGGATGGCCGGCCGCTCAAGAGCGTGCTTCGGCCGTGGCTTCGGGTTCGGCTTCGGCCTCGCCCGGCTCTGCCTGCGGCATGTCGCTCAGGTTGAACAGCCGCTCGCCCAGGGCATACAGGGCGAAGACCAGGGCGATACCCATGACGGTCAGCACCCATTCCGTCGGCGACGGCACGTAGGCCACCAGGTCACGCTCCCAGGTGCCCTTGAACAGCGGGACCACCTGACCGCCAACCACGAAGTACAGGCGCTCGATGAACATGCCCACCAGCACCAGCACGGCGGCCAGCATCTGGATCGCCGGCGACTGGCGCAGGCCGCGTGCCAGCAACAGCACGAACGGCAGCAGGATGCCGCCCCACACGCCGAGATGGAACCAGCCCGAAGCCAGCAGGTAGTCCGCCCACACGACGTTCACTTCGGTCGCATTGGCATACAGCCCGGTGGTCAGACGCGCCAGGAACATCACCAGGGTGATGAACAGCAGGATCAGGAACAGCCGCGGCAGCGGGCCTTCCATGTCCATGCGCAGCGCCTTCGGCATGCGTTCGGTATTCATGCCGTAGCTCAGGTAGGTGAAGAACACCAGCGCGGCGACACCGGTCAGCGCGGCGGTGGCGTAGAACCACACCGGCAGGGTCGGGTCGTACCAGAACGGACGCATGCTCATCATGCCGAACACCAGCGCCAGCGTCCCGGCGGCCAGCACCACGGCGATGAAACCCGCGATTCCGACCTGACGGCTGAGCTTGCTGCTCCAGTCGCCGCGTTCCATGCGCTGGAACTTCCACAGCAGGAAGATCAGATCCGCCAGATAGAACACGCCCATCCAGAACATGGCCGACTCGACCTGCAGGTTCAGCGGGATGGCCCACAACATGCGGAAGGTGTGACCGATCTCCATGGCCAGCACCGCAAGCCCGGCGACCAGGGTGATGATCGCCAGCCAGATGGCCCGCTTCACCAGCGGGTAGTACTGCTTGAACCCGAACACCATGGCCAGCGCGGCCAGCAGCGTGAGCCCCGAGGACATCAGGGCGAAGTACACGTAGGTGGAAATGGGCAGACCCCACGCCACGTTCGCATCCATGTTGAATGCGGCGTGACCCTGGGTCATCAGCATGAAGCCGGAAAAGACGAACGCGATGATCGCGATCGCCGCTCCGACGTAGAGCATCGGCGTGAACAACGCCGGATTGCCCGATTGGTTGTCTTGCGCAGTCATGAATCGTCTCCCTTACGACTTGGGCTGGAACGCGGGGATGCCCGCGCCGGCGCCGAGGTAGTAGACCTGCGGGCGGTTGCCGGTGTGGTCCTTCAGGCGAATGCCGTTCTTGTTCCCGATCAGCTTGTTGACATTGCTGGCGGGATTGTCGAGATCGCCAAAGAACCGGGCCTTGGGCGGGCAGGTCCGCACACAGGCCGGAACGTAATCGACCAGCTCGGGATCATCCTCGTCGAGGTCCGGGACCCCTTCGGGGGCTTCCTTCACGCGGTGGTAGCAGAAGGTGCACTTGGACACGACGCCCTTGGGCTGCACGCCGATGCCACGGCGATAGTCGGTATCCGGGCTCTGCCCCGGCGGATCCCACAGCTGCCCGCCGCTGCCGGCAAAGACCTCCTTGAGATCCGGCTCCACCAGCGGCTTTTCATCCGCAAAGAACCGCACGCCGTAGGGGCAGGCGATCATGCAGTACTTGCAGCCGATGCACTTGTCCCAGTCGATGAACACGATGCCGCCCGCATCGTGGTCCTTGTAGGTGGCCCGGGTCGGGCAGACATGCACGCAGGACGGGTCCTCGCACTGCATGCAGGGCCGTGGCAGCCACTTCATCTGACCACTGGGATACTCCCCTTCGGTGTAGTACAGAACGTCCTGCCAGCTCTCGCCCGGCAGGGTGTCGTTCTCCATGTCACAGGCCGTGGTACAGGCCTGGCAGCCCGTACATTTATCGAGGTCAATGACCATTCCCCATTTCGCCATTCTCTAGTCTCCTCTTGCGTTCCGGACCGCGCGCTCAGACGCGCTCGACATCGACCCGGCCGGTGTAATAGGCCGCCAGGCCCGAGATCGGGTCCGAGACGTTTTCGGTCATTTCGTTGGGGTTACCCGGTGCGGTGGCACGCTCCTGGGCCTCGGCCCAGCGCCCCTGGGCCCAGTGCCCGTGCTCGTAGGGCAGGATGATGGTGTCCGGACGGTTCTGCGGCATCAGGCGCACGTAGGCCTCGATACTGCCGAGATCCGCCGTGATCCGGACCCGGTCGCCGTCCTTGATGCCGCGCTCGCGCGCCGTCTGCGGGTGCATCTCCACGTAACAGCGATCGTTGCCGCCAACGCTGGGCTGCATCAGGGCCGTGGCCTGCGGGATATTCCCGCTGCGACCCTCGGCGGTCATCGGGGTCTTGGGCGTGACGAAGTGCAGGTCCCGATTGCCGCCCGTGTATTCCGGATCCAGCCACTGCGGGAAACCGACCCGGTCCCGGCTCACGTTCAGATGCTGGGTGATGTAGTCGACCTCAGCGCGCAGGTAGGAGGAATCGAACTCGAACTTGCCCGATTCGGTGGGCATGAGCTTTTCCCTGACCTCTTCCTCGGTCATCTCGATGTTGTAGCCCTCGCCATCCCACTCGTAGAACACGCCACGGTGCTGCTTCCAGTGGTAGGGCTTCTTGTACCAGACCCCCTGCTCTTTCCAGGCCTCCCAGCCGTCGACGCCGTTGTCGCCGGGATCATCCTCGAATCCGCGGGCAAGGTGCTTCAGCAGGTTCTCGACGTTATCCACCTGACGGTAGTAGTCGCTGGTGGGCCCCTTAATCCGCTTGCCGATCTCGATCATCATGTTGCCGAACTCGGTGGTGTCGTAGATCGGCTCCACCGCCGGCACGCGCAGCGCGGTCATCGGCCAGCCCTCGAACGGATAGGTCGGCGAGTCCTGCAGGCGCTCGAGGTAGGTCGATTCGGGCAGCACGATGTCGGCGAACTTCGCGGTCTCGCCGGGATACGGCGAGGTGTCCACCACGAAGATCTCGCTCATCATCTTTTCCCACTCCGGCGCATCCGGTGCGGTCCAGATGGGATTGGTGGTGTAGAACATCGCCATCTTCAGCTTGTAGGGGTCGCCGGCGTTATGGTTCTTCGCGACCTCCTGCATCATGGTCCCGGCGAACGGCCAGCGCTCGGTGCCGGCCATGTCGATGCGGTCGTACCGGCCGTCCATGTCCTCGGCAATGTCGTCCATGTAGTCGTCCGCATCGGCCGGCCCGGAGGCGTAGGACGGGCCCATCTGGTAGAACAGCCCGCCCTCGGCGAACATCGAGCCCGACAGCGCGTTCAGCGCATGGATCGCCATGCCGTTATAGACCCCGTTGGTGTGCGCGGTGGGGCCGCGCTCGAAGATCGCCATGGCCGGGCGCGTGGAACCGAATTCCACCGCCGTCCGGCGGATGTCGTCCGCGTCAACGCCAGTGATCCCGGCCGCCCATTCCGGCGTGCGGTCCTTGAGCTCGGCGTTCCACCAGTCGGCGAGCCCCCGGGTCCAGACCTCCTCGAAGCGCTCCGCGTCCACGGTGGAGCCGGTGGAGAAGCGGTTCTCGCCGTCGTCGAAGTCCCCCACGAACTCGCGATCCCACAGCCCTTCGGTGAGGATCACGTGGGCCATGGCCAGGGCCAGGGCCCCGTCGGTGCCGGGTTTGGTCATCAGGTAGCGGTCCGATGCCGCCATGGTGGGGTTCATGCGCACGTCCACCGTGGTGACCCGGGTCTTCGGGCTCTTGGTGCGCATGTGACCCCAGACCTGCATCAGGTAGTTGTACGGGCGGAAGGCCTCGAGAAAGCCCGCGCCGAAGATCAGCAGGTAGTTGGTGTTCTTGTAGTCGTAGGAGTTGTACGACACGTTGCCTTCCAGTGCGCCCTTGGCGTGTTTGGAACCTTCCGCGCAGATGGAGGCATGACCAATGGCCGCGTTGGGGGTGCCCACCAGCTTGCCCCAGTCGCCATACAGGCCCGCGTCCGAGGGCCCCCAGCCGCGACCGTACAGATGCGCAATCTTGTGAGCCTCGCCATTCTCGCGCAGTTCGTTGATCCGCCCGGCGATCTCGTCGTAGGCCTCGTCCCAGGAGATGGGCTCCCATCCCGGATCCTCGTCCCGACCCTTGTTCGGGTTGGTCCGGCGCATGGGCTGCTTGAAGCGGTCCGGGTCGTAGAGGAAGTACGTTCCCAGATGCCCCTTCGGGCACAGCTTGCCATTGGCGATCGGATTGCCCGGGTCGCCGTAGATGCTCGTCACCCGCCGGTTACCGGTGGACGGGTCTTCATGGGTGTAGACATTGATGCCGCAGCGGGCCGGACACTGGTGGCAGATGTTCTTGGTCATCTGCAGGTCCTTCCAGCTGCCGTTGGAGGCCGCGGCCGCATTCGACGGTGCAGCCCCGCCCGCCCCGGCCGCGGAAAAGCCGGTCAGCTTGGCCATGCCGGCGGCGCCGAACGCCGCGGCCCCGGTTGCCCCGGAGGTCTGCAGAAACCGCCTCCGCGTGAACATGCTCTCGAGGATATTCTTCATATCGGACTCTCACTCCCTCTCGTCTTCGCATCGGCGCTGGCCGCATCGCGACTCGCCTGTTGTACCCGGGCACCGCAGCCATCGGGCGCCCGGGAATCGGGGGCCTGCCCGAAGAGCAGCTCGTAACCACCCCCCGCGAGCAGGCCGTATTTCTTGTCGCAGGACGGACAGAAACGTCCTTCGCCGCCCGCGAACGGTCTCCGGCATTCCGGACAACGGCGGAATGCATGCCGGGTCAGTTCTCCCGACTGCCCCCCTTCGGGGTACGAGGTGAGCGCGCGCTCGGGACATACGCGCACGCACAATTCGCAACCGATGCAGTCCTCCGGGCGGAACTGCAGGCCGCTGCTTCCCTCCGCGTCGAAGCTGTCCAGCGCGCCGGTGGGACACAGCGAGGCGCACACCCGCTGGTTGCAGCAGGCGTCCTGGTCCACGGTCAGTCCGGGGCGCTGGCTGGCCGGGAGCGTTTCATCGAAACGCTCGAGCGCGCGCACCATGCGCTGGCGCGGGGGCGCGGGGATGCGGTCACGCAGCGGGCGCGACGGGCCCTCGCCTTCGGCCTCAATGGGTGTGTCATTCAGCGCCCCGGCGACCTCGCCGGCCATGCGCCGGAACAGGCCGCGACGGCTTATCCCCGCCATCGCCGAACGCGAAGGCGGCCCCTCGCCGCGGGCGCGGTCAGTCGGCAACGGGTCCGCTTCAAAGCGCGGCAGCAGGGAGTCCACCGCGTCCGCCGCCTCCAGCGCCGCTTCCGCGGCCTCCACCGCGGCCCCGGCCGGTCGCTCGCAACCGCCGGCCGGGCACTCCCGGCACCAGCCACGATCGAGCACCACCACCGGCCCGTCACGCAGGCTGGTCAGCTCGGCCACGGTGCCCGCGTCCAGACCGCCGGTACACGGCACGCGCAGGGCCCCGTCGGGCGAGGCCTGCTCCGGGACCCGCCAGCAGTCCACATACAGGGGTTCATCCCGCCGGGGGGGCAGGTCCTGCAGCGCTTCGGTACGCGGAAAATCGGCCGCACGCAGCGCTCCGGTGGGACAGGCCGCCGCGCAGCGACCGCAGCGCAGGCAATGCGCATCCAGCGTCAGCCGGCCCTTCGCGGCCGCCAGCGCATCCACGGGGCAGGCTCGTGCGCATGCGTCACAGCGCGACAGCGGCGAACGCGCGGGCAGGCAGTCTTCCGCCAGAAACGCCAGCTCCGGGATCTCCGGATGCAGACGACGAAAGCGGATCGGGACGGATGCATCGGACGCCATGCACACTCCTGGCCGGTGGATTAAGGACCCGCGAAATCCGGGCTCTCCGCCGCTGGAGCAATGCGCGTGCCGGTGATCGGAAACCGCGTCATGGCGCGACTCCGGGGCCCACCGGGGAAACCGGCGTTACCGGTCGGTGACATCCGCCGGGGACCCGCGACCGAGGGTGTTACCGTTCGGTGACGCTCGCCGCACCGGCCACAAAAAAGCCCCGGCACCGTCTCCGGTACCGGGGCTCGGGGCCCGGGGCCTGCACCCCCGACCGACCGGAGGTGCTCCGGCTTCACGCCGGCCTTTCCATCGATCTATTCCATGAAGAGATAGGTGCGGTTGACGTTGGTGCGATGCCAGTCGCCGAAATGTTCCAGGTGTTCGAACTGCGGGGCATCACCGAGGTCGTCCACCGCCTCCTGCAGCGAGGCCCAGTCTTCCAGCGCCTGTTCCACGCCACTGATTACGAACCGCAGGTAGTCCCCGGTTTCGGCGGTCACGAGGTCCATGCCCGCGACGTCCCCGTGGCCGGGCACCACGGCGGCCGGTGCCTTCTCTTCCAGCTTTTCCACCGCGGTCAGCCAGGCCACCGGATCGCTCCACGGATGGATACCCAGCATGCGGTCGAGATAGACCATGTCTCCGGAGAAGAAGACATCGGTCTGCGGCAGATACACCACCGCGTCGCCGGGGAAATGGGCATCCGCCCAGAACTCCAGATGGAATTCGGTGCCGCCGATCTTCAGCTCGTGGCGGTCACCTTCCAGTGGCTCGTCGGTCACCACGGCCTCGGTACCCTCGAAACGGTCTTCGAGGATCCCCGACATGCGTTCGATGTGGTCGTCGGCAAAATCCCTGCGGGTCTCGGCCGTACGTTCCAGGGTGATCAGCTCGGCCCCCTGCTCGCGGAAATAGCCATCGGCCATCCAGCGGTGATCCTGCGAACCGATGCCGATGACATGCGTGACCGGCTGATCGGTGACTTCGCCGATCGCGGCCTCCAGCATCTCGCCAAAGGCGTACGACGGACCGGAGTCGATCAGCACCACCCCCTCGTCGGTCACCACGAAGCCCAGATTCATGGTCAGCCCGAGGTTGTCGTAGCTGCGCCCGTCGATGGAGCCGATGATCGCGTACACGTCTTCCGCCACGCGCACCGGCTGCAGTTCGTCCACCCGTTCCAGGTCGCTGGTGCGGGCATCACTCAGGCGCTCGTCTTCCGCGGGGATCTCCACGCCGGCCGTCGCCGTGCCGCCCATCGCCAGGGCCAGACACCCCGTCGCCAGCCAGTTACTCAGTTTCATGTTGGTTTCTCTCCTCGTTTGCATCACCGCCGGTCACGGGCCCCCTGCCCGGCATCCGGATTCTGCAGGGACGGGCAACCCCGTTGCGCCATTCCCCGAACCGGCGCGCACCGCCCATGTTACAGGTCCGTAACGGACCGCGCCCCGTTTCCGGCCGGGCCGCATGCCGGCGGGAAACGGACACCCATGAAAGGTCTTCATGTATCTGATTTAAAACACCCGAACAACTTTTGGCATCCTGTTTGCAGGGAAGTCCAACGAAGCGTGCTCCTCCTGTGGGCCTTGTCGGGGGTCCGCACAGCGCTGCGGACCCTGACCTTTTTGCTTCCTGAATCATTTTCCATGGCCCGGACCCGAAACATGCCGAACCCTGATGCCGTTACCGGCCGGACTCTGCGTTCCGGCGATACCGTACAGCTTCGCTATCGCCTGCTGGGCAAACCCGAACTCCCTCTGGAGATGGCGGGTCTGGATCGCGAGGAACACGAAACCCGTTTCCGTATGGACTGCGATCCGGCACCACTGCCGGGACTGGAACGAGCCCTGGTGGGACTGGCACCGGGACAAACCCGCCACGTGGACATCCCCCCGGGGCAGGCCTTTGGCGAACGCCGTCCGGAGCTGGTGTTCGAGGCGGTACGCGACAACCTGCCCGCCGATGTCGAGCTGGTACCGGGCCGGCCGCTGTACACCGGCGATCCGTCGGGGCAGCGCGCGTGGCAGCTGCGGGTGGTGGAACGCACCGAACGCGGGGCCATGCTCGACGGCAACCATCCGCTGGCCGGGCATACCCTGCGGGTGGAGGCCACGGTCGTCTCCATCGAGGCGGTCGACTGAACCGCGAAAGACCTGCCGTGTACAGCCCGCCCCGTCCCGGGCGAGAATGAAAGCCGGTGGGTCTGCGAGGCCAATGAGGCGGGTGATGGCCGTGGGGACAATCCTGGATCGACGCGGTTTTCTGGGGCTGGTGCTGGGCGCGGCGGCGGGCAGCCTGCTGGCCGACGACGGCGCCGGCGTCGACTCCGAACGCCCGCTGTATTTCGGACTGACGCCGGTGTTCCTCGACCACCGCGTGGCGCTGCTGCGGCGCTGGCGCGGGTTTCTCGAAAACCGGCTGGTACGGCCGGTGCGCTTCATCCAGCGCGGCAGTTATGCGGAGATCGTCGAGCTCCTGCGCCAGGGCGATCTGGACGTGGCCTGGCTGTGCGGCTACCCCTTCGTGCAGGAAGAGGCCTGGCTGGATCTGCTGGTGGCCCCGGTGTACGCCGGGCAGCCGTTGTACCGCTCCTACCTGATCGTCCCCCAATCCGACCGGGAGACCTCCACGATCACCGACCTGCAGGGCGGCTTCTTCGCCTACAGTGATCCGGATTCGCTGTCCGGTTACCACCTGCCGCGGCATGCCATCTTTGCCACCGGCGCCGACCCCGATGCCTATTTTGCCCGCACGGTGATGTCGTGGACGCATCGCAATGCCGTCGAGGCAGTCGCCGACCAGCTGGTCGACGGAGCCGCGGTGGACGGCTATGTATGGGACATGCTGCAACGCCACGAACCCGGAGTGACCGACCGCACCCGCATCGTGTCGCGCTCGCGTTTTCACGGATTCCCGCCGATCGTGGCGCGCGACGGTCTCCCCGCGGAGGACGCCCGGCACTGTCGCGAGGTCCTGGGGGCGATGGACGCGCACGACGAAGGCCGGGAAATCCTCGCGGCCCTGGGGCTGGACGGCTTCGCCCCGGTCGACCCCGCCCTGTACGACAGCGTTCGCCGGATCGCCGATGAAATGGCTTCCTGACTGGCTGGCCCCCGCCAACCTGAGTCTGCGCTACAAGATTCCGGCGCGGGCCACCGCGCTGATGCTGATCACCGCCATCGCCCTGACCAGCGCGATCGTCACGCGGGTCTACGATGAACTGCGCGAAGACCTGTTCGTCAACGCCGAAATCCTCGGCGGCGTACTGGGCGAGACCGTGGTCGAGCCCATGCGCAACGACGACGTCTGGCGGGCCTATGAGATCATCCGTGCACCACTGGCGGCCGGCGACAACGGAGCGGACAAGCTCCTGCTGGTGGACGACCGCCAGCGCGTGTTCGTCTCCAGCCAGCCCGGCGAAACGCGCATGCTGGCCGCGGTGGACGGCGAAGCCGTATCGCCGTCTCCGGTGGCCGAGGCCATCGCCGACATGAACCGCACGACCACCCGCGGCGACGACGCCGGGCAGCCCGCCCCTGCCCCGCGGCGCCTGGTCGAGGACGAGCACTATTACATGCTCCATCCGGTCATGGCCGATGGCGTGATACTCGGCACCCTGGTGCTTCGCTACCCGCGCGACATCCACTGGCCGCGCTTCGTGGGGATGCTCGAACGCGCTGCCACCGTCACCCTGCTGGTACTGCTGGCGCTGCTCCCGCTGAGCTGGTGGTGGGGACGGCGCATGGCGCGCCCGCTCACCACTCTGGCCGACTGCATGCGCCGGGTCGGGGACCGGATCCCGGAGGAACCCGAGTGCCGCCTGCGTGAATCCAGCGACGAGGTCGGTCAGCTGTCACGCCGGCTGCGCGAGATGCTGACCGAACTGCGGGAGAAGGAGGCGCTGGAGAAACAGGTCATGGCCTCCGAGCGCCTGGCCGCGGTCGGCCGCCTGACCGGCGGCATCGCGCACGAGATCAACAATCCGCTGGGCGGGATGCTCAACGCGATCAGCACGCAGAAGCGCCACGGCACCACCGACGAGCGTACCGCACGCACCCTGGACCTGCTCGAACGGGGCCTGCTGCAGATCCGCGACACGGTCTCGGCGCTGCTGGTGGAAGCGCGCCCCGATCGCCAGCCCCTGACCCCGTCCGACCTCGACGACGTCCGCACCCTGGTCCTGCCCAACCTGCAGCGGCGGGATGCCCGTCTGGACTGGGACGGCGGGCTGGACGAATCCGTGCCCCTCCCGGCTGCCCTGGTCCGCCAGACCCTGATCAACCTGCTGCTGAACGCCAGCCAGGCGGTGGAAAGCGGTGGTTTTGTCCGCTGCCGCATCCGCACCGACGCCGAGGGCCTTTCCCTGCAGGTCGCCAACAGCGGGCGCCACATCCCGCGCGCGCGTCTGGCCCATCTGTTCGAACCGGACGCCGCGCCCGGGACGGAAGGTAGCGAGGAGGCCTCCGGACGCGGCATCGGCCTGTGGATGACCTGGCAGATCGTCACCCAGCTGAAGGGATCCATCGACGTCGACAGCCGCCCCGGCTGGACCGAATTCCGCGTGCGTCTGCCCTGGACCGAGGGCCTGGACCCTGACGTGTCACCCATCCGCGACGAGCCCCGTGAACCATGACCGACACCGTCTGCCGCATCCTGCTGGTCGAGGACGACCCCATCATGGGGGAATCCCTCAACGACCGTTTCCAGCTGGAAGGTTTCGAGGTCGTCTGGTGCGCCAGCGCCGGCGAAGCCCGCGCAACCCTGGAGCGACAGCCACGCTTCCAGCTGATGGTCAGCGACATCCGCCTCCCCGACCTGCCCGGCGACGTCCTGTTTGCCCGGCTGCAGGAAACCCTCGCTCAGGACACCCCCCGCACCCTGTTCATCACCGGCTACGGCTCGGTCGAGAGCGCGGTCGACCTGCTCAAGCGCGGCGCCGCCGACTACATCACCAAGCCGTTCGATCTGGATCACCTGATCGACCAGATCCGGGATCTGTGCGCCGAGGAGCTCGCTCGACTGCAGGCCGCCGAGTCCATGGAATCCGCGGCCAGCAGCACGCTGGGGCGCTCGCAGCCGATGCGCCACATGGCCACCATGCTGCCCCGGGTCGCCGAGCGCGCCACCACGGTCCTGGTGACCGGGGAGTCCGGAGCCGGCAAGGAATTTGTCGCCCGGGCCCTGCACGAGGCCGGCCCCGACCCCGACAGCCCGTTCGTGGCCGTCAACTGCGCCGCCCTGCCGGAAAGCCTGCTGGAGGCCGAGCTCTTCGGCCACGAAAAGGGCGCCTTCACCGGCGCCACGCGAGCGCGCCGCGGGGTCTTCGAGCAGGCCGACGGCGGGACCCTGTTCCTCGACGAGATCGGCGACATGTCGCTGCCCATGCAGGCCAAGCTGTTGCGCGCGGTGCAGGAGCGCACGATCACGCCTCTGGGATCCGAGACCCCCCGCCCGGTACGGCTGCGGCTGGTGTGTGCCACCCACCGCAACCTGCGCGAAAACGTCGACCGCGGCGATTTCCGCGAAGACCTGTATTACCGCATCAATGTCGTGCACCTGCGCATCCCGCCGCTGCGCGAACGGCGCGAGGACATCCTGTGGCTGGCACACCAGACCCTCGCCGATCTGGCCGCGCGGGAAGGCGCTGCCCCGCGCCGCCTGACGCCCGCCGCCGAACAGGCGCTGCTGGAACATCCCTGGCCGGGGAACGTGCGCGAACTGCGACACTGCCTGGAACGCGCCACCATCTTTTCCGCCGGCGCGGTCCTCGACGAGCCCGACCTGTGCGATCCGGCGGATCCGCAGAACCCGCGAGCCGGGAACGCCGGCACCCCGGAGGAGAACGCCGCGGAAACGGTTCCGGCATCCGCCCCGCCCCTGGCCGACTACCTGCAGGCCCAGGAAGCCGCCTACATCCGCCAGGCCCTGGAGCACCACGAATGGCAGATCGCCCGGACCGCGCAACACCTGGGGATCAGCCGCAAGAACCTGTGGGAGAAGATGCGCCGGCACGGGCTGCAGCCGCCCCATGCGGAATAAACCGGACGCGCCACCGTCAACATCTCAGGGGCAACACCGGAGGGACCTCATGCGACACGCTCACACCACGATCACCGCCGCTGGCGCCGCCGCGCTTGGCCTGATGCTCGCCGGGGCCGCCCCCGCGATCGCCGAAACCGACCGCTGGATGGGCGAACCGGTGGCCGTCGGGATGACGGCCGGCACTACGCCGACAACCGTCGCGCGCGACGAGGAACGCGACCGCCGGATCCCCGACGAGTCCTGCCCGGCCTGACGGCACCCGGCCGGCGCCGGGCATCACGGGGTCAGCTGCAGTCCGCCGGCCAGCCTGCGAATGGCGTCGCCGGCGGGGGTTCTCCGGCATGGTCCGCGAACGCAAACAGCCCGCGCCCGCGATCCTTGGCACGGTACATGGCCTGATCGGCTGCATGGATCAGGGTGTCGCCGTCGCGCCCGTTTTCCGGGTAAACGGCAATGCCCACGCTGGATCCGATGTGGATCTCGTGATCGCGCACGTAAAACGGAGCCTGCAGTGCGTCGATGACCTTCTGGGCCACGATTCCCGCATCGGCCTCGCGCCGGATGTCCCGCACCAGCACGATGAACTCGTCCCCGCCCAGCCGCGCGACCAGGTCGCTCTCGCGCACGGTCTCGCGCAGGCGTGCGGCCACGGCCTGCAGGATCTCGTCCCCCACCGCGTGGCCCAGAGCGTCGTTGACGGGCTTGAAATGGTCAAGATCCACGAACAGTACGGACACGACATCGCCATGACGCCGCGCCTGCCCCAGCGCCAGATCGAGATGCTGATGGAAGGCGGTGCGGTTCGGCAGGTCGGTCAGCGGATCGGCGTGCGCCAGGTGGTCGAGGCGCTGCTGGGCCTCCTTCCAGCGGGTGATGTCCTCGAAGGTCACGATGAAATGGGTCGGCTGCCCCATCTCGCCGCGAACCGCGATCACCGTGGTCCAGGTGTAGCAGGGTCCGCCGTCACGGCGGCGCTTGACCAGCTCGCCTTCCCAGCGGCCGGCGCTGCGCACCGCGGCCTCGATGGTTTCCAGCAGCTCCGGGTCCTGGTATTCCGAATCCAGCAGTTCGCCCATCGGCCGGCCGTGCACCTCGCCGGGCTGGTACCCGGTGATGGACATGAAGGCGGGGTTCACCTTCAGCACACGCTGCCCCGCATCGGTGATCAGCAGCCCCTCGGAGGCGTTCTCGAATACCTGGGCCGCCAGGCGCAGCTCGTCTTCCATGGCCTTGCGCTCGGTGACATCGCGCAGGATCGCCAGGCTGGCGTCATCCCCGTCCCAGCTCAGGGCGGTCACGTGCATCTCGGCGACGCGCGGGGCCTCGCCGGGAGGCAGCACGTCGATCTCGGTGCGTCCGGGAGCCGTCGGGAAACCGAACCCGGTGCCCCTAAGGGCCTGCAGGTCGCGCCCGAACAGCCGGCTGGCGGCCGGGTTGGCATACCGCAGCACGCCCGCCGAGTCCACCACGATGATGGCATCGGCGGAGGCCTCGAGGATCGCCCGCAGGCCATCGCCCGACGGACCCGAACCGGCGAAGTCGCCGCCCCCGTCACCCGCCCACAGCACGGCGCCGGGCACTGCGGCCGGGGGCATCGAAAGGTCCGGATTCGGCATCATGTGTCCTCGTCTCCTTGCTGCACATGCACGGGATGCCCTTCGAGGATGCCCTCCACGCCGCTGAAGCGCTGGCCGATATGCATACCGCGATCGTCGATGTTGAAGCACCGGATCCCGGCGTCATGCCCCGCGCCGCGCATCTTCAGCACGGCCAGGCCGCGATGGACCCGCCCGCGCATCTCGACATAGCGCAGGACGATGATGGAATCGGTCAGGGTGGAGATGTGCGCCTCGGTCACCGAGGCGCCGCCCATCAGCGACGGCGTGGAAGCGGTGAACAGCCCCGCAATCTGACGCTCCTTGATGAACGAGGTCAGGCTGATCACGAACTCGCGGAACCCGCGCGGGCTGGCCACGCGCTCCAGCGCGGTCAGGCTGTCGAGGGCGACCCGGTCCGGGCGGAAGCGGTCGATCTCCTCCTTGATCCGGACCAGGTGGTCCTCCAGTCCGGCGGCCTCGGGGTAGTCGCAGCGGATTGTCAGATCCCCGGCCTCCTCCGCCGGCGCATAGTCCACGTTCCACCCGCGCGCGTTACGCATCAGCTGTTCGCGGCTTTCCTCGAAGGCGAACAGCATGCAGCGTTCGCCGGCGGCCAGTCCGCCCGCGGTGAACTCCGTCGCCATCAGGGTCTTGCCGGTACCGGTGGCACCGGACACCAGCACGATCGAGTCGCGGTAGAAACCGCCGCCGCACATCCGGTCCAGCTCGTCGTTGCCGGAGGTCGTGCGCACGTCGGTGGAATGCTGGGTCAGCTCCATCGCCGACAGCGGGATGGCGATCAGCCCGCCCTCCGGCAGGATGGTGAACGGGTACTCGCCCTTCTGGTGCTGCGTCCCGCGAAACTTGAGGATCTCCAGCGTGCGCCGCCGGGTTTCGTTCTCCAGGATGTTGCGCAGGATCACCACGTTGTCGGCGACGAACTCCTCGACCCCGTGACGGGCAACGGGGCCGTATTCGGTCTCGCGTTCGGCCGTCATGATGGCCGTCACCCCCAGGGCCTTCAGCCGCGAGGCGATGCGGAACAGGTCACGGCGCACCTGGCGCGTGTCGGGGAAGCGCGAGAACATGGCCCCCAGGGAGTCGATCGCCAGACGGCGGGCCCCGCTGCGCTCCACCGCATGCTCGATGCGCGCCACCAGGGCCCCGAGATCGTAGCTGCCGGCCTCCACCGTCTCCTCGTCCGGATCCGGCGACACGTCCACGAAGGTCCAGCGCCCGTCGGCTTCCCAGTCCGCCATCGACCAGCCGAAGGCGCCGAAATTGCGCCGCAGGTCCGCGGGCGCCTCCTCGCAGGTCACGAACACGCCGGGTGTGTCGTCGCGCTGGATACCGGCAGCCAGGAACTGGCCGGCAAACACGGTCTTGGCACTGCCCGGCGTACCGGCAACCAGCGTGGTGCGCCCCTCGGGCAGACCGCCCCGGGCAATCGCGTCGAAACCCGGGATCCCGGTGGCCAGCTTGTCGATCCCCGGCAGTGCGTCCGCGCTCATTGCAGGGACTCCCGCTGCCCGGGTGACACCAGCTCCAGCCCGTGCAGCACTTCGTCGCGGTCGGAGAGATCGCCGATGATGCGGCGGATCGGGGGAGGCAGCTCACGGATCAGGGTGGGAGTGGCGACGATGCGCTCGTTCTCGCCGCGCTCGGGATTTTCGAGCACGTCGATCACCTCGATCCGATAGCGTCCCTGGAGTTCCTCTTCACAGATGGCCTGCAGATTGGCCAGTGCCCGTGCGGACCGGGCCGTCTGCCCCGTCACGTACAGGCGGAGCAGGTATTCCTGCGCCACGTATCCTCCCCGGACGGCGATTGCGCCCTTGTCTCGAGCTGGGAATTATCCGGAAGCCTCCGGCCATGCGTCAACGCAACCCGGTCCGGGCGGGGGAGTCTTCAGCGACGCGGCTCATCCACCCGGGCGCCCGCTCCCCATTCGCACCGCAGCCGCTCGCGATTGAGTGCCAGCCACTGCAGCGCGATCACCGGAGCCGCCGAGTCGATACGCCCGTCCCCGAGCAGCTGCATCGCCTCGTCGAAGGGCACGGTGAACACCCGGATGTCCTCGTCTTCGGCATCCAGTCCGTGCACGCCCCCGGCACCGAGGCTGTCCACCTCGCCGCAATAGATCCGCAGCGACTCGGAATTGCCGCCCGGGCTGACATAGACCTCCTGCACGAACTCGATGCGCGCCGGGTTCACCCCCGCCTCCTCGAAGGCCTCGCGCCGCACCACCGCTTCCGGCTCCTCGCCCGGTTCGATCACCCCGGCGACGAACTCCAGCAGCCAGGGTCCGGCCGGCTTCTCCAGCGCGCCGATGCGGAACTGCTCGATCAGCACCACACGGTCGGCCACCGGGTCGTAGGGCAGCAGCACCGCCGCATGTCCGCGTTCGAAGCGCTCGCGCGTCAGCGGCCGGCTCCAGCCACCGCCGAACAGCCGGTGGCGCACCGTATAGCGGGCCATGCGGAAGAAGCCCTCGAACAGCGACTCGCGCTCGAGGACCTCGACGTCTCCGGGCCCCAGGCCCGGGCGGCGGCCATCGCCGGCGCTCACGGGGCCTCGACCTCGTCGATGTCCTGACGCAGCAGCTCCAGGCGTTCCTGTACCGGCTCGGGGTATTCCGCCTGGCGACGCCCGCCGATGTGCTCGGCGAGGAAGCCCTCCAGCCCGGCGAAGAACGCCAGGCGGTTGGTCTCGTTGACGAAACCGTGGCCCTCGTCCAGCGCCAGCAGGTACTCCACCGGATGCCCGGCGTCGCGCAGCGCGACCACGATCTGGTCCGACTCGGCCTGCTTGACGCGCGGGTCGTTGGCCCCCTGGGCCACCAGCAGCGGCGACTCGATGCGGTCAACATGGAACAGCGGCGACTGCTCCTTCAGCCGCTCGCGGTCCTCCGGATCGTCCGGGTCACCCACACGACCGTGCATGCGCTTGATCCCCGCTTCCCAGTACGGCGGGATGGACTCCATCAGGGTGATCAGGCTGGACGGCCCCACCATCGACACCCCGGCGGCGTAGAGCTCCGGGGTCCAGGTCAGCCCGGCCAGGGTTGCGTAACCCCCGTAGGAGCCGCCGTAGATCGCCACCCGGTCCGGATCGGCGATGCCCTCGTCGATCAGATGTTTCACCCCGTCGGTCACGTCGTGCTGCATCACGCCGGTGCCCCACTCCTGGTTGCCGGCATTGAGAAACGCCTTGCCAAAGCCCGAAGAACCGCGGAAGTTCGGCTGCAGCACCGCGTAACCGCGGTTGGCGAGGAACTGCACCTGGCCGCTGTAGCCCCAGGTATCGCGCACCCACGGGCCGCCGTGCGGCATCACCACCAGCGGCAGATCCTGGGCCCCGGCCCCGCGCGGCAGGGTCAGGTAGCCCGGGATCTCGGTCCCGTCGCGGGCTTCATAACGGATCGGCTCCATGTACGCCAGCACGTCCTCGGGAAGATCCGGCCGGGTGCGATACAGGCGTTCCAGTTCGCGTTCGCGCAGATCCGCCACCCAGGCACTGCCGGGGTCCACGTCGCGCTGCACGCCCACAGTCCACACGTCCTCGTCACGGGTCCGCGAGGAGAACGACAGCTCCGCGTCGCCCAGCTCCGAGCGCAGCCAGTCCAGCGCCTGCTCGAAGTCCTCGTCGTGTGCGTAGATCCGCTGCCGGTCGCCGGTGTACTGCGTGGCCAGCAGCCGGTGGTCCTCGTCGGAAAACAGCGCGCGCCCGAGATCCACCTCTCCTTCCGGATCACGGTGCACCCGGGTCTCTTCGCCGGAATCCGGGTCGAACAGGACCAGCTCGCTCAGATCGCGATCCTCGCCCGCGTTGGTGCGCAGATAGAGCCTGGCGCCGTCCGCGTGGAAGCCGGCCAGCGAGCAGCTCTCGCCGAACTCGCAGGCGTAGACCTGCCGAAAATCATCCTCGCCATCCACGCGCAGGATTTCGCTCCCGCCATCACCGGTGGTGCGCGTCGCCTTGCGCAGCTCGCCCTCGTGGAAATGCCAGCCCTCGATCTCCGCGGTGTTTTCCGCCACGAGCTCACGCTCGCCCGAGGCGATGTCGACCCGGTAGACATCGTGCAGCCGGGGATCGCGGTCGTTCAGCCCCACGAACAGTTCGCCCGGGGCTTCGCGGGGCACGTGAAAGATGCGTGCACGCACACCGTCCCCGCCGGCCAGGTGACGGGATTCGGGGTATTCACCGGCTTCGGGGTCGGGTTCGGCCGGGGCCTGCAGCGCGCGGATCTCGAAGTCCTCGTCGCCTTCGGCATCGCGCGCATACAGAAGGTACTCGCCATCGCGCGACCAGAAAAAGCCCGAGATGGAACGCTCTTCGGTGGTGACCGGCTGAGCCTGCTCGACCGGCTCGCCCCGCGCCACCACATGGATGTTCATCGCCCCCCCGTACGGTCGCAGGAAGGCGACACGATCGCCGTCCGGGGAGATCCGCGCGGAGGCGTATTCCGGGTCGCGGAAGAATCGCTCCAGCTTCACCAGCGGCGGCGCCTCCTCGGTCCACGGCCCGACGCCCTCCTCGGCCGGCGCGGTCTCGATCTGCGCACCGGCCAGGGCCGGCAGCGTCAGCAGCAGCGCCCCCATGATCGCGGTTCGCGCCGGCACCCCGATTGCTCGGTCGCGCACGCCGCGCCGGTTCGTCCTGTCCAGCGTCTCCTGCATTACGTCCTCCCCAGTCGCTCTGAATACAGGATGACAGCATCGGCCGGTTCACGGTTCCGCCGCCGCCCCGGGAACTTCTTTCCCCGTCCCCCATCTACCGGAGAGATTCCGGCGACAGGCCAGCTTCCCGAAAGGAGCCGCATGCCGCACCCGCCGGGAATCCGCCCGAACAACGAATCACCCGATGCGACGCAATCGACATATGGACGCAGTCTGATTTGCATTCTCTATAAGTATTGAACTACATTCGAAAACGCTTACATACCACCCAAACGGGAGACGTACCCATGCGTACCATGAAGACCCTCGCTGCTGCCGCCGTCCTGACCTTTGCCGGCGCCGGCGTCGCCCAGGCCGACGAACCCTCGAAGATGTTCGCCAGCGTCACCTCCGGCGACGACCACACCCAGTTCATGTCCATGGTGCTGGCCAACCAGGCCATGGGCCAGGGCCAGGAAGTGCGCGTGCTGCTGTGCGGCCCGGCCGCCAAAATGGCGACCGACGACTTTGACGGCGCGACCATGCAGCCCGCCGACCGCAACGCCCAGCAGCTGCTGATGAACCTGATCAATAACGGTGCGAAGGTCGAGACCTGCGCCATCTTCCTGCCCAACACCGACTACACCGAGGAAGACCTGATCGACGGCGTCACCCCGGCCGACCCGGAAGACGTGGGCGCCTACATGGCCGACCCGAACGTGCGCTACTTCTCCAACTAAGCCGCACGCTGCCCGGCCAATCCGGGCAGACGCCAGAGGGCCCTCCATCCGGAGGGCCCTTTTTTATGGGCGGGTCGGCTCAGCCGGAGTCGGGGGCGTGCGGTTCGATCTGCAGCAGGGTTCGCAGACGGGCTTCGTTGCGAACGATGTCGGCGAGGGTGTAGCGGTCGAGCACGGCGAGAAAGGCGTCGCGCGCCTCGTCGAGCAGGGGCTTGAGGCGGCAGGCCGGCGCGACCGGGCACCATGGCCGGGTGCAGTCGATCACGTCCAGCGTGGGCTCCATGTTGCGCACCACCTCGCCCAGGTTGATCTCCTCGGGCGCCACCGCCAGCCAGATCCCGCCGCCCTTGCCACGCCGGTTGGCCAGGTAACCGAGCCGCCCCAGGCGGTGGACGATCTTCACCATGTGGTTGCGCGGGACCTCGAAGCGCTCGCTGATCTCCGAGACCGTGGTGCGGCCACCCTCGGGCTGCACGGCCACGAACAGAAGCACGCGCAGCGCATAGTCCGTATGGCGGGTAAGCTGCATGGCACCGACCTCTTGCAGAAAGGCCGGCCCGCGCGCAACGCCGGGGCCGGCCCTTGTATTAGCTTCGACTAATTTATCATGCCCCGTACCCGGCGGCACGCGTCGAATACCGCGCCCGTCGCCTCCGGTGACATTACCCTCGTCGGGCAGCTCCAGCCGTACCGAGACATACGGCCCCGGCCGATGCCCGGGAACCGGCTCGCTGTCTTCCGGCACCAGCTCGAACGAGTGATCTCGCGACTCTCGCGTTCAAGCATGCGAACACTCCCCGGTCATTAAGACGAAGCCGCGGACCCTGATGAACCTGCAAACAGACTACCCTTTATTAATCAATCAAAAAACCGACGAAACGGTTTTATGATCTGCTTGACGCCAATCTACAATACACTGCTGATGTATTTATTTTACATCTTCTAGAGACGCAGGATGCTTGCACGCAACCGTCTGTTCATCACCATCGCTCTCGTCTATGCCCTGCTCGGTGGCGGGGTGGCCGTCCTCTGGCTGCTGGCGCCGGGCACGATCACCGGCGATGCGGTGCGCCTGCATGCCCACCTGATGCTGCTGGGCTTCGTCACCATGATGATCTACGGGATCGGCCTCCATGCCCTGCCCCGCTTTTCGGGACGCAACCTGTTTTCCGAGCGCACCGCCGATGCCCAGTTCGTGCTGGCCAACGCCGGTCTGCCAGCGATGGCCGCCGGCTGGCTGGCCGGCAGCCGCGAGATCCTGCTCGCCGGGGGCCTGCTGACCTGGGCGGCCATGCTGCTGTTTACCGTCAACATCCTGCTCACGGTGCGCCGGCGCGGCCCCGGGGAGGCCTGATCATGAGCGAATATCGCGGCTGCGAGATCCCCGAGGATCTCTACTACGATCTGGATTACCTGTGGGCCCGCGAAGAGGCCGACGGCAGTTTTACCCTGGGGCTGACCGACCCGGCGCAGACCATGGCCGGGCGCCTGCAGTACACCACGTTCAAGCGCCCCGGCACCCACCGCAGGCGCGGCAAGACACTGGCACGGCTGGAATCCGGCAAATGGGCCGGCGGAGTGCCCGCACCGTTCGACGGCACCATCGAGGAGGTGAATGCCGCGGTGACCGCACAGCCCGACCTGGTGAACCGTGCACCCTACGACGAGGCCTGGCTGCTGCGCCTGCGCCCGGACGCCCCGGAGACCGCGCGCGAGCACCTGTACACCGGGGAGCGGGCCCGCGAGTCGCTGGAACAGTGGATCGAACGTTACGGCGTCCAGTGCATGCGCTGCGCCGACTGATCCCGGAGGCACGCATGCGCGTACAGCTTCTGGTCTCTCAGTGGTGCCCCTCCTGCGATTCGGCCGAGGCCGTGTGGAGCCGGATCGCGGCCGAACGCGAGTTCGACTTCAGCGTGGTGGACATGGGCACGCCCGAAGGCCGCGAACTGGTCCAGCGGCTGCGCCTGAAGACCGTCCCCGCACTGGTCGTGGACGGCGAACTGCGCGGGGTCGGTGTGCAGAGTCCGGAGGAGGCGCGCGAAATCGTGGCCGGCACGCCCGAGCGCAGCGGCCACTCGACGCCGGTGGGCATCGCCCTGGCGCCGGCCAGCCGCGCCCATCTGCTGTCCGCGGTCGTATGGCTGGTGATCGCCGGGGGCCTGCTGGCCCTGCACGGCGGCCTGCTGCCACCCGACGGGCCATGGCCGGGTGTGCTGCATGTCTTCCTGCTCGGGTTTATCACCCCGTTCATCGCCGGACTGGCGGAACACATGATCCCGCGTTTCATGGAGCGGCCGGTGCGCGCGGGCCCGTGGTCCTG
This sequence comes from Thioalkalivibrio sp. ALE21, assembly GCF_003208255.1. Taxonomy (NCBI): domain Bacteria; kingdom Pseudomonadati; phylum Pseudomonadota; class Gammaproteobacteria; order Chromatiales; family Ectothiorhodospiraceae; genus Thioalkalivibrio; species Thioalkalivibrio sp. ALE21. Next base: position 22,751 of record NZ_QKMA01000014.1, read on the forward strand.
GACCCAGTGGGGCCTGCTCAACGCCGGGGCGGCCGTCACCGCCATCGGCGGCTGGGTCGTCGGGCCGGCACTGGCCGCCGCCGGGATCACCCTCGCCACGGCCGGGCTGGCGCTGCTGACCCTGCGCCTGTGGCCGGCCCTGTGGCCCGCGGCAGCACCCGCGCGCTGACGGACCCGGTCACTGTCCGGGACGGGCGTTGCCCTGCCCGCGGACGGGACACTTCCCGGCACGCGCCGCGCCCTCTATCCTGTGCGCCCGTTTCCCGACGACCCGCAGTCGCGGTGCCCCGATGTCCAGCACGGACCCCCTGCCTGATCAGAACCTGGTGCCGCCGCCGGAGCCGGCCTGGAGCCGACGCCGGCCGGACCCGGACGTGGAGGCCGCGGCGCGCGCGGCCGGACTGACCCCGCTGCAGGCCCGCCTGATCGCCGCCCGGGTGAGCGAGACCGACCCGGATGTCCTGCGGGCCGGCTTTGTCGAACGCCCGCTGCGCGCCCTGACACCCCCCGACGCCCTGCCCGATCTGGATACGGCGGCGCGGCGCATCCTGCGGTCGCTGGAGGCCGGCGAGACCGTGGCCCTGGAAACCGACCACGACGTCGACGGGGTCACCAGTCACGCGCTTTTGTATCGCGGCCTGACCCGGGTACTGGGCCACCCGGAGGCGCGTCTGCAGTCCTGGATCGGCCACCGGCTGCGCGAGGGCTACGGCCTGTCCGACGCCCTGGCCGAGCGCATCCTCGCCGCCCGCCCCCGGCCCGATCTGGTGATCACCGCCGACAACGGCTCCGGCGACGAGGCGCGCATCGCCCGCCTGCGGGCCGCCGGCATCGACACCATCGTCACCGATCATCACGTGATCCCGGCAGACGGCGTGCCCGCCTCGGCACTGGCCTGCGTCAGTCCGGCGCGCAGCGACAGCCGCTATGGCGACCCCGCGATCGCCGGCTGCATGGTGGCCTGGCTGCTGCTGATGCGCGTCCACCGCCTGCGCCAGCAGGACACCGGACGTGAGGACCCCGCCGGACGCACGCTGCTGATCGACCTGCTGGCCGAAGTGGCCGCGGGCACCGTGGCCGACTGCGTGACGCTGGGCGACAGCCTCAACAACCGGGTGGTGGTCCATCAGGGCCTGCGGCGCATGAACGCCGACGACACCCGCCCCTGCTGGCGGGTCGCGGCGCGGCGGCTCACCGGCGGGGAGCGCCCGCTGGACGAATCCGACCTGGCCTTCGGCCTGGGGCCGCGCATCAACGCCCGCGGCCGCCTGGACGAGGCGATGGCCGGGGTCCGTTTTCTGCTGGCCGAGGATGAGGCGGAGGCCGAACACTGGTGGTCCCTGCTGGACGAAGAGAACCAGAACCGGCGCCGCATCGAGCGCGAGCTCACCGTGCGTGCCCGCGAGGAGGCCGCCCGGGCCGCCGCCCGCGGGGTCTCGGGTCTGTGCCTGTGGCTGCCCGACGGCCACCCGGGGGTACACGGCATCATCGCCTCGCGCATGGTCGAGGCCCGGGGGCTGCCGGTGCTGTGCGTGTCGCCGGTATGGGAGTGCGACCGGCGGGTGACCGGCTCCGCGCGCGGGGTGCCCGGCTTCCATGTCGCCGATGCATTCGCGGCCATGGCCGCCGCCGAACCCGACCTGCTGGAGAAACACGGCGGCCACGCGCAGGCGGGCGGCCTGACGCTGGCCCGCGCCGACCGCGAACGCCTGGCCCATGCGTGGGAACGGGCCTGTGCCGACAGCCAGCGCGAGCACGGCTGGACACCCGGGCCGGTACTGGAGATCGATGGCGAGGGCCCGTCCCCGCGTGCCCTGGTGGCCGGGACCCTCGAGCAGATCGACGCCCTCGCCCCCTGGGGTCGCGGTTTCCCGCGCCCGGTGTTCGTCTGGGAAGGCGAGCTGCACGGCCTGCGCCGGATGGGCGACGGACGCCATCTGCGGCTGCGCCTGGAGACGGCCGATGGCGACCTGCAGGGGATCTGGTTCAATGCGCTGGAACCGGATGCACGGGATCCGTGGCCGCCGGGAACCCGGATACAGCTTGCGGGGTCTCCTGAATGGAACCATTACAACGGCACGTCAAGGCTGCAGGTCCGCATTCACGCGGCGCGGTCGGCGGCCGTGGGGAGAAAACCATGAACTTCGTTCGCCAGTCCCTCATCGTCACCATCGTCGGCGGCACCGCCCTGGCCCTGGCCGCCTGCACCCATCCACCCACCCGCGAACAGACTGGCGCGGTCATCGGCGGTGCTGCCGGGGGCGTCATCGGCAGCCAGATCGGCGGCGGCCGCGGGCAGATGGCCGCCACCATCGTCGGGACCCTGGCCGGTGCGGCCATTGGCGGTGCCATCGGCCGCTCCATGGACGAAGTCGACCGCATGCGCGTGCAGCAGACCCTGGAGACCGCCCCCGACCGCGAAACCCGGGAGTGGCGCAATCCCAACACCGGACAGCAGTACCGGGCGACGCCGAAACGTACCTATGAACGCGACGGCCGCCCGTGCCGCGAATACGAAGTCCTGGCGACCATCGACGGCGAAGCGGAGACCATCACCGGCACCGCCTGCCGCGATGTCTACGGCAACTGGGTCATGCAGTAGCCCGACGCGGCGCGGGCCGCGCGGTTTCACGCCCGGCTAACGGAATGGCCCATTGGGTGTATTGTTCCGCCGTGTGAATTCCCTCAAGGTCTGGCCAAGATGCTGAATCGGAGGGACCTTCACCCATGCATTCACCCATGCATTCACCCATGCATCCGCCCGGGCACCCCGACCCCCTGCGCGCGGACCTGCCCGGGCCCGCACCGGGCGCGCCCCCCGGGACCCCGTCGCAGGTGACCGCGTCCGGCGACCTGCTCCGGATCGAGCAGGACGCCCCGCCGGACCTTCGTCTGACCCTCCGGCGCCGGCGCTGGTGGCAGCGCCTGCTGCGCCCGTTGCTGGGGCCGCTGGAACGCCCCCTGCCGGATTCACGGCTGACCCGGCGTGTGCGCATTAGCGCCGCCTCTGCAGCGGATCACGAGGCCCTCAGGACCAGCCCCAGCGCGCAGACCGCGCTGGTCGACCTGTTCCGCGCCGAAAGCCACTGGCCGGTGGATATCGTGACCGTCGGCTTCGACAACGGCCGGGCGCGGATCGACGGCCGGATTCTCGAACCCCTCGATGAAGAACGGTCGCAGCGCCTGCACGCGGAACTGCATGCTCATCTCGATGCCGCCTCGCATGCCCTGGCGATGACCTTCAAGGGCCGCGCGGGCCGGCGGGCGCAGCGTGCTGCGGGGGCCTCCCCCGTGGTCATGCTCGGCCTGCTCGCCCTGGGCCTGGTGGCCATCCTCGTGGTGGCCCTGCTCTGACGACGGTGGACGTCCCCACCGGGGCGCGGCACACTCGCGCCTTTCGCATTCTCGGGAGGACGTCATGGCCGCGGACATCGAACAGGGTCGCCAGAAACTCGCCTGGGCAAGGGAGCACATGCCGGTGCACGCCGCCCTGCGTGAACGCCTCGGCCACAGCCGGCCGCTGGCCGGCATCACCCTGGGTGTCTGCTCTCATGTGGAGGCCAAGACGGGCGTGTTCGTCGAGACGCTCGCCGCCGCCGGCGCCGAGGTGGTGTTCACCGGCAGCGAGCCGGGCTCCAGTCAGGACGATGTCGTCGCCGCCCTCAACGAGCAGGACGGCATCACCGGCTACGCCCGGCGCGGGGTCTCCGAGGAAGAGCTGGAAGCGCTGCACCTGCAGGCCCTGGATCATGCCCCGCGCTTCATCCTCGACGACGCGGCCGAACTGACCGCGCGGCTGGTGCACCAACGCCCGGCGCTGCTCGACGACTTCATCGGCATGTGCGAGCAGACCACCACCGGCGTGCAGCGGCTGCAGGCGATGGCGCGCGCCGACGCCCTGCCGTTCCCCGCCTATGCGGTGAACAACACACCGATGAAGCACGAGTTCGACAACATCCACGGCACCGGCGAGTCCTCGCTCACCAACCTGCTGCTGACCACCAATCTGCTGCTGGCCGGGAAGAAGGTGGTGGTAGCCGGCTTTGGTGACTGCGGTCTCGGCATCGCCGGCAAGGCGCGGGCACTGGGGGCCCGGGTAGCGATCACCGAGATCGAGCCGCGCCAGGCGCTGCGCGCCCACATGGCCGGCTTCGAGGTCATGCCGATGCTGGAGGCCGCCGCCTGGGGCGAGATCTTCATCACCACCACCGGCAACCGCGACGTGATCCGCGCCGAGCACTTCGAGGCGATGCCCGACGGTGCGCTGCTGGCCAACGCCGGCCACTTCAACGTGGAGATCGACGCCGAGGCGCTGGCGGGGCTGAGCGTCGAGCCGCCGCACGAAGCGCGGCCGGGCATCATGGAGTATCGCCTGGCCGACGGCCGCCGCCTGCATCTGGTCTGCGAGGGCCGGCTGGTGAATCTGGCCACGCCCACCGCCATGGGCCACCCGGCCGAGGTGATGGATCAGACCTTTGCCATGCAGATCGTCGCCGCCTGCCATCTGGTCGAGCGCGCGGCGGGGCTGGAGCCCGGCGTCCACCCGGTGCCCGACGCGGTCGACCGCGAGGTGGCCGAACTCAAGCTGGAGACCCTGGGCATCGGCCTCGACACCCTGACCGAGTCGCAGCAGCGCTTCCTCGACGCCTGGCGCGACGATCAGATCAAGGGCGCCTGAGCACGTGCACGTCCCGCGTGGAGGCTAGCCGCGGCTGGCCTCCGCGGCGAGCAGTTCTTCCAGCCAGTGCCCGCCGCGGTCCGCCTTGGTGCTGAGATAGCGCAGGTTGTGCGGGTTGACGGTGCCATGCACCGGCTCGCGCGACGCCACTTCGATCCCGCCGGCACGCAGGGCGTCGATCTTGGCAGGATTGTTGGTCAGCACGCGCACACGGTCGATCCCGAGGAACTCCAGCATCTCCACCGCCGCCTCGTAGCGGCGCCCGTCGGCACCGAAGCCGAGCTGGCAGTCGGAGTCGATGGTGTCCATCCCGGCGTGCTGCATGGTGTAGGCACGCAGCTTGTTGGCCAGGCCGATCCCGCGCCCTTCCTGGGCGAGATACAGCAGCACCCCGCCGCCGCTGTCGTTGATCATCTTGACCCCGCGACGCAGCTGATCCCCGCAGTCGCAACGCAGGCTGCCGAACAGGTCGCCCGTCAGGCAGGCCGAATGCAGGCGCACCGGCACCGGATCCGGCCAGCGGCTCGGCTCGCCGATCACCACCGCCACGTGTTCCTGGATCCCGTTGCCCTCGCGAAACAGCATGAACCGGGTCACCGGAGCGTCCGCCAGCGGTACCGGGGCCTCGCTGACATGGGCCAGCTCCAGGCGCGGATGCTCGGCCACCTCGCGCGCCTGCGCGGCGTCCACGTCCAGCAGCATGCCGTCGGCCACTGCGGAGGCGATCGCCTCGGGCTCCGGATCGGGGATGGACGACGTCACCACCGCCGGCAGCAGCCGACCGGCACGAACCAGCTCCAGCGCGGCGGCCTCGCTCTCGCCGGCGCGCTGGAGCACCGCGCCTTCCAGCAGGCGGGCGGCGGAACTGGCATCATCGGAGCCTTCGGGCGCGCTGGCGAGGACAAACAGCGATTCCGGATCCACCGTGCCGGTCGGCTGCAGCGCCACGCCTTCCCAGCCTTCTTCCAGCGGTTGCGGCCAGCCCATTGCCGACGCCCGGTGGGGGGTTAGAATCAGACGGGGCCGTCCGCCGGTCATCACGGTCAGACGATCGAGCTGTCCCGGTGTCAGGCCCTCGACGGCCGCTGCAAGGACATCCGTTCCGGAACCGCTGACACGAATCGGATGGCCCCGGCGAAGGTCAAAGATCCCGCGATCGGCGTTGTGCATCGGGTACTTCCATACGGAGTCGGGTTGATGAAGTTAGCTCCTCGAACGGTCAGACTACCCCAACTGCCCCGCCGCCGTCCCCAAACCCTGCTCGGGGAGAAGCCATGAGCGAAGAAATCATCACCGAAGCGCGGGCCTGGCGATGGCTGCTGACCCGCTGTGACAATGCGGCCTGCCAGCCACTGCCGGGCCCGCTGGCCCCGGCCGCGCACGAGGTCCTGGACCTCTACGGCCCGATCCTCGAACCCGACACCATCGCCATCGGCCAGCTGGGACAGAGCCTCGACGGACGGATCGCCACGCATACCGGGCACTCCCAGTACGTGACCGGACCGGAGGACATCCGCCACCTGCACCGACTGCGGGCCCTGGTGGATGCCATCGTGGTGGGCGCCGGCACCGTGGCCAGCGACGACCCGCAGCTGACGGTGCGCGAGGTCGAGGGCCGCAATCCGCTGCGCGTGGTGCTGGACCCCGAAGGCCGCCTCGCGGCCGATCACAAGGTGTTCGCGGCCGGCGGGCCGACCACCCTGGTCCTGCACAAGCCCGGGCATGCCCCCGATCACCTGCCGGCCCACGTGGAACGCGCGGAGCTGCCCGTCGAGACGGTCATGGCCGACGGCGAACAGCGCGAACGCTTTGCCCCCCGCCGGGTGCGCGACCACCTCGAGGCACGCGGCCTGAACCGCCTGCTGGTGGAGGGCGGCGGGCGTACCGTCTCGCGTTTCCTGGCCGCGGACACCCTGGATCGCCTGCATCTCACCATCGCCCCGATGATCATCGGCTCCGGCCGCCCGGGTATCACCCTGCCCCCGATCGACTCGCTGTCGCGGGCGCTGCGGCCACCGTTTCGCGAGTTCCGGCTGGGCGGCGACAACCTCTATGACCTGGACTTGCGCAGCAAGCCCTGACCCCCGCCCGCCTCCGGAGCGCGCATGACTCGCCTCGCCCGCCTCATCCCGGCACTGCTGTTCGGCCTGCTGCTCGGTGGCTGCGCCGCCACGCCCGCCGGCCTTCCCGCACCGGCCACCGAGAATCCCGAGCCCGCGCGGCTGGAACAGGGTCTGGCCCGGATGCCCGACGGAACCGAACTGCCACTGCGCCGCTGGGGTCCGCGCGAGCCCGAACGGGTGATCCTGGCCCTGCACGGTTTCAATGACTACGGCGGCAGCATGCACGCCCTTGCACGGCCGCTGGCCGCCAGCGGCATTGCGGTCTACGCCCCGGACCAGCGCGGTTTCGGCCGCACCGACTCGGCCGGGTACTGGGCCGGCCACGCGACCCTGGCCGCCGACGCCCGCGCCCTGCTCCACGCCCTGGACGAACGTTACGCGGACCTGCGCCCGCTTATGGTCGGCAAGAGCATGGGGGCGGCGGTGGCGACCCTGGCGGTCACCGGCGAGCCGGCACCGCCGGTCGGCGGGACGGTCCTGATCGCCCCGGCCGTCTGGGCACGCGATGCCCTGCCCTGGTATCAGCGCATGGCCCTGTGGACCTCCACCCGGCTGTTCCCGGGCCTGCGGCTGTCCCCCGAAGACGCCGCCCACCTCGATATTCGCCCTACCGACGACCCGGTGGTGGCCGCCGGCCTGCGGCGCGACCCCTGGGTACGTGCCAATGCCCGGATGGACAGCCTGGACGGCCTCACCACCCTGATGGACCGCGCGCGTGCCGCCGCCCCGGACCTGCCACCTCCGAGCCTGGTGCTCTACGGCGGCCGCGACGACCTGATCCCGCCGGAACCGGTGGCGGACCTGTTGCGCACGCTGGCCGAAGGCGGACCCGGGCACCGGGCGGTGTTCTATCCCGAGGGCTACCACCTGCTCACCCGCTATTCGGGGGCACGGCAGACCCACGCGGATATCACCGCGTGGATCCTCGACCCCGACGGCGACCTTCCCCACGGCGAGATCGGCCCGGCCGGGAACATCGCCGATCGCATTCTCTCCGAAAAACCTTGATCCAGCTCACAACCTGGCCGCCTCTTCCCCCGCAAAGTGCAGGGTTTGACGGGATCGCCACACCCGTTCATCCGAAAAGCTCCCTCAGAGGACTGCATGCCGAAGCCTTCCGAGCCGGTTCAGCCACGCCGCACCCTGCGCCTGCGCTATTTCATCGTGACCGCCATCATGGGGGTCGCCCTGCTGGTCTTCGTGACTGCGGGCGTCACGTCCTCGCTCATCTACGAACGGACCATGACCCGGCAGGCCGAAGAGACCGCGAGCGGGATCGCCCATCAGACCTTCGCGTCCATGTTCCAGATCATGAGCGAGGGCTGGACCCGCGAGGAGCTCGAGGAATTCTCGGCCGGGATCGAGGAGTCCTTCCAGGGCACACCGCTGCGACTCGACCTGTTCCGCGGCGACAAGGTGTCCGAGGTCTACGGCGAGGTGGAACAGCCGGAACGCGACGCCCGGGTGCGGCGGGCGTTTGAAACCGGGGAGATCGAAAGCTCCTCGGCCAACGAGGAGGTCCGCTACACCTTTCCCCTGCGTGCCCGCCAGGCCTGCCTGCAGTGCCACGGCAATGCCGACACCGGCGACGTGCTGGGCGTGATGGAGGTTCGCCAGGACATGGGCGAGGCCCTGGTGGACGCCCGCGGGCAGCACCTGTGGACCTTCCTCGCCACCGGCGCCGGCACGCTGCTGGCCGCGGTCCTGCTGGCCGCCTGGGCGACCGGGCCGATCAGCCGCTCGGTACGCCGCTTTCAGAACCAGGTGCGCAGCATCAATTCGGTGCGCGATCTCAACCGCCTGGAGACGCGATCCATCAGCACCGGATTCGTCGAGCTGGATCAGGTCGTGCGCCAGGTCGACGAGCTGGTGCACAAGCTGCACGGCGTGGCGGTAGACAAGGAGATCCTGGAATTCGAACTGAAGCTGCTGGACAAGTTCATCATCACCTCCGACGTGGTGCGGGACTGGCGCGAATACATCAGCGTGCTGCTCAACGAGATCAACACCATCATCGACGCCTACACCCTGTTCACGCTGTTCAAGGCGGACGAGGACCACTACGAACTGGAGATCTTCTGGCGCAGTGAACCGCCGGAGGCCACCCGCCGCACCTTCGAGAAGCTGGCAACCCGGCGCATCCGCGCGAACGACGACTTCGTCGAGGGTGCTCGGATCACCGTGCAACACAACGTGGCGGATCCGCACACCGACCTGCACGAACTGGATGCCAGCGAGATCGAACTGGCGACCAAGTCACTGATGCTGGAGACCCCGCGCATCGGCGGCGTGGTCGGCATCGGCGTGCAGTCCGATCTGGTGCGCGATCCGGTCCGGCACGTGGTGATCGAGAGCATCCTGTCGACCCTGCTGAACCTGGTCGGCTCGGTGAAGGCGATCTACAAGTACACCCAGGACCTCGAGTACTACGCCACCCGCGACCCGCTGACCAACCTCTACAACCAGCGGGTGTTCTGGGAACTGTTCGGTTACGAGCTCAAGCGGGCCGCCAGTCACGACTACCCGTTCGCGGTGATGGTCGTCGACCTCGACAACTTCAAGACCATCAACGACCGCTACGGGCATTCCTTCGGCGACCGGTTCCTGCAGGCGTATGCCGACACTATCCGCAACGCGGTGGAAAACGAGCACATCCTGGCGCGCTACGGGGGCGACGAATTCGCCCTGATCCTGCCCGAGACGGGCGCCGAAGCCGCGCGCGACCTGGCGGTGCGGATGACCGAGGCCACCGACGAGATGGCCCTGAGTGCCCCCGACGGTACCCGGGTGCGCGCCACCACCTGCATCGGGATCGCGGTCTACCCCGAACACGGCGACAGCACCCGCGACCTGTTCCTGGTGGCCGACAACATGATGTACAAGGCCAAGCGCGAGGGGAAAAACGCGGTCTGCCTGCCGGACGAGGACGAGGTGGCGACGGTGTTCCGCGAGGCCGGCGAGACCGGCATGATGATCATGCAGGCCCTGGAGGAAAAGCGCATCGTGCCGGTGTTCCAGCCCATCGTGGATGTCCGCTCCGGCGAAACCGCCATCCACGAGCTGCTGATGCGCATCGAATCCAGCGGCAGGCTGCTGCCGGCCAACGAGTTCATCGAGACCGCCGAGAGCATGGGCGTGATGCACCAGCTCGACTACCTGCTGATCGAGCAGGCCTTCCGCCACATCCACGAGACCGGTTACGACGGCCTGCTGTTCATCAACCTGTCGCCGCGCGCGCTGATCATCGGTGAATTCATCGGCAAGGTGCGCACCCTGGCGACGGATTACCGCATCGACCCGACGCGTATCGTGTTCGAGATCACCGAGCGCGACACCGTGTCCAACCTGAACGTGCTGGAGACCTTCGTGCAGGCACTGAAGGAACAGGGTTTCCTGTTTGCGGTGGACGACTTCGGCTCGGGCTTCTCGTCGTTCCACTACCTCAAGCGCTTCCCCATCGACTACGTAAAGATCGACGGCGACTTCGTGCGCAACATGGCCCGCGACCCGCGCGACCGCGCCTTCGTCAACAGCATCGCGGCGCTGGCCCGCGACCTGCAAATGCGCACCATCGCCGAATTCGTGGAAGACGCGGAGGTCCTCGAGGCCGTACGCGAGATCGGCATCGACTACGCCCAGGGACATCACCTCGGCTACCCCGACACCGGTTTTACCCCGCGGCGGCCCGGCGTGGAGGCCACCGGCACGGACTGAAACCACCCGGCCCGAGGGCGGATCAGGCCTCCGGCGCACCCCGCTGACCCTGCCACAGGCGGCGCACGAAGCGCGGCAACAGCAGGGTCATGGCGATCACCGCCAGCACGGCGAGGCCCAGCTGCACCCGCCCCTCGGCCCCGTTCACCGCCTCGCGCGCACTGTGCCCCAGCCAGGCGTAGGCGAACAGGCTGGGGATCAGCGTGATGACGGTGGTGAGGGCAAACACGCCCACCGGGATGCCGGTCACGCCCAGGACCACGTTGGTGGGCGCGTAGGGAAACACCGGGACCAGCCGGGTCAGAGCCACCACACGCCACCCTTCCTCGCGCACGTCGGCACACAGGCGGCGTCCGCGCGGCCCCAGGCGCGGCGCCACCCAGGGGTAAAGAAAATACCGCGACGCCCAGAAGGCGATCACCCCGGCCAGGGTCGCCGCCAGCAGGCTCAGAAGCCCCCCGTACAGGGGCCCGAACAGCGCCCCCGCCAGCAGAATCCAGGCGGTACTCGGCAACGGAAGCAGGGCCAGGACCACGAACGCCAGCGTGAACACCAGCGGGGCCAGCACGCCGAACCCCGCCAGCCAGTGCTCCAGGTCCTCCAGCCGCAGATCCTGCGGACGGACCTCCCCGGTGAACAGCAGCCAGGCCAGGGTCAGCAGGAGCAGGATCGCCGCCACCGGCAGCCAGCGGCGCGAGGGTCGCGGATTCATCATCGCGGTGTCATTGCCATGCGCGGCCCGGGCATCCGGCTACACCCCGACGTCCCCGGAGCCGTCATCCCGGCCGTCGCCCCGCAGGGCGTCCAGCCGCTCCGCCAGCACCCGTTCGGTGCCGGCCCGTTTCGGCGTGTAGAACCGCCGGTCCAGCAGCGGTTCCGGCAGATAGGTCTGGCCGCGGGCCACCCCGTCGGGCTCGTCGTGGTCGTAGCGATAGCCCGCACCAAAGCCTTCCTGACGCATCAGCTCGGTGGGGGCGTTGCGCAGATGCAGCGGCACCTCCGGGCTGCCGGTCTCCGCGATCGCCGCCCGCGCCTGTCCGAGGGCCGCATAGGTGCTGTTACTCTTGGGGGCCCCGGCCAGCTCCAACGCCGCCTGTACCAGGGCCAGGTCGCCCTCCGGGCGGCCGAGGCGCTCCATGGTCTGCCACGCCGCCAGCACGCGCTGGCCCAGCCCCACCGCGCCCAGGCCGATGTCCTCGTAGGCCATGCGCAACAGGCGCCGGCCGAGATAGTCCGGGTCGCAGCCGGCATCCAGCATGCGCACCAGCCAGTACAGCGCCCCGTCGGGATCGGAACCCCGCACCGATTTGTGCAGAGCCGAGATCTGGTCGTAAAACGCATCGCCCTGGCGATCCATGGCCAGCGACTGGGCCCCCATCACCGCGCGCAGGGCCTCGCCGGTGATCACCCCGTCACTCGCCAGGTCCGAGGCGGTTTCCAGCCAGTTCAGGGCGCGCCGGGCGTCGCCGTCGGCCGCCCCCGCCAGGCGCCGGCGTTCTTCGTCGGCCAGGCTCAGCCCGCGACCGCCCAGACCGCGCTCCGCGTCCGCCAGGGCGCGCCCGATCAGGTCCTCGATCGCCGCCTCCCCCACCGATTCCATGCGGTAAACCCGGGCGCGCGACAGCAGCGCGCTGTTCAGCGCAAACGACGGGTTCTCGGTGGTGGCACCCACGAACGTGAGCGTACCGTCCTCGATATGCGGCAGCAGCGCGTCCTGCTGCCCCTTGTTGAAGCGGTGGATCTCGTCGATGAACAGCAGCGTGCCAACGCCATTGCGCCGCCGGGTCTTCGCCGCATCCACCACCGCGCGCACGTCTTTCACCCCGGCCAGCACCGCCGACAGCGTCACCAGCCGCTGGGCACCGGCCTCGGCCACCAGCCGCGCCAGCGTGGTCTTGCCACAGCCGGGCGGCCCCCACAGGATCATCGACGGGGTCTGACCGCTTTCGATCGCGCGGCGCAGCGCGGCATCCGCGCCCACCAGGTGGTCCTGCCCCACCATCTCGTCCAGCCGCGCCGGGCGCATGCGCTCGGCCAGCGGGGCGGCGGGATCCACGGTCGTTGCCGCGGCTGCGGACTGCGATGACGGGTGGGCCGGCCGGTCGGCCTCCGGGCCGCCGGCGGGATCGTCCCCGAACAGGTCGTTGTCGAACAGGTCGTCACTCATGCCGGGATTGTAACCCCGCCGGGAACGGGTCAGGGCCGGTAGACGTCGGCCCCGTCGGGCACCTCGAAGCGGAAGGTGTCCGGATCCAGCTCCGGGTTGCGCTCGCTGGCGCTGAACCGCACGTCGGTGACCTGCCCGAACAGGTCCTCGAACTGCATGCGCACCAGGTCGCCGTCCGGGGTCAGATCCAGCATCATGCGCACAAAGTCCGCATGCTCGTCGCGCGGCAGCAGCAGCAGCCGCAGGGCCTCGCCATCCGGCACCGGCAGGATCAGCGTGCGAAAGTGCTCTTCCAGCCGATCCGGCTGGCTGATGGCGGCGATCGGCGTGGCCTCCAGCGCGTCGCCCAGCGGGCGCACCGTAGCCTGCGCCAGATCCGGTTCGAACGTCCACAGCTCACGGCCGTCGCTGACCACCACCTGCGGAAACGGCTCGTGCACTTCCCAGTACAGCCGGTCGGGAAGCCCCAGATGCATCACCCCTTCGGATTCCTGCAGGGTGAAGCCGGTCTCGTCACTGACCGTCTGGGTGAACTCCGCGGAGAACGTCTCCAGGCCGGCCATGAAACGTTCCAGCGCCAGGCGGGCATCATCGGCCGCGCCCGCCGGAGCCGCGAACAGGAGCAGCAACGCCGCCACCAGGCCGGGGAACATGGAAGACCCGCGTAGCGGGCGAACATCAAAACTCGGGGGACGCGGGTTCATGCGATCTCCGTCAGGGAAACTCGGATCAACAGATTGCGCGGCGACAGCTTAATCCGCGGTGAACGAGGCCGTGCACCTCACTCGTTCGAGCGATCGGGCACCAGCACCTCGCGATTGCCGTTGGACTGCACCGGGCTGACCAGTCCGGCGGTCTCCATGTCCTCCACGATCCGCGCGGCGCGGTTGTAGCCGATCTTCAGCCGTCGCTGTACGTAGGAAATGGAGGCCTTGCGCGACTCGGTGACGATCTGCACCGCCTGGTCATAGAGCGGATCCGACTCCGATTCGTTCCCGTCACCCGATTCCAGCCCGGGAATCGCCGCCGCGCCGGCCTCCGGCTCGTCGAGGATCGCCTCGTTGTAGTCGGGTTCGCCGGTGGACTTGAGGTACTCCACCACCTGGTGCACCTCGTTGTCGCCCACGAAGGCCCCGTGCACGCGCTCCGGCATCGCCTTGCCCGGTGGCAGGTAGAGCATGTCGCCATGCCCCAGCAGGTGCTCCGCGCCCATCTGGTCAAGGATGGTGCGCGAATCCACCCGCGACGACACCTGGAAGGCGATGCGACTGGGGATGTTGGCCTTGATCAGGCCGGTGATCACGTCCACCGACGGCCGCTGGGTGGCGAGGATCAGGTGCAGCCCGGCGGCACGCGCCTTCTGCGCGAGCCGTGCGATCAGCTCCTCCACCTTCTTGCCCACCACCATCATCATGTCGGCGAACTCGTCGACCACGATCACGATGAACGGCAGCGGCTCCAGCTCCGGGGCCTCGGTCGCGGTCACCGACTGCGCCGGATCGAACAGCGGATCCTTCAGCGGCTCGCCGGCGGCGCGCGCGTCGCGCACCTTCTTGTTGTAACCGCCGATGTTGCGCACCCCCAGGGCCGACATCAGCTTGTAGCGCCGCTCCATCTCGCCCACCGCCCAGCGCAGGGCGTTGGAGGCGTCCTTCATGTCGGTGACCACCGGGCACAGCAGATGCGGGATGCCCTCGTAGACCGACAGCTCCAGCATCTTGGGGTCGATCAGGATCAGCCGCACCTCTTCCGGGGTGGCCTTGTACAGCAGCGACAGCAGCATCGCGTTGACGCCCACCGACTTGCCGGAGCCGGTGGTCCCGGCCACCAGCAGATGCGGCATCTTCGCCAGATCGGCCATCACCGGCGCGCCGCCGATGTCCTTGCCGAGGGCCATGGTCAGCGGCGACTTGCCGGAGTCGAACTTCTCCGAGCGCAGGATCTCGCTGAGCGCGACGATCTCGCGGTTGTCGTTGGGGATCTCCAGACCCACCGTGGAGCGTCCGGGGATCACCTCGACGATGCGCACCGCGATCACCGACAGCGAGCGCGCCAGGTCGGTGGACAGCCCGGAGATGCGCGAAGCCTTGACCCCCGGGGCCGGCTGCAGCTCGAAGCGGGTGATCACCGGCCCCGGCTGCACCGCGACCACCTCGACCTCCACGCCGAAGTCCTTCAGCTTGAGCTCCACCTGGCGCGACAACGCCTGCAGGGCCTCTTCCGAATGCCCCTCGGAGGCCGCCGGGGGTTCGTCCAGCAGGCCCAGCGGGGGGATCGGATCGGCGCCCTCGCCCGCGGTGAACAGCGGCACCTGCTTTTCCTTCTCCACGCGCGGACTGGGCGGCGGGGTCTCGACCTTCGGCTCCACCCGTTTCGGCGGACGGTCCGCGGTGCGCTTGCGCTCCTTCTCCACGCGCTCTTCGCGCCCGGCCCGCTGCTGCTTGCCGATACGCCGGTCACGCGCCAGCTCCAGCCGCGCCCTTGCGGCCTCCCAGCCGCGCACCAGCGTACGCCCCAGGCCATCCATCAGCGCAAACCACGACAGCCCGGTGAACAGCGTGACCCCGGCAAGGAACAGCGCCAGCAGCACCAGCGTGCCGCCGACCAGCCCCAGCCCGGCGACCGCCCAGCCCCCGAACAGGTCGCCCAGGATTCCCCCGGCATGCACCGGCATGCCACCCGGCAGCAGGTGCAGGGCCGCCAGCGCCGAACCGGCGATCAGCGCCCCCACCAGGGCCGCGCCGCGCACGCCGATCTCCAGGGCACTGGCCATACGCGCATCGCGCCGGTGACGGAACAGCCACCAGCCGATGCCGGCGACCGCCAGCGGGATCAGGAAGGCCAGATGGCCCAGCAGGTGAAAGGCGATGTCGGCGAACCACGCCCCGGTGGTTCCGCCGAGATTGCGCGTCCCGTCACCGTCCCCGGTAGTGGACCAGGCGGCGTCACCCGGGTGATAGGTCACCAGGGCCACCAGCAGGTACAGCGCCAGCATGCCGAAGATCAGCAGCGCGCCCTCACGGAGCCCGCGCAGCAGTTGACCGCTGAGCGTCGGCGGTGCGGGAGGCTCCGGCGTCTTCGTATCCCGAGCCCGCGCCTGCTTCGGGCCCGGTTTCTGACCCTGTTTCTGGCCCGAATTCTGGCTCTTGCTTCCCGATTTGGCCTTGCTTGCGGCCATGCATTCCCCGTCGGTTCCGGCCCGCATGCGCGGGTATCTCGAATCAGAATGCAGTTTACCGGTTAAGAGCCCCGCCGTGGGGACTTGTACCCCATACCGCAAAAACCGGATCCGCATGGTCCAGGCGGCCTGCGTAAGGGTCACCCGCCGGCCGCGGCAGGCCGCGCAGGCTGAACGTGGTCAGGTCGACGAAACCCGCATCCAGGAACCGGTCCAGCACCAGTCCCATGCGCTCGAAGTCGAACAGCCGCTCCCAGACCGCGATCGCCCTGGTGGGGAAGCAGCGGTCCGAGAAGGTCACCACGAACACTCCACCCGGGCGGAGCACCTCCCGCACCGAGGCAAAGACCGCGCCGGGCCGGGTCAGATATTCGACCGAAGCGGTACAGACCACCACGTCCAGGCTGTCCGCCGGGAATGGCAGACGGGGACAGGCATTCAGGTCCTGCACCAGGGCCTGGCTCAGCGCCGGGTTGGCGGCCAGCTCTTCCCGATTCATGCCCAGACCGATGACGGCCTCCGGTTCGGCAACCCGGTCCAGATGCGATGCCCAGCTCGCCATGAGATCGAGGACCCGTGCGCCCGGCGGCACCAGCGCGGCGTACAGTGCCGCGACCCCGGCGCGCGCGGTGGCATCCAGATGGTGGACCATGCGCGGCCGCGCGTAGAACGTCGCATCATCCTCCGGGCCCTCCCGCTCGCAGGCACCGCCACTCCAGAAATCCGTCGGAACCCCGCGCCAGCGCGCCTGCATCCCCGGCCCGCGTTCGGTCAGCCGCCCGGTCACGTCGACCGCGGCCCCCTCGCGGCCCTCGGGATGTACGCCCACCACCCGACCGGTCAGACGCAGCTCGCGCCCCGCGAGGGGGTGATTCAGGTCCGCCAGCAGGCGGGCCTCTTCCAGGGCCCCCACGCGAAACAGCGCGCGATCGCCCTTCTCGATCCCGGCGTGCCCCGCAATGAACCCCCGTGGATAGAACCTTCCGGCCCGCGGCTCGACCACCCGGTGGCGCCGCAACCGCCGGTTGAAGGCCGCCGGCGACAGCTCCACCACCCTTGCGGGATCGGCCGCGGGTACCAGGGGCGCCGCCGGCCACTCGCAGGCCTCGCCCGGCGAACTTCCGATCACGCCGGAACCATTGCCAGCGGGCCAGACATCCCGCTCGGGATCCAGGCGCGGGAGGCACAGGCATTCGCGATGGCGGGCCTCGTCGCTGTTCCAGTCCAGCGTCCAGCCAATATCGGCCGTCCCTCCCGCCGGCAGTACCCCGGCATCCGGGATCTCGACAATGTTCGACTCGGGTACAAACGGATCCAGCATGCCGTTCTCCTTTCGTTCCCCTGCGTTATCATGCGGCGAACCGCCCGTACGCGGCCACCCGGAGGGAGCCATGACCGAGCCTTCACCCGTCCTGCTCGTCGCCGTGATTGCCGGCGATCTGGAGGAACGCGCCGTGCATATCGCCGCCGAGGAGGGCGCGCCGAAACCGTCGCTGCACGAGGGCTTCGGCATCGGCTTTCCGGAGCACATGCGTTTTTTCGGCGTGACCTACCAGGGACTCGAATCGGTGTGCATCTGGAAGACCGATCCAGCACGCGGTGAACGCATCGCGCGGCGGCTGAACCTGGAACTCGACCTGCTGCAGCCCTATAACGGCCTGGCCTTTACCCTGGAGGCCTCCGACGACACCGATGCGCTGCTGGACATGGCCAATGCCCGCCCGCAGGCACCGGGCTCGCCCGGACACGCGCCGCCCCCGCCGGCCGCCGGACTGCCGCTGTCGCTGCTGGCGGTGATGTTCCCCGACACCGAACGCGACCGCGCGGTGGAGATCGTGCGCCGGGGCGGCGGCGCCGGACTCACCCTCATGGATGCGCGCAACGCCGCCACCGACCATCACCCGCGCATCCTCAGCCTGCACTACGAGGGTGCCCGCACCCTGCTGCTGGCGATCCTGGAGACCGGTCACGGCGAACGCCTGCGCACCACGCTGGACACCGAACTGGGACTCGCCGCGCACGGACGCGGCCTCGGGCTGGTGCTGCCACTGCGCGGAGTGGCCGGGCTCAAACCGGAGCAGATCGAGCGGCTGCTGGAAGACGGCGACCGCTGACCCCCTGCGACCGCCCCGCCAAAGCCGGTACACTGCGCGGCATGGCACAGCTTACCTTTCAGGGCGCCACCGGCGAGGTCACCGGTTCGCGCTATCGCATCGACACCGACCACGCCCGTTACCTGCTCGAATGCGGCATGCAGCAGGGCGGCAGCGACGCCGACGAGCACAACCGCGCCTCGCTGGCCGAGGTGGCGGCGAACACCGACGCCGTGATCCTCTCGCACGGCCATCTGGACCACTCGGGCCTGCTGCCGAAACTGGTGCGCGACGGCTACCGCGGCCCGATCTTCTGCACGCCGGGGACGCTGGAACTGCTGGACATCATGCTGCGCGATTCGGCCTTCGTGATGGCGAAGGACATCGAATGGGAGAACAAGTGGCGCGCGCGCAACGACCGCGAGCTGCTGGAGCCGCTGTACGACGAACAGGACGTGGAGACAACGCTCGAACTGTGCGAGCCGGTCTCCTACGGCCAGCCCCGGCATCTGGACGACGGCTCGCGTCTGACCTTCCACGACGCCGGGCACATCCTGGGTGCCGCCATCGTCGAACTGGTGGTGCCGTCCGGCGGCCGCGAGCGGCGGCTGCTCTTCTCCGGCGACCTCGGCAACCCCGAGTCGGTGCTGATGAACGAGCCCGCACGGCCGGAGCAGGCCGACCATGTACTGCTGGAAAGCACCTACGGCGACCGTGACCACCGCCCGCTGGAAGAAACCATCGAGGAATTCGCGCAGATCCTGCAGGAGGCCTGGGACGATGGCGGCAACGTGCTGATCCCGGCCTTCGCCGTGGGCCGCACGCAGGAAATCCTCTACCACCTCGGCATGCTGCACCACGCCGGACGGGTACCGCAGCAGAAGATCTTCCTCGACAGCCCGATGGGGATCCGCGTCACCGAGCTGTACGCACGCTGCCGCCAGTCCCTGAACGCGGAAGACCTGGAGCGGCTGCATCAGGCGGCCAACGGGAATCCGCGGGAATACCTCCCGCCGCTGGAGTTCACCCGCACGGTGGAAGAATCCATGGCCATCAACCGCATCTCCGGCGGCGCGATCATCATCGCCGGCGCCGGGATGTGCAACGGCGGCCGTATCCGCCACCACCTGAAATACAACCTCGAACGACGCAGCACGCATCTCGTGATCGCCGGTTTCCAGGCCGCCGGGACCCTCGGCCGCCAGCTGGTGGACGGCGCCCGCTCAGTGAAGATCCACGGCGACGACATCGCGGTGAAGGGCCATGTGCATACCCTGGGCGGGCTCTCCGCGCACGCCGGCCAGTCCCGGCTCGTCGACTGGGCCGCCGGCTTCCGCGACCGACCGGTCTTCCATCTGGTGCACGGCGAACCGGCCGCGCGCGAGGCCCTGGCGCAGGTGATGCGCGAACGCGACCTGGACGCCCGCATCCCGGACTATGGCGACACCATCGAGCTGTAGCCGCCGCCCGGCCCCGGGCCCGGAAAAGGGCTCGGGATCGGGCCCCGGGGTACAACCATGACCGGGGCTCCCGACACCGGCGCCCTGGCGCTGATCGCCGGCTTCCTCGGCGGTCTGGGCCTGTTCCTGCTGGGCATGCACCTGCTCACCGACGGTCTGCGCACCGCCGGGGGCAAGGCCCTGCGCCGGATCCTCGGCAGCTGGACCCGCAGCCGCAGCCGGGCACTCGCCACCGGCGTGGGCGTGACCGCGCTGGTGCAGTCCTCCAGCGCCGTCACCCTGGCGATCATCGGCTTCGCCAACGCGGGCCTGCTGACCCTCGGCCAGTCGGTCTGGGTCATCTTCGGCTCCAATGTGGGCACCACCGTGACCGGCTGGCTGGTGTCCATCCTCGGGCTGGAGATCCGCATTGAGGCCTTTGCCCTCCCGGCCATCGGGCTCGGGGCGCTCGTATTCATCATCATGCGCGGACCCAGACTGCGCTACCTCGGCCTCGCGCTGGCCGGATTCGGCCTGTTGTTCCTGGGCATCGACGTGCTGCGGGCGACCTTCGTCGACCTCGGCGACACCGTGGACCTGGGGGCACTGGCCCGCCCCGGCTTCCTCGGCCTGGTAATCATGGTCGCCATAGGCATGCTGCTGACGCTGGCCATGCAGAGTTCGTCGGCGGCCATGGCCATGGCCCTGACCGCCGCCATGAGCGGCGCGATCCCGCTGGAGGCGGCCGCCGCCGCGGTCATCGGCTCCAACCTCGGGACCACGGTCAAGGCGGTGCTGGTGGTGATCGGCGCAACCGCCAACGCCAAGCGCGTGGCCGCCGCCCATGTCATCTTCAACGGCCTGACGGCTGTCGTCGCCCTGTTGATGCTTCCCTGGTTCCTGGCCGGCATCGAATGGATCTGGGGCGGACCGGAGGCCGCTCCCGCTCCGGCCATGCTGCTGGCCCTGTTCCATACCGCGTTCAACGTCCTGGGCGTGATCCTGATGATCCCGCTGGCCGGCCCGATGATCCGGCGGCTGCAGCGCCACTTCGGCGGCGCGGATCTGGACGAGGCCCGGCCCCGCTACCTGGACGACAGCAGTGCAGGCGTACCGGAGCTGGCCCTGCAATCGCTCGTCATGGAAGTCGACCGGGCCGGAGATCTGGCCTACCGCATGGCGCGCGACGCGCTCGGCGAGACCCCGCCGGCCGAATCGGGGCTGCGCCAGCGACTCGATGTTGTCGAGCGGCTGGTGGAGGCCATCGGCGAGTTCGCCAACCGCGCCGGGCGGGTGTCGATGGCGGACGCCACGGCCGAAGGGATCGCCGAGGCGGTGCGTGTCGCCCGCTACCATCAGGACATCGCCGCACGCGCCGCCGAGATCGCCGAACTTCGCCGCAGCGCCAGCGACGACACCACTGCGGAGATGACCGCGCGGCGCCGCGCCTGGCAGGGCCGCGTGATCCGCGCCCTGGACTGGGCGCGCCTGGAGGGCGACGAGGAGACGGCCGGGACACCCGCGGAGGAGGTATCCCGCGCGGTGGAGGACGTTGAAGCCGCCTATCAGGAACTCAAGGCGGCGCTGCTGCGCGAGGGCACCTTCGGCGCACTGTCGATGGCGGAGATGGACCGCCAGCTGCGCATCATCAGCCTCGCCCGCCGCCTGGCCGGCCAGGCGGCCCGGGCGCACGAGCGCGGGACCGCCCTGCACGCCCTCGCCGGCAACGGGCCGGGCTGAGGCGTGCCGGCGCAATGTACGCGCCCGCGGCCGGGGCGATACACTGGGGCATGGACGCCGCAACCCTTGATCAGGCCCTGGAACAGGGCCGCGCCCGCGAGCAACAGTTCGCGAGACTGACCTCCCACCGCCTGCTGGAGAGCGTGGATGGCTTTCCGCGCGGCAGCGTGGTACTGCCCGACGGGCGCGTCCTGCCGGGCTACCCGTCCATCGCCCGCATCCAGTCGCTGGCCGCCGGCCTGCCGCGCCAGTTTGACGGCCCGTTCCGGGCCGAGGAGAAGATCGACGGCTTCAACGTGCGCATCCTGCGCGAAGGCGACGCGATCTACGCCTTCTCGCGCGGCGGCTTCGTGTGCCCCTTCGCCACCGACCGGGTGCCGGATTTCGTGGACCCGCAGGTGTTCGAGGAGGACCCGGAGCTGATCCTGTGCGCCGAGATCGCCGGGCCCGACACCCCGTACATGGAGGGCACCAGTGCCCAGGTGGAGGACGACATCGGGCTGTTCGTATTCGACATGATGCGCCGCGATCACGCGGGCTTTCTGCCGCATGCCGACAAGCAGCGCCGGATCGAGCGCCACGGCCTGCCGCAGCCGGCGCAGCACGGTGTCTTCCACCCCGACGAGCTCGAGGCTCTGCGCCATCGGATCCTGGAACTGGACGCGCGCGGGGTGGAGGGGCTGGTGCTCAAGGCCGAGGACAACGGCACGCGCGCCAAGTACGTGACCGGCCGTTCCTGCATCAACGATATCCGTGTCTGCAGCGGGCAGCTACTCGACCTGCCCGCGGAGTATTTCACCCACCGCCTGATGCGGCTTGCGGTCTTCCTGACCGAGCACGGACACACCGGCGACCCGGAGATCGAGCGCGCCCTCGGGCGCGCTTTCCTCGAAGGCATGGACGACGCGGTCGCCTCCAGCGAGCAGACCGGCCATGTCGGCCAGCACTACCGCTGCCGCTTCCGCGAGCGCGCCAACGCCCTGCGGTTCATCGAGCACATGCGCACCACTGGCGGACGCCATGTACGCGTCGACCCCGCCAGCCCGCAGCCCGAGACGGGCGAGCGGGAAGGCTACTGGCGGGTGGACCTGGAGCGCCGCTTCGACCGCATGACCGGCACCCTGGCCTCGGCCCTGCGCGGCGACTCGCAGTTCGACTGAATCAGTCGCGGGTGTAGGTGCCCACCAGCCGGTTCATGCCGATCACGTGCGGTTCGGCACGCTCCAGGAACTGTTCCAGGGTCAGCCCCGGCGGAGCCTGGAGATCGGCATCCAGCGCCAGCACCCAGAAGAAGTAGTGGTGCACGCCGTGCCCGCCGGGCGGCATGGGGCCGCCGTAACCGCTGCGGTCGAAATCGGTGTGCCCGGCGGTCCCCAGCGAGGTGCCGGCCTCCAGGTTGGTGACGTCGGGTGGCAGGTTGTACAGCACCCAGTGCACGAAACCGTAGGCGCCGGGCTTGACCAGCGGGGCATCGGGATCGTGACAGATGATCGCGAACCCGCGGGTGCCCTCGGGGGCCCCGCTCCAGGCCAGCGGCGGGGACACATCCTCGCCCTCGCCGGTGTAACGCGCCGGGATCTTCCCGCGCGACTCGAATTCCGGGCTGATGAGCTGCATGTCGGACAGGGCAAAACCCATAAGGACCTCCTGGAACGTTGGTGTGGCCTGTAGCCACCTCACCGTAGCGACCCTGCCGGCCGGATGCCAGGGGGCCGGGGCGAAAGCTGTGTCCATTTGCAGCGCCGGCCGGGCTGCCTGATCATACCGGCGTGATGATCCGCTGGCTGCGCAATCCGTTCCGTCGCAGGAATCCGCTGGACACTGCCGCGCGCGCGGTGGACCGGGGGCGCGCCGGCGTGGAAACCGTGCTGGGCCTGCCGCACCGCCTGGCGGTGCCGCTGCTGCAGCGCCATTTCGGCGATGCGGCGGTGCCCTCCAGCGAGGGCTTTCGCGAACATGGCCGGGACGGTTCCTGGACGCTTCCCGCGCCCGCCCCGGAGTTCTCCGTGCGGCTGGATGCCGACTCCGAGGGACGCCTGATCCACGGCCGCATCACCGGATCCGGCCCGTACGCCGGGCTGATCGTGTTCAGCGACTGGAGCCCGGACCACCCCGCCGCGGTCTGGCAGATCCACGTCGAGGAACCGGCCGGAGAACAGGCCACTGCCCTGCATGACCATCTGCTTGACCCCGAACGGAACTGAGGAACCGCGCCGTGCCACAACCACCCAGGACCGTCTCGCTCGTGCTCGGCAGCGGCGGGGCCCGCGGTCTCGCCGAGATCGGGGTCATCCGCTGGCTGGAAGACCACGCGAACTACGAGATCCGGACGATTGCCGGCTCCTCCATGGGGGCAGTGGTCGGCGGCATCTATGCCGCCGGACAGCTGGACACCTACGAGGAATGGGTGTGCACCCTGCGGCGCCAGGACGTCTGGCGACTGCTGGACTTCTCGTTCTCCGGGGCCGGTCTGTTCCGCGGTGAACGCCTGGTCGAAAAGCTCCGCGAGATGCTGGGCGATACCGACATCCGCAATCTGCCCATCCGCTTTACCGCGGTGGCCACGGACATCGAACGCGAGCGCGAGGTGTGGCTCAACGAGGGCGCGCTGTTCGACGCGATTCGCGCGTCCATCGCCATCCCCACGGTATTCACCCCGGTGCGCCTGAACGGGCGGCTGCTGGTGGACGGCGGCCTGCTCAACCCGGTCCCCATCGCTCCGACCCTGTACGACGACAGCGACGTCACCATCGCGGTCAGTCTCAACGGACGAGTGGACGAGCGTCTGGGGCCGAAACGCAGTTCGCCCGGAGACCATCAGGGGGATTCCGCCGCCACTCGCCTGCGCGACGGCCTGCGCAGCGCGCGCGACGTGCTGCCCGACCGCATCGGCTCCTGGCTGCAGGACTGGCAGGGGCGACTGGGGCTCGGCGAGACCGACTCGCGCCTGACCGAGGAGCAGGAGGCGCGGGCGCTGGGCCTGATCGACATGGTCTCGCATTCCATCGAGGCCATGCAGGGCAGCATCGCGCGTTTCCGCGTGGCCGCCTACAACCCCGAGCACCTGATCGAGGTCCCCGTGAACGCCTGCGGGGTGTTCGACTTCCACCGTGCACGGGAGATGATCGATCTGGGATACGAGCTGGCCGAGCGGCGTTTCGCGCTGGAGCGCTGACGCCGGCCGGCCTCAGGTGCGCGGCAGCGTGACCCCGCGCTGGCCCTGGTACTTGCCCCCGCGGTCCCGATACGAGGTCTCGCACTCCTCGTCCGACTGCAGGAACAGCATCTGCGCCACGCCTTCATTGGCATACACCTTGGCCGGCAGCGGCGTGGTGTTGGAGAACTCCAGCGTCACGTGGCCCTCCCACTCGGGTTCCAGCGGAGTCACGTTGACGATGATGCCGCAGCGGGCGTAGGTCGACTTGCCCAGGCAGATGGTCAGCACGTCGCGCGGGATGCGGAAGTACTCCACCGTGTGCGCAAGCGCGAAGGAATTGGGCGGGATGATGCAGACGTCGGCATGCACGTCGACGAAGCTGCCCTCGTCGAAGCCCTTGGGATCGACGATGCTCGAGTTGATGTTGGTGAAGATCTTGAAGTGATCCGAACAGCGCACGTCGTAGCCGTAGCTGGACGTACCGTAGGAGACGATGCGCTCGTCGTCGCGATAGCGGATCTGGCCGGGCTCGAAGGGATCGATCATCCCCTCGGCTTCGGCCATGCGACGGATCCAGCGGTCGGACTTGATGGTCATCCCTGATCGCCCGCCGTCATCAGTTGTTCTGGATGACGATGTTGGGGAACTTGCTGCTGTAGTCCCGCGCCTGTTCCGCCAGCCGGGCGCCGGTGCGCCGCGCGATCTCGCGGTAGATCTCGGTGATGCGACCATCGGGGTCGGCGATCACCGTCGGTTCGCCGCCGTCGGCCTGCTCGCGGATGCGGATGTCCAGCGGCAGCGCCCCCAGCAGGTCCACGCCGTATTCCTCCGACATGTTCTCCGCGCCGCCCTGGCCGAAGATGTACTCCTCGTGACCGCATTTCGAGCAGATGTGGATGCTCATGTTCTCGATGATCCCGAGCACCGGCACCTCGACCTTTTCGAACATGCGCAGGCCCTTGCGCGCGTCCAGCAGGGCAATGTCCTGCGGCGTGGTCACGATCACCGAGCCGGAGACCGGGATCTTCTGCGACAGCGTCAGCTGAATGTCGCCGGTGCCCGGCGGCAGGTCGATGATCAGGTAGTCCAGATCCTGCCAGTTGGTCTCGTTGATCAGCTGTTCCAGCGCCTGGGTCACCATCGGCCCGCGCCAGATCATCGGCGTGTCCTCGTCGATCAGGAAGCCGATGGACATCGCCTGCACGCCGTGGCGCTCCAGCGGTTCCATGTGCTTGCCGTCCTTCGACTCCGGCTTGTCCTTGATCCCCAGCATGCGCGGCTGGGAGGGGCCGTAGATGTCGGCATCGAGGATGCCGACGCGCGCGCCCTCGGCCGCCATGCCCAGGGCCAGATTGACCGCGGTGGTGGACTTGCCCACCCCGCCCTTGCCCGAGGCCACGGCGATGATGTTCTTGATCCCGGACATCGGCTTGAGGCTCTTCTGCACCGCGTGGGTCAGGACCTTGCAGCCGACATTCACCTCGACCGCGTCGACCCCGCCCACTCCGCGCAGGGCCTGCTCGACCACCGAACGCAGCTCGTCGTGATAGCCCGAGGCGGCGTAGCCGAGCTCGATATCCACCACGACCCGCGAGCCGTCGATGCGGATATCCTTCACCTGGTTGGCGGACACCAGGTCGGTTTCGAGGTACTTGTCCTGCACCTGCTTCAGGGCGGATTCGATCTGCTCGCGCGAGAGTTCAGCCATGGTTGCCCGGTTTCCGTTGATTGGGAGTGTGATCGCGCGATTCTACTGCCCGCAGACCGGGACGCCAATGACTGCACGCCACGGCCGACTTTCGGCGTCCCCGGATCCGGGCCGAGAGGAGGCCTGTCAAGGCCCCAGCCCGACAGATTGTCCGATTTGTGCACATCCGCGGCGATCGGCCACCCCGGCGGGACAGGATAGCGAAAACAGCCGGAAAGACACTCGACAAAACTTTTTCAAGTCCCTGTTTATGAATAGTTTTTAAAAAGTTGGTCGTTTTTTGACCAATCTGAGGCAAAGCCCCGTCTGACAAGGCTTGCGGACAAATGCCACGGGTTTTCCCACAGAGTTATCCACAGGTTCTGTGGACAGTCACGGGGCTTGACACCCGTCACCCGATAGCTCCGGCAATGTGACCCGGCCGGCAGAACCCGCCCGCCGTGCATGCCGCGCCGTGCATCCCCCGGCCAAAGCCCTTAATGTAGAATCTCGCGCGGCGCGCATCCGAATGCGACGTCGGCAGCCAGCGGTACGGAAACGGACAAACAATGCTCAAGCAAGTCGCCATCGGCGGTGCGGTCCTGGTGCTTGCCGGACTGGGTTACCACCAGTACGAAATCGGTCAGATCGAGGGCAGCCTCGACGATCTCGCGGCCGAGCTGCGCCCCCTGGGCGAGCTGGACTATTCCCGGGTGCGCATCGGCGTGAACGGCCACCTGCATGTGGAAGGGCTCCGTTTCGATCCGCACGCCCTCCCCGGGAGGCTGCAGGCCGAGCGGATCAGCCTGGAGAGCGAAAGCATCCCGGAGCTCCTGCGCCTGCGCCGGACCCTGGCGCGTGACCGTCTGCCGCGGGCCCTGGGCGTCTCGGTGCACCAGCTCCGGATCCCCGCGACATGGTCGCGCGCGAACGCGGACGCCCCCCTGGCCCGTTTTTTCACGCGCCTGGATACCGCCGGCTGCGCCGCCCTTGCCGACAGCGACCACACCCGCGTTCTCGACCGTCTGGGCCTGGATCGTCCGCCGGTCGACCTTGCGCTGTCCTACCGTATCGAGGGCAGCGGCGAGCGGATGGAGCTGCGCAGCGAACACCACGCCGGCGGGCTCGGTATCTTCCACACCCGGATGGAACTGGAACCCCGGGCGGGCACGCGCAATCTGGACCGCCTGGCCCCAGCGCTGCTGGAGGCACCGATGCGCGAGCTGACCTTCGAATACCGCGATGCGGGCTATTATGCCTCCCTCCAGGACTTGTGTATCCGCGAAAGCGGCATGGCGGCAGAACCCTGGCGCGAGCACCACATGGGCGAATGGCTGCAGGTATGGGCCGATGCCGGACTGCAGCCGGGGCCGATCCTGACGCATGGCTACCGCGAATTCATCGCGAACCCCGAGTCCGTCGAGATCCGGGTGGGGCGCGTGCGCGAGCCGCTGCGGGAGACACGGGGCATGGATTCTCCGGTGCAACTACTGGATCAGCTCGACCTGCGCCTTACGGTCAACGGCGAGCGCATCGGCCCCGTGGACCTGCACACGGGGAACTTTGTCGGCCTGCCCGAGGAGGACCAACCCGCCCCCGAGCAGGATCCGACGGCCGCGGAGACGGCAACCCTCCCCGCACCCGATTCCGGGACTGAAACCGCGCTCGCACCGGGCGCCCCGACGGGCGGAATCCTCGCCTGGGAAGCCCTGCCGGGGCATGTCGACCGATACGCCATCGTGATTACCGAACGCGGGCACCGTCGCCCGGGCCGACTGCTGGAGGCGGGCGACGATCACCTGCGCCTGCGCCAGCGACTGCATGGCGGGTTCATCGTGATTCGGCTGCAGCGTGACGAAATCCGCGAGGTCCGTGCCGCCCGCTGACACACTGTATCCTGCGCGGTTTTGCACAGACCGGCACGCCCCGGGCAGAGTCGGCAGCCGGGCACGCATCACGGCCGGATACGACACGCGAAAAAATTGCAAGTTTTTGTTTCGACGGGATTTTATTCAGGGTGGTTAATATTTGCCCAATCTGATGCAAGCCACGCACTGACAAGGGTTTGGCTCGCCTGCCACGGTTTTTCCCACAGAGTTGTCCACAGGTTCTGTGGACAACGGCCGGCTTGACCGGCACCGGGAAATGGATTAAGCCGGCCTCCTCGTCCGTTCCGGCGGCTCGACATCCCGCCGGCCACACCGGACAATATCCGTTTCCGGATCACCCGCCGGCTGCACCGTCCGTGGCCGGACACCCGCGACCCGACACCACAGATCCCGAGGCCCATGACCGACACGCCGCGCAAGATCCTCGTCACCAGTGCCCTGCCCTATGCCAACGGGCCGATCCACCTGGGCCATCTGGTGGAGTACATCCAGACCGACATCTGGGTCCGTTTCCAGCGCGCCCGCGGCCACGAGGTGGTGTACGTCTGCGCGGACGATGCCCATGGCACGCCCATCATGCTCAAGGCGCGCGCCGAGGGCATCGAACCCGAGACCCTGATCGAGCGCGTCCGCGAGGAGCACGAGGCGGATTTCGCCGAGTTCCACATCGGCTTCGACCACTACCATTCCACGCATTCGGCGGAGAACCGCGAACTGGCCGGCGAGATCTACCGCGCCCTGCGCGACGCCGGCCACATCGCCACCCGCACCATCGATCAGGCCTATGACCCCGAGGCCGGGATGTTCCTGCCGGACCGCTTCGTGAAGGGCCGCTGCCCGAAATGTGGGGCCGAGGACCAGTACGGCGACTCCTGCGAGACCTGCGGCGCGACCTACAGCCCGATGGAGCTGCAGGAGCCGGTGTCGGCCATCAGCGGGGTCTCCCCCGAGTCGCGCGAGTCGGAACATTTCTTCTTCCGCCTGGCCGACTTCGAGGCCTTTCTGCGCGAATGGACGGGCTCCGGACGCCTGCAGGACGCGATCCGCAACAAGCTGGAAGAATGGTTCGAGGCCGGCCTGAGCGACTGGGACATCTCCCGCGACGAGCCCTACTTCGGCTTCGAGATCCCCGAGGCGCCGGGCAAGTACTTCTACGTGTGGCTGGATGCGCCCATCGGCTACATGGCGAGCTTTCGCGCCTGGGCGCGCGAACACGGCGAGGACTTCGGCGCCTGGTGGCGGCCGGATTCCGATGCCGAGCTGTACCACTTCATCGGCAAGGACATCGCCTACTTCCACACCCTGTTCTGGCCGGCCATGCTGCACGGTGCGGGCTATCGCACGCCCTCGGCGGTGTTCTGCCACGGCTTTCTGACCGTCAACGGTGCCAAGATGTCGAAGTCGCGCGGGACCTTCATCCGCGCCCGCGACTACCTCGACCATCTGAACCCCGAGGCCCTGCGCTACTACCTCGCCGCCAAGCTGGGTGACGGGGTCGACGACCTCGACCTCAATCTCGACGACTTCATCCAGCGGGTAAACTCCGACCTGGTCGGCAAGGTGGTCAACATCGCCAGCCGCTGCGCGGGCTTCATCACCAAGCGCTTCGACGGCCAGCTGGCCGCCGAACTGCCGCGCCCCGACCTGCACCAGGCGTTCGTCGACGAGGGCGACGCGATCGCCACGGCCTACGAGAACCGCGAATTCGCCCAGGCCATGCGCCGCATCATGGCGCTGGCCGACCAGGCCAACCAGTACATCGACGAGGCCCGGCCCTGGGTGCTGGCGAAGGAACCCGGACGCGAGGCCGAGGTGCAGGCCATCAACACCCAGGGGCTGGACCTGTTCCGCATCCTGATCGTCTACCTCGCACCGGTGCTGCCGAAGCTGGCGGACGAAGCGGCGGCCTTCCTGCGCGAGGACGACCTCTCCTGGGCCGGACGCACCCGGGCCTTCACCGGCCGTTCGATCGACCGCTTCAAACCCTTGATGACCCGCATCGAAGGGAGCACGGTGGAAAGCCTGCTGGAGGCCTCGAAGGCGTCGCTGGGCGGCGGCGAGGCCGCGGCAAACGAGGCGGCGAGCGGGGCGGCGACCGGGGACGCGGAACCGGACCCGGCGGTGGAGCCGATCGCCGATACCATCGACTTCGACACCTTCGCGCAGGTCGATCTGCGGGTCGCGCGCATCGAGGTCGCGGAACACGTGGAGGGCGCGGACAAGCTGCTGCGCCTGGAACTGAACATTGGCAGCGAACGCCGCCAGGTCTTCGCCGGCATCAAGTCAGCCTATGCCCCCGAAGACCTGGTCGGCCGCCACACCGTGATGGTCGCCAACCTCGCCCCGCGCAAGATGCGCTTCGGCGTCTCCGAGGGGATGGTGCTGGCCGCCGGACCGGGAGGCGACGAACTCCGGATCCTGAGCCCCGACGACGGGGCCCGGCCCGGCATGCGTGTCAAGTGATCCGCATGCCGGTGATGCGGGTCATGGATTTGCATCCGGTGCTCGCGTAAGCTGCCCGCCTTTTGCCAACAAGGGACGCATGGAAAACAGTCTCGAATTCAAGGCCCAGGTGAGCCTGCTCGCCGATGCCGGTGCCCGTCTCGCGGCACGCGGCTGGCTGCCGGCCCGCGCCGGGCACTTTTCCGCGCGCCTGGACGACCGCCATATCGTGGTCTCCGCTCCCGGGCGACAGAAGGACATGCTCGACGAGAACGACTTCATCATCGTCGATCTCGACGGCAATCTGCTGTCCCCGGCGGAGCGCACGCCGTCGCCGGAGACCTTCCTGCACATCATCATGTACCGCCGCGACAAGGACCTGGGCGCGGTCCTGCATACCCATTCGGCCAATGCCACGGTGCTCTCGCGCCAGCTGCCGGGCGGGCTGCATCTGAGCGACTACGAGGTCCTGCGTGAACTGCCGGTGGTGCAGTACCCCGCCGAAGGCATCGACGTACCGGTGTTCGCCAACGACCCGAACGTGCAGCAGCTGGCCGCGCAGGTCGATGACCGCATGAGCCGGCAGCCGGATCTGGCCGGCTATCTGATTGCCGGGCACGGCCTGTACACCTGGAGCCACACCGTGGAAACCGCGATCCAGCGGGTCGAGGCCTTCGAGTTCATGTTCGAGTGCGAGATCCTCGCGCGCCAGCTGCACCCATGACCCCGACGCCCCGGGCAATCGTGCTCGCCTTCGAGGGCGTCCTGGCCCCGGCGGACGTCCTGGCCGAGACCCTGGAGCCACGCGCCCGCGAGGAACTGGGCCCGTTCCTGGAACAGCACGCCGATGACCCGCTGGTGAAGCGCACCCTCGCCGACCTGCGGGCCTATGCCGGGCGCGACCTGGACGACGCCGAGCTGCGCGTGCGCATCGACGCCTGGATACGCGCAGGGCAGGACATCAGCCCGCTGCGCCAGCTGCAGGGCCTGATCTGGACCGAGGTGCTGGAACAGGGCGGCCTGCGGCCCGAACTGGACGCGGATACGGTGGCGGCGCTGACGCGACTGGCACGGGCCGACATCGCGCTGTACAGCTTTGGCGCCACGCCGGTCACCACCCAGCGCGAGTGGCTGCGGCGTGGCCCGGACCGCAACTTCGAGGCCCGCCTGGCGGGCTACTTCGATACCCGCCTGGGCGGACGCCGCGACGCCGGCAGCTTCGGGCGCCTGGTCGCCGAGAACGGGCTGCAGGCGGACCAGGTTCTGGTGCTGTCGCCGGACCGCCGGCAGCTGGATGCCGCGCGCCAGGGCTGGCTCCGGACCGCCCGCCCGGCGCCGGAGCCCGACGCCGGCCATGCGGATCCGGACGGGGAGCCGCACCCTGCCCTGAGCCTGAACGCCCTGGCCGAACGCTGGGGAACCGCCGCCTGACCACCCGGCCATGACCGTGGCCGGGGCAGGGTTGAGGTGCCATCCACGGGGGTCGATACTATGTTGTTGACCCTGTTACTCGGAAATTGCGGGCGGGAGCCGACTTGGAATACCTCCTGATCCTCATCAGCACGATCCTGGTGAACAACTTTGTCCTGGTGAAATTCCTGGGGCTGTGTCCGTTCATGGGGGTCTCGCGCAAGGTCGAGACGGCCACCGGCATGGGCCTGGCCACGACCTTCGTGCTGACGCTGTCGGCAGTAGCCTCCTACGTCATCAACGGATTCGTCCTCGCCCCGCTGGACCTCGAATATCTGCGCACCATCGCGTTCATCCTGGTGATCGCGGCCGTGGTCCAGTTCACCGAGCTGGTGGTGCGCAAGACCTCGCCGCTGCTGTACAACGTGCTGGGGATCTTCCTGCCGCTGATCACCACCAACTGCGCGGTGCTGGGCGTGGCCCTGCTGAACGTGCAGGAGGCGCACAACTTCGTCGAATCGGCGTTGTACGGCTTCGGCGCCGCGGTCGGCTTCTCGCTGGTGCTGATCCTGTTCTCGGCGATCCGCGAACGCATCGCGGTCGCCGACGTGCCGGTGGCGTTTCGCGGCAGCGCGATCGCGATGATCACCGCGGGCCTGATGTCGCTGGGCTTCATGGGCTTCTCCGGGCTGGTAACCACCTGACATGGACATCCTGATCGCCATACTCGCCATCACCGCGCTGGCCGCCCTGTTCGGCCTGGTGCTCGGCTATGCCGCGCAGCGCTTCCGCGTGGAGAGCAACCCGGTGGTGGACCAGATCGACGCGCTGCTGCCGCAGACCCAGTGCGGACAGTGCTCCTACCCCGGCTGCCGGCCCTACGCCGAGGCCATCGCCGCCGGCGAGGCCGACATCAACCGCTGCCCGCCCGGCGGGCAGGCCACGGTGGAGGCCCTGGCCGATCTGCTCGACCGCGACCCCAAGGCACTGGAGGAGGAAGAACAGGAAAAGAGCGTCGCGGTGATCGACGAGAACCTGTGCATCGGCTGTACCCTGTGCATCCAGGCCTGCCCGGTGGATGCCATCGTGGGCGCCGCCAAACAGATGCACACCGTCATCGAGGAAGAATGTACCGGCTGCGAGCTGTGCATCGAACCCTGCCCCGTGGACTGCATCTACATGGTGCCGGTGGAGACCGACATCAGCGAATGGGGCTGGTCGGAACCCGAACCCTCGCCCATCGAACGGCCGCGCGACGCACCGCGGGCCTCCGCCTGATACCGCAACCATGCAGCTGCACCGTTTTCATGGCGGCCTGAAACTGGCCGACAACACGGAAGCAAGCACTGCCGAGCCGGTGCTGACCATGGGCGTGCCCGAACGCCTGACGATCCCGCTGGGCCAGCACATCGGCGATCCCACCGAGCCCTGCGTGCAGGTCGGCGACCGCGTGACCAAGGGCCAGCGCATCGGTCAGGCCGCCGGCTACATCGCGGCGCACGTGCACGCCCCCACCTCGGGCGTGGTGGAGGACATCGGCGAGTACCCGGTCCCGCACCCCTCGGGCCTGTCCGCCCCCTGCGTGGTGATCCGCGCGGATGGCCGCGACGAATGGGGCGACACCCGCATGGAGCCATGGCTGGACTGGGACACCCGCGACAGCCGGCGCCTGCGCGAGCGCATCCGCGAGGCGGGCGTCGTGGGCCTGGGCGGGGCGGCGTTCCCCACCGCGGTCAAGCTCAACCCGCGTGCCGGGCAGAACATCCACACCCTGATCGTCAACGGCGCCGAGTGCGAGCCCTGGATCAGCGCCGACGACATGCTGATGCGCACGGCCCCCGAGGCGGTCTTCGAAGGCATCCGGATCGTCGCCCACCTGCTGGGCGTGGAGCGCATCCTGTTTGCGGTGGAAGACAGCATGCCGGAGGCCATGCGCGCCCTGACCGAGAACACGCCGGCGGAACTGGCCGACCGCCTCGAGCTGGTCTCCATCCCCGCCATCTACCCCACCGGCGGCGAGCGCCAGCTGATCCAGGTCCTGACCGGCCGCGAGGTCCCCAGCGGCGGGCTGCCCGCCGATCTGGGCATGGTCTGCCACAACCCCGGGACCTTCCGCGCGATCTGCGACGCGGTGATCCAGGGCCGGCCGCTGGTCTCGCGCCTGGTCACCGTCACCGGGCCCGGGGTGCACAGGCCGCGCAACGTGAATGCCCTGATCGGCACGCCGTTCGCCGACCTGGTCGCGGCCACCGGCGGCTACGACGCCGAGGTCGACCGCCTGGTGATGGGCGGGCCGATGATGGGCTTCGCCGTGCACGACGACGCCCTGCCGGTGATCAAGGGCACCAACTGCCTGCTGGCCACACGTCCGCAGGACACGCCCTCCCCGGGCCCGCGCATGCCCTGCATCCGCTGCGGCGAATGCGCGGCGGTGTGCCCCGCCCGACTGCTGCCGCAGCAGCTGTACTGGCAGGCGAAGGCCAAGGACTTCGACGCCATCCAGGACTACGGCCTGTTCGACTGCATCGAATGCGGCTGCTGCGCGCATGTCTGCCCCAGCAACATCCCGCTGGTGCAGTACTACCGCTACGCCAAGCACGAGATCTGGACCCGCGAGAAGGAACGCCAGAAGTCGGACGTGGCGCGCGAGCGCTACGAGTTCCGTCAGGCCCGGCTGGAACGCGAGGAACGCGAAAAGGCCGAGAAGCTGGCGAAGAAGAAGGCCGCGGTGAAGAACAAGGAAGGCCAGGACGACGACAAGCAGGCCGCCATCCAGGCGGCGCTGGAACGCTCGCGCGCACGCAAGGCGGCGCGCAAGGGCCAGGCGGACGCCACCGATTCTTCCGCCGGCTCCACCGGGGAGGCTCCCGAGGCCGACTCCCCCACCCCCGGCGACACCGGCACGGGAACCGAACCCGCGGAGACCGGCGAGCCCGGCCGCTCCGAAGACACGGGTCAGGCGGATACCACGAACGCCACGGAAGACAGTCAGGAGCACGGACGCTGATGCGCTTTCGCACCGAATCCTCACCGCACATCATCCCGCGCCATTCAGTGGGCGGGGTCATGCAGCAGGTCCTGCTGGCCCTGGTCCCCGGCACCCTGGCGATGACCTGGTTCTTCGGCTGGGGCGTGCTGATCA
Organism: Thioalkalivibrio sp. ALE21; assembly: GCF_003208255.1. Classification (NCBI taxonomy): domain Bacteria; kingdom Pseudomonadati; phylum Pseudomonadota; class Gammaproteobacteria; order Chromatiales; family Ectothiorhodospiraceae; genus Thioalkalivibrio; species Thioalkalivibrio sp. ALE21. Next base: position 57,610 of record NZ_QKMA01000014.1, read on the forward strand.
ACGTGGCCCTGGCGGTGGGCTTCGCGGTGGCGCTGGAGGCGGCGATGGTCGCCCTGCGCCGGCGCCCGGTGGGGCCAACCCTGGCCGACAACTCGGCCATCGTGACCGGCTGGCTGTTCGCCCTGGCCATCCCGCCGCTGGCGCCGTTCTGGGTCACCCTGATCGGCATCGCGTTCGCCATCGTGGTCGCCAAGCACCTGTATGGCGGACTGGGCTACAACCCGTTCAACCCGGCGATGGTCGGCTATGTGGTGGTGCTGGTCTCGTTCCCGCGCGAGATGGCGCTGTGGCCGGCCCCGGAGACCCTGCCGCAGATGCCGCTGGGGCTCTGGCAGAGCCTGCAGACGGTGCTCACCGGCAGCCTGCCGGCCGGCATGGAATGGGATGCCATCACGCGCGCCACACCGCTGGACGCCCTGCGCGAGGGACTGGTGTCCGGGCGCACGGTCTCCGAAGTGACCGCCAGCCCGGTATTCGGCAGCTTCACCGAGACCGGCTGGGAATGGATCGGCAATTTCTTCCTGCTGGGCGGGCTGTACCTGCTGTTCCGCCGCATGATCCGCTGGGAGATTCCGCTGGCGGTGATCCTCGGCGTGGCCATCCCCGCCGGGTTCTTCTGGATCCTGGATCCCGATGCCCACGCCTCGCCGGCGTTCCACGTGTTCAGCGGCGCGGTGATCCTGGGTGCGTTCTTCATCGCCACCGATCCGGTCTCGGCGGCCACCACGAAACTGGGACGCATCCTCTACGGCGCCGGCATCGGCCTGCTGATCTACGTGATCCGCACCTGGGGTGGCTACCCCGACGCGGTGGCCTTTGCGGTGCTGCTGATGAACATGGTCGCACCCACCCTGGATCACTTCACCCGGCCACGCGTCTACGGCCATTCGCGCGGAGGCGGGCCACCGCCGGGGGCCGGGCCGTGACCGGGCTCAAGCCGCGCGACATCGCGATCACCACCGCGCTGCTGGCCGCCTTCGCCGGGGCCGGTACCGGTCTGGTCGCGCTGGTGCAGAGCGGGACCGAGGCGCGCATCGAGGCCAACCGGATGGAGGTCAACCGCCAGCGCATCGCGGATCTGCTGGGCGAGCTGGACTACGTCAACGAGCCGGTGACCGACACCACGACCCTCAGCCACGACGACCTCGGCGGCACGAACCTGCCGGCCTGGTTCGCGCGCGACGCCGACGATAACGTGATCGGCGTGGTGGTATCGGCGATTGCGCCGGATGGCTACAGCGGCGATATCCACCTGCTGGTGGGCATCGACCGCGAGGGCGAGCTGCTGGGCGTGCGGGTCTCGGAGCACCGCGAGACGCCGGGCCTGGGCGATGCCATCGAGGCCGGGCGCTCGGACTGGATCCACGATTTCGAGGGCCGCCGCCTGGGCGACCCGCCACGCGACGAATGGACCGTGCGCCGCGACGGCGGCGCCTTCGACCAGTTCACCGGCGCCACCATCACCCCGCGCGCGGTGGTGCATGCGGTGCGCCGGTCCCTGGAGTACTTTGAAGCCCATCGCGAGGAACTGCTGGCGACCGAACCCGGCGAGGGAGCGGCCGTGACCGAACCGCTCACGCCCGACGATGATCAGGAGACAACGCCATGAGCACGCCCGCCGACATCATCCGTGACGGTCTGTGGCACAACAATCCGGGCCTGGTGCAGCTGCTGGGGCTGTGCCCGCTGCTGGCGATCTCCGGCACGGTGGTCAACGCCGTGGGGCTGGGCATCGCCACCACCCTGACCCTGCTGCTCTCCAACGTGATCGTGTCGCTGATCCGCGAGCACGTGCGCTCGGAGATCCGCATCCCGGTCTACGTGCTGATCATCGCCTCCATCGTGACCGCGATCGAACTGGCCATGAACGCCTGGTTCCACGGCCTGTTCCTGATCCTCGGGATCTTCATCCCGCTGATCGTGACCAATTGCGCGATCATCGGCCGCGCCGAGGCCTTCGCCTCGCGCAACTCGGTCCCGCGCGCCGCGCTCGACGGGCTGATGATGGGGCTGGGCTTCACCGGGGTCCTGATCGCCCTGGGCGGCCTGCGCGAGCTGCTGGGTCAGGGCACGCTGTTCGCCGACTTCCACCTGCTGCTGGGCGAATGGGGGCATGCCCTGAGGATCGAGTTCTTCCCGGAGGAACACGGCTTCCTGCTGGCGCTGCTGCCGCCCGGTGCGTTCCTCGCCATGGGCCTGCTGATCGCGGTCAAGAACTGGATCGACGCGGCCATGGAGAGCGGGCCCGAACCCGCCGAAGACGCCGCGGCGGAGCCCGGGCCTTCCGCCGGCTAGGGCCGGGTCGGCTGCGCCGGATCGGCCAGAGGGCTGGCCTCCTTGTGTGTCGTCGCAGAGGGAGCGCTACCATCTGTGGCACCGGGCTCGGGGTAACCCGTTGGCCTCCTGAGGTCTTGAACCTGCTCCGTAGATCGGTCCCCGCGCCCTTCTCATCTCGAAGTTTGAACGGTATCCAAGCCCCCCGTGAAGGACGGGTGAGGCTGTACGGACAAGGCGAGAGGACGAGATGGCTCATATCGGCATTGATGTCAGCAAGAACAAGCTCGACTGCATGTGGGTTCGGGATCT
>NZ_QKMA01000015.1:0-58890 GCF_003208255.1 Thioalkalivibrio sp. ALE21
AAGGGCTTTGCCACTCTCGAACAGGCTCGTGAATGGATGCTCGGCTTCGTGCACTGGTACAACGAGCAGCATCGTCACAGCGCGCTGAACTACGTGACCCCCACCCAGCGCCACAACGGCGAGGCCGCTCGGATCCTGGAACGCCGCCGAGCCACATACGAGCGGGCACGAGACGCCCATCCCGAGCGTTGGTCCGGCCCCATCCGGGACTTCGGTCTGCCAGAGACGGTGACCCTCAACCCGGAGACAGCCGCCAGTTGTTAAAGAACCCTGAACTCCATCAGGCGACATCTGCCTTGACAGATAGCGATCCGGGCCGGTTCGAAAACGCGTCCCACGCCCGTCAGTGGTGCGAGGCGTACTTCGACTGGTACAACTTCCAACATCACCACAGCGGCATCGGCGGCTACACCCCGGAGCAGGTCTTCACCGGACGCTTCGAGCTCGTCCATGCGCAGCGCCAGCAGGCGCTAGACGCCCAATACCGCCGTCACCCCGAGCGCTTCGTCCAGGGCGCCCCAGTCGCCCCACGACCACCCGAGTGGGTGACCATCAACCCGGTAACGCCCGAAGCGGCTGACACCGGTGAGTCGTTAGGCGTGAACTTCCCAACCCTGAGCGCCGCCAGGGCACGGGTAGACAATACGTTATCCTCCGCGTGACGTGTTCAAAACAGGTTGACAGGTTCCGGGATCGTTTCTTGGGAAGTTAGGAGAATCGTTCGATAGTTTTGTAGTGGGCACGAGAACGACGCAACTGCTTAGTGCGTTATTGCGAGTGGTTCAGATCGGGGTTGGTAGAACCTGTTTTTATCCCGTTACGAAACGATTGGCGCGTCGATTCGCTATGACCACGAGTTGCGCATGATATCGTCCAGCTCGGTACGGGACAGGACCGCTGTGCAGTCCCTCCAAGGATCGTCTCCCGCGACTAGCACGCTGTCGTTGTAGCGCAGATCGAACCCGTTTACCTTCTTCCGGTTCTCGATGCGCTTGTCCATCTCCTCCGCTAGCTTTTCCTCGTCCTCGATCCACTCGTCCTCTATCGTGTCGGGAAGGGAACCGAATAGGTCGTAGCGATCCTGCATGCGCTCAGAGAGGCGGTCATAGATCGTTGCGTCCACGGTGTCCTGGTACACCAGGTTGAGCATGTCTACGTTGTCGCGGGTCTGTCCGAATCGCTTGATGCGACCAATTCGCTGTTCCAGCTTGACCGGGTTCCACGGTAGATCGACGTTGATTAACGTGCCGAGCGTTTGCAGGTTGAGCCCCTCGCAAGCCGCGTCTGTGGCGACCATCAGCCGAATCTCGCGGTCCTTGACCATCCGCTTGAGACTTTCTCGATCTGCCGAAGTGGATTGCGAACCTCGAATGAGCTTGCTTTTGCCGGCCCCGGCGTAGAGGCCGATCGGCTCATCCGGGAATAGCTCGGCCACCTGACGGCCGATCCATGCGGCCGTGTCGTAATACTGCGAGAAGATGATGCAGCCTAGGTCGGCCCAGCCCTCGTCTGCAAGGTAGTGGCGCACGGCGGCGACTTTCGGGTCCTCTCCACCCAGAAGGTCGACCTGCTCGATCAGGTACTTCAGGGCATCCCGCTCCTCGTCGGTTGGGATGTCGACCTCACTTTCTCCGTCCTCCAGAAGGTCCTCTTCGAGTTCCTGCCCCTTCAGTAGCTTTTCGGCCGTCGTGCGGGCGGCATGGGGGCTGGAACAGAGCCGTTGGCGCATGAGGTTGGTCATGAACCCGGCTGCCTGCTTTCGCTGTCCGTAAGCCTTCCCGAATCGGTTCGCTGCTTCATAGGCATTGTCGAAGGCGTCGCGAGTGCGCAGCGCGTTGCCCTCGAAAAGCGCGTAATACCCGCTTTCCTGCGTGACCCGGTCAGGGTCGGGGTGGAGGATCACGCCGACCTTCTGAAGCAGGCCCTTCTCCTCCAGGTCCGCACGCTTGCGCAGGACCACATGCCGCACGATCGGGTTGTGTCGCTGGAAGAAAGTGGTGCCTTGGATTCGACGTTCGAGTTCGTCCTCGACCTTCTCCTTGGTGTCGCGATCCAGATCGGCCGCAGACGTGTTGCGGGGTGGCTCAAACTCGTGCAGCTTCATCCCGAAATCCCGCCGAATCTTTTCGTTCATCAGCCGATAATTGGCAAACGGCGAACTGTCCGTAGGTGGGATGGGCGAGCGCAGGTAGGACCAGGCGTCTTCGAAGTCGAGCGGCTGTTCCTGTCCGGTAAGGAGCGGGATCACGCGATCCGGTGTATGCCAGGGGCTTAACTCGGTCCCAAGAACAAACCGGCCCTTGCCCTGGTGCAGAACCCCGAGCTGGCCCCACAGGTCGGCGATCTCCGTCTGCATCGGCGTGGCGGTGCCGAGCAGGACGTTGTCAGCCTGTTGCGCAAACCGGCGGGCGTACTGAAGCAGCACGTTGGCTTCGCCCGCGCCCTTGCCAAGCCCCTGGCGCTCACGGGCCTTGTGCGATTCATCTAACACCACGGTCTCGAATTGGAGGTTCTCCAGTATCTCGCGCTCCCTCGTGGGCTGGGAAAGCAGCCCCGTGGAGACCACCCCGATCCGGAATGGACAACGAGCGATCTCTTCCGGCCCCTTCGGTGAGACGATGTGCCCTTGCGGATCGATCCATGCCTTGTGGAAGGAGCTCCAGCGACCCACCGGAATGCCGAGCTTGTCCAGCAACTCGACCTGCCACTGTTCGGTGAGTGTCGCGGGCGCGAAGATCGCGATAGGCTTGGCCCGGCGTCGTTTCGGGGTGCTCTTGTCCGCGTGAGATTGCAGGGCGAGCACAATGGTGGCCGTCGCCAGCGACAGCGTCTTGCCAAGGCCGACTTCATCGGCCAGCAACAGTCGGACCACCCCGAACCACTCCCGGTGTTTCAGGGCTTCGCTGACGAAGGAGCGCTGCCACGGGCTCAGAGAGAACCCTTCCTGATACATCGGAGACTCGACGACAGCCGCAGGCCCAATGTCCTCGGGGTCCTCGATATCCTCAATCAAGGCCTCGACGCGCTTGGATCGGCGTTGGATTTCCTGAAGTACGACGCGGGGGAGGGGAGTCGATCGCTCCCATAGCCAGTCGAATTCGTCCTGCACCCACTTAACCCCCTCAGACGATTCATCCGACCAGAGGATCTCGTAGTTGCCCTTCCAACCCATGCGGGTCTCATTCATCGAACCGATGAACGCCAATTGGCTGCCGTCCTCGCGCTCGATCACCCCGGCTTTCCCGTGGACCAGGCCACAGACCGTGTTGGGCACCACACGAATTGCATTAGGGTGCGCGTGAAGGAACTCGTCCAGAAGGCGATAGCGATCCTGGTGGAGCAGCGCGTCAAGCCCCGGGTCCTCATGGAGACGGCCGAGCAACGCCGCCTCCCGGTTCTTGGCGACCTGAAGGTCTTCGGCGGCCACATCGGCATTACAGACGATGCGCACCTGCCCGATTCGGGATAGTTGCTCCCCCGCGATCTCGAACAGCGATGAGGTGAAGTACCCCGCGATCCGGTCGTAACGCCGCGCCTGTTGCAGTTCGTTCGTCAGGACCGTCACATCGATTGGGTCCTGGCGGGTGGAGTAGCGCCGGATCGGGGACTCCGTCATGCCTTACCAGCCCTCGTTCCGAATCCGGTTCGCGAGGATCTCTGCCTTTTCTGCTTCCTCGGGGCGCCGTTCAGCGACCATCTTGGCGATGAATTCGGCTACGGCCATCATGTGGGGGCGCTGTGGGATGTAGGTGGCTCCAAGGTTCGACTGCATCTCCGCCAGCACCGTCTTTGGGTCTTTGTCGCCCATCAGCTCCCGGATTGCCAGCAGCACTTCTCCGAGGCGGGTTCCGGCCAGATCGCCGTTCAGCAGCTCCCGGCCCCTGAAATCCTGAGCGCCCTTCAGTCGTGCGCTGTTCGCGGCGGTCGATGCCATCAACGGCTGGTAGTCCACGCGGAACGCCCGGCTGAAGTTCTGGTAGTTGTCCAGCTTGAACTGACCGGTCTCCTCGATCGCCAGCAGCCGCGTGTAGAAACGTTCGATGCCGGACAGGTGCTCCCAGGTGTCCTCGTTGATCACCTTCAACGCTTCGGGAATGAGCGCGTTGTTGGCGATCTCGGCGGCGTACTCGACAATCTCGTCGACGACGTTCTTCTCGCCCCTGCGCCTTGGCTGAAGCGCGAAACTGGTGACTTCCTTGCCATCGATCTTGGTGTAACCCGTGAGCACCTTCAGCGCAGCGGCGTAGCCAGCCATCTGAAGATCGGCGTCATTGAATACACTCTTGCCATGAGCCTTGGCCTGGTCGTTGAGGCGCATCATTTCGGCGACCTGTGCATCGACCTCGTTGCGGATCTTCGGGAAAAGCTGGCGTTTGAAGGTTTCGCCGGAACCCTCGCCACGCTTACGCAGAATCAGGGTCACTGTGCCCTGCACGTAAGCACCCGAGCGTAGGGCGGTGCTCGCTTCTGTCGCGATATACCAGGCCCCGACGACCTGAAGCCCGGCCGCCCAGAAGATCGAGATCATGTCGCCCCAGACACTCGTGTCCTGGTGCGTAAACATAACGCACTGGAGGCCGTTGTCCGGCATGTTATCGGCCATGGCGGAGTAGGACTCGACCATTGATCGGCGGAACTCTTCTCCAGCCCCCTGAATCGCGAGGGCTCGACGGGAATCCCAGTTCCATTCGTTGAACGGAGCGGGCGGGTTCTTGCGGAGCCAAGCGATGAAAAACTCGGTGATTTCGTGGTAGTGGACCGCATCGGCGTACGGCGGGTCGGTAACCCAAAGCTCGCAGTTTTCAGAAAGTTCAGCAGCGGATTTCGTTTCGGACTTCACCCTGTCCGCATGAATTTCTGAGTGTTCGGGCAGTGTGAAGGTAGTGCTGGTTACACCCCACCCGCGAACGCCGTAGTTCATGAGCGTATTGAGGGCCTGGTTGGAGAAGACATGATTGGTGTTTTCGTATCCTGACTGACCAGCCCAATCATTCAGCTTTGAATTGAAGTCCAGAGCCCTCGCCATCCAGACGAGATTATCCGGGGCTTTGGCGTTTTGTTTCCAAAGGGCGAACTGGAGGATCTGCCTCGGATTGAACAACTGATGCCAATACCGCCAGCCGCGCTCACGTATTGGCTGATCCGTGTTGTAGCCGCTCTCAATTGGCATATCTGGAACCAGTCCCTGCGCCTGCCAGTCCACGAGGTTCTCCCGTACGATGCGCTGCACGGTGGCTTCACGCTCCATATCTTCGTCTGTGACCGAGGCGAAGAAGGTCTCAGGTCGTGAGCGGTCGGCGGTGCCAGCCTTTATCCACTGGATGGCATAGAGTCGCTCCTGAAGGATATCGTCTTCCCGGGGCATGAAGTCGTGCAGTTCCCATTGCCGGAGGCGATTGCGGCGAACGCCGTCCTTGTCCTCGTAATCCCCGCGTAGTGTGGGAATTGGCGTCGTGTATCGCTTGCCGCCCAGCTCGTAGTCCAGCTTGCCGTCCCTCGCGGTGCCGTTTGCGGCGGCCTGCATTTCGGCCTTGGATGCCCCGGTAACGACCTCAAGGTCGAAGCGCTTCTGTTGGTTATTCGGAACGAGCTTGGCGACCACCTTACGGTCCTTAGAGATCACCCAGCTTGGCGCCATGGGGACCATCCAGCCGGTTTCCGGACACTTGGTCTCCAGACAATAGAGGTACGCCTTGGCCCGGTCGCCATGTTCGTTGTGCTCGATGCCCAGTTCCGTGATCTCGGCATCGACCGCGTCCGCGACTTCCTGCTGGGTACGCTCGATCTCAGTGCGGCGGGTCTCGTCGGCGCCAATAATGTTGAACGCGCCCCAAGTGAGCATGCAGGCGATGGGATTGAGGTCTGAGGCATGGACGTCACATCCGAGGCGGGCCGCTTCAAACGGGATGGAACCCCCGCCGCAGAACGTGTCGCCCACACGCGGCCGATGCCCGTAGCGCAGCATACCGAGCTGCTCGACCAGTTCTTCGTGGGAATGCGCCTCGATTCCGAAGCGCCCGAGGTGTGCGTTCACCTCCGGCCAGATTGGCCCATAGAGGACGTCCGGATCAACATCCTCCGGGCGCTTGGTCATCGCGACCTTGCTCTCGTAGGGCATGTCGGCCATGGCCTTAGCCAGGATGGAGGCCTTGGCATCCGCATCCAGTCCGCGCTTCCAGCGAATACGCAGGCCGGGGTAATCCTCCAGATCGATGGGGAAAGTCACATCTTCGATGTCTTCCTCGCCCAGGTCCCGACCGGTGACCGTGAAGCCGAAGAAGGCCCGGGGGTTTTGCAGAGCGACCGTTTCAGCGACCTCCATAGGACTCAGCTTGGGTTCTCGGCGCCCGAAGGCCGCATCGTCCATAGCCATCAGCTTCTCAAAGACCGCCAGATCCGCTTCCACATCCTCGGTCACTGGCAGGAGACTCGCCAGAACCACGGCTCGCACCATGATCAGCGGTTTGCGCCCCTTCCAGTAGGAACCCAGCGCTGTGAGGGTCTGGCCGGATCCGGCTTTCCTCTCCTTCTGCGCCTCCGCCGACACCTTCTGCGCCGGGAATGCCCGCTCAATCAGCGCCGGGGCGTCCTTGAGGCTTAGGGGTTCAAGGTTCGCGTGCTTCGCTTCCATGCTCATTCCTTGTCATCCGTAAACAGGCCCAGGGTCGGTTCCGACTTGGCCTTGCTAGAGGTTTTCGCGTCGTCCCCGAAGCGCGCCGAGCGTACGGTGGCCTCGGGGGTATCGCCCAGGGCGTACCGAAGCGCCATGCGCCAGCCGCGCCCCTTGCCGTCCGGGCCGCCGACCGTGGCCGCGACCATGTCAAACAGCCACCAGCGTTCCTCCGGTCGCAGCGCCAGCCAGTTCCGCAGCGCGTAGGGCACATCTTCCGGGGGCATGTCTTCGATGGCCCAGGCCAGTACGCACAACTCCTTCCCGAGCATGCGGTCCACGGGGGTCGTGCCGACCTTCCACTGCGCCGTCGCGAGATTGTGCATCTTCAAGCGTTCGTTGAACGCGCGCTTCACCGCCGCCTGGATCTCGGTCCAGTTGCGGCGCGGGACCGTTACCCGATCCAGCACCTCGTGGCCTCGGTGTTCCACCGCAACGCCCAGATCCTCGGTAATGAGAACGGGCTGACTGTTGCCGCGCGGGATCTCGACCACGAAGTGATGCGGTGCCAGCGTCTTGGGGACCCCGAAACCGGCCGTGTCGTGCGCGTACTGCTTGGTTTTCTTGCTGCGGGGCATCGACTCCACCTTTTCCATTGCAGCGGCCATGACAACCACCTTATTGGCTCACGTTGTCGTGCTTGAGCTGAAGGCCCGCAATTTCCGCGAAGCGCTTGAGGTCCTCGCCCGTGGCGAAGTCCCCGCCGCCGTTGCGAATGAACATCTGAACCTCGGCATCCGAGTCGTTCGTGGCCTTTCGCAAGGACTCGATGGTCGACTCGATGATCGCTGGCGTGACCGCCCGCGAGTTGAAGTTCACCTCAATGGCGTCCTCGCCCTCACCGACTTGAAGCCTTACCTGCGTGAAGCTGACGTTCCGGTCCTTGAAGTCTACGAGCACCTGAAAGACCGACTGGGTCGTATCCAGGCGAACCTTGGAGTTTTGAAGCCGAACGGGTTGGTGGGGGTCGATCTCTGGGCGCCCATCGTTGTCGCCGCTGGGCTGGATCGTGAACTTCTCGGTTTGCTCGGATGCGCCGGCCTTGGCGTAGACCTGAACCAGGACACGACCGTCCTCGATCGGGAACGGACCGGTGTACTCGAACCCCTCGCGCGGGCCAGAACCGTCCGTGGTGTAGTAGAGCGCCGCCTTGGGTGTGGATTGAAGCTCGACCACGCGATGGTCCGGCTTGGTGTGGACTTCGTGCCGGATCTTGATCGGAGCCTTCCAGAGCGTGGCATCACCGGTTTCGTGATTGCCGTCTGGGTCGACTGCCAGGAAGTACAGCGTGGGCTCGGTGGTTCGGAATTCTTCGAGGCTGTCCGCCACAGGATCCTGCTCGGAGACCCCTTCGTCGGTGCAGTAGTGAACCCGAGGTGTATTGCCGGAATGCTTGGGAACAAGCTGAAGAATCAACTCACCGGTTGCCTCGTCCGTGGACTTCGGGGTCACACTGACGCTGGTCTGCTCCTTTGCGAAAGGCCCTTTTTCGATGTAGCCATCGTTACCTTCGCGCCACATACCCCGCGCGAACGCACTGGCCTTGACCTGATCCAGACCTTTGCTCCCCGGAAGCCACGGCCACTCGGGCTTTGCTGCCGCCCGCATGCGGATGTCTTTCCAGGGCTCACGCTTTTGCCCCTCACGCCAGAGCATCGACTCAGCCATCGAGATCACGGAGTCCATCTCGCCATCCAGATCCATAATGAGCTTCTGGTCGCACCGGGTTGAAGCCAGATATTTCTCGATCTGCGCTTCGGGTGCTTGCTCGTCCTTTCCGAACTTCAGCCCATTGTCGATCGTGGCTGGGGCCAAAAACCCCTCTGAACCCGGGTAGTACAAGCGGTTGAACACGCTTTGGATGCTTTGAATGAACCCTTCTTCGGTCGTCTCCTTTAGGTCTCCCGCCTCCCGGATCTGGGCCTCATTGCCTCCTTGGTGGATGTCCTTCTGAATGCGCTCCAGGGCCAGTAGCTCGCGGAAACGCGATTCCGCATCCCCAAGGAGATGACTGTCGTGACTCGTCAGGACCAGGAGGTTGTTCTTGTGCTCCACGCTGTCGAAGAACCGTTGGATGTCCTCCGGCGGCGTACCGCCGTCCGGTTTTGCTACGACCAGCACGCGGTCATGCTTGATAGCATCGGCGATCGCATCTAGGGATGGCATCACCAGTACATTCTGGTAGGCCTGCTTCGACCGGGGTTCCAGAGCGCGCTCCAGCCACTTGCGCAGTTGGTCGTCCACCCAGTCCTGCGGCAGTTTGCCCGAGTCATTCTGTAGCCGTTTGATCAGGTTTTCCGTGTCCTTGAACCGCAGGTTGTCACTGGCATCGGTGTGCAGATACCACGCGGTTTTGCGCAGCTCCGTGATGGCCGCCTTGAACTCGTCGGGTTTTCGCTGCGGGTCGATGAGGTACTCAATGACCTCGTGCTCGTGGAGGCCGGTGTGCCCCTGAACCGACTCGGACAGCGAAGCGGACAGAATCAGATTGGCGACCTGCGTGCCGGCATCGCTGTTGAGCTGATCGTTGATCGCTTCGGCATGCGACGAGCCCTTGTCCGAGATATCCCGGGCTACGGCGTTTCGCAGTCCCTGATTGATGGCGTTCACCTGGGAGAAAACCAGGGAATCGTTGAGATCGAGGTGCTGGGTGCCGATCAGGTAGACATCGTTGGTGTCGCGATTCCAGACCGAGCGCACCAAGCGCGCCGAGAATTCGAGCAGTCCGCGAGTCTCGCGAAAATTGGGGTTGTCCTTGAACAGGGCCGCCAGATGTTTGAAGCGCGGATGGAAAGGATAGGTCGAACGGATCTCTTCCTCGATCTGCACGATCGATCGCGCCGTGAAGTAGCCGCTGTCTTCGGCCTTTCGAACTTGGTCGGCAAACGCCTCGGCTACCTCGCCGATGGTGGATTCATCCGGGAGTTCGATGAACAGCCGCTTTCGGATGATCGCGTAGATTTCATCCCCATTCAGCGCCACCGGCGTAATCGACGTGGCCTGCCGGTTGGTTTCCGACTGAAGGTTCTTCACCAGCCTGCTGATTTGTCCGGAGTTCTCGGTGTAGGTATTTGCGAGGTTCGAGAGAACGACGCAGCAGTTGGGCTTCGCCAGCGCGGCCTCGAAGAGGTTTGCCACGGCACGCGTCACCACATCGGCCAGGGTCCCCGCGCCCATCGCCCGCGTTGAGGCGTACAGGAGGTAGGGCGGAAGCTCGTCCATGAGGATCAGCGCGGGCTCGTCACCCAGTGCCTGAATCCAGTCATCCTTGCCCGGCGCGGCATTGTCTTCCCAGAACGGCTTGAGGACGGAAACGGCCTCGTCGCCCAACTGTTCTGCCAGGCTTCCCCATAGATGCTTTGGATGGGAGTTGCGCCCGTCGAACACGGCGACGCGCGCCGTTACATCACCCACCAGTGATTGCGTCTCGTTGGACAGGATATCGGCGCGATGCTCCGGGTACCGAGCGAGTAGCCCAAGGGCGCTCATGAGGTGGGTTTTACCCCCACCCATGGCCTGCGCCAGCTCGAAGACGGCCTGCCCACTCTGCCCCGCAAGGCGCCGTAGTCCGCCATCCAATAGCGCCTCCATCCCCTGCGTCATGTAGTTGCGCTGGAAGAAGGCAGCGCCACGATCATCGCTGCGGACGGTAGAGGCCAATTCTTCAACCCCCTCCGCGCTCTGGTACTCCATCGTGGCGGGGTGGAGGGTGCACGCGTCTTTAACGGTCTTCAGCATGATATTCCTCGGCTTGAGACTGGGATTCCGGTAATGCGCCGCATTATGCATTATCGGCATCTCAAGCTCCGACCCGACTGGGGCGCGCTCGGTGTCTACCATGCGGCGTCTCCGGTCGTAGCCAACGCGTCAGTTTGCCCCGGGCCGTTGCGGTAGGCGACGCAAGTACCGTGGCAGTGAAGGCTGGCATGGCGCCGCCCCCCGACAATGGCGCTTCCACTCGCCACGTGCTCGCCGGATAACGTCCCAGGCGCCCTGTCGAACTCCACGGAACCCGGGCATCCGCCTGATCGACCAGCAGAATTGCCGCCACAGTTGAGCGCGTTTATCGCGGTCTTTCTCGGTGACGGCCTCTCGGATCCGTCGGCGCCATCGACTTATCGCGAACTGGGTAAGGCGCCATGTCCAGCGTCCGTCTACTCGCACCAGTTCGTAGTCGGGCTCGGTGCCGTCGACCCCCGACGCGATCGTAAGGCGAGTCGGGCGGTCGCCTGCATCGCTCATCTGTTCCACCGCCTGAGCAGCGTGTCCATTCTCCGCCAGTAGCCACCAGCGCGCTCGAACTGAGCCCTTGGGGCACCAGACGACGAGGTACGCATTCCCGACTCCATGTCGCTTTCTACGCTGCCGCCGAACTCTGTCGGCCTCTGTTCCATATTTCTCGTCAAACTTGACCCTCAGATGCTTGACCCTCTCGGCAGGGATTGTCCCGCCGGTCCAGTACCTGTATCCCACCCTGACCAGATCCTGAAGCCGCTGCATCACTACTATTTTACGCGACTGCATGCGCTATGTCCATGTTGTTGTCCTTGGCCGTCCGGTATTGGCGGCCGCACTCGAAGGAGACGTTGTCAACCAGTCGCGGGAGCGAGGAGAACAACGACGACTCCTACTCTCCGTATGCAGGCCTGAATGACACCTCTGTGATCGGATAAGAACTGATTACGCGCAGGACGGTGTGTCTGAAGGTCTAGAGATTCCGATAGCTGTCACGTAACGCCGCATAGGGAGAGTGAATGCCGGGTGTGCCAGCCCCATGAAGTTCGGGGCTGCCACCCCGCTTGCTGTACCAACAAGCATCCAGGCGCCACCTGGATTGCTTGTTCTGCTGTAGCGCAGTGCCCGTAATTGGGCTCGCTGCGATGCGATGGGCGCTCAGCGATGAAATGCGCTGTTCGACCCAATCCCAGGGTGAGTTTGGGCGACGCGGAAACGGGGCTCCTGGTGACAGGAGAAGACCCTGCTAGTCGACGAAAGGCGGTAATCAGTCCGCCCCGTGGGCGGCTCGAGAGAGTCGAACGCGTGCTGCACACGATGGCTTCAGCGATATTGGAAACGGTATTGAGCCGACCAGGTGAAAACTCGGGCCGGCGGCACTTCCTGGCGCAAGCCGGGAAGGTCGATGTATAGCTCAAACGTGTAAATGCACCGCAGGACGGTGCTATGCAGAGCGAGCAGTAGCCATGGGCTGAGGGCCCTGGTTATGTGCGTTGAAGTGATCCGGGAGTAGGGGAGGCGCTTTGGAATCTCGGCCCCCCGAAAACCACGACCGAAAGGCGAGGTGAGGTGCATAGCACCAGTTATCTGGATGACGGAGCACAGTGGCGATTGCTCGTGTAGTAGTGGCTAGCTAACGCGGGAACTCCTAAGCCTCTTCGACTCGGGTGGCACCGATGAGAGGCAAGGAGGGGAGCGGTTCTGAGTAGAGTCAGACGGATGTCGCGATATAACCGAAGCGACTCTGGAGCCAGGATGGCACTCGAAAGGAACCAGCGGAAGCGATGGGTACTTCCCGTCGATTGGTATAGCAAGAGGCATTCAACTGAACGGTTTTGCAGGCTGGCACCTGCAGGTAAACCACGACGCTTGGCGGGCTGGCACCCGCTTAATTCACTATCGGACCAAGAGGAGGTTCATATTCGAACCCGGGCATCATTGCCCGGGTTTTTTCGTTTCGTCAGGACTGCTGTCACTGAGGCCTCAATAGGGGGATGAACCCCAAACCGAGGAGTACTCATGAGAAGCTTGCGTCCAAATGAATCATCGTCACTGCCTGGCACTTCCAACCGCCGCGGGAAACTAGTCGAGCGATTGGCTCGTGCTCAGTTGCTGAGTAGCGGGAGGGCCGATGCGTTCGCGTCACAGCTCAAGGCTCATGGGATCAGTGTCTATGATCGACGCATTCCTAGTGACGACTGGAGGCAGGTCGGCATCCAGATTCAGATCGTTTTGCACCTGGATGATGATGACGACCAGTGGATTTCATCCGAGATCTGGCTACCAGCGGGGAGATATTCCCCGGAAGAGCAACAGCAGTATGCGGACATGATATTCCGGATGTTAGGCGGAATAGCTTGATCCATTCCCCTTCAGCCCCGGCTAGCGCCGGGGTTTTTTCGTGGTCCAAATCGGAATGGTTCCAGGGAGGGGGCGATCTTAGCCACCAGTAGTCAGGTAATCAGACCATTCCTGCATCATCCTTCGCCGTTTTTCGAACAGGTCGCCTCGACGGTAGGCGGCCTCCACCTTGTTTTCGATGACGTGCGCGAGCGCCATCTCGGCGACATCGCGGGGGAAGTTGGAGATTTCCCCCGACCAATCGCGGAAGCTGGATCGGAAGCCGTGAGGTACGTAGTTGCCCTGCTCACCGTGCACCCCGAAACCCTGCCTCCTCATTGCCTGCAGCAGTGCCATGTTGGACATCGGACGACCGGGTCGCGTGCCAGGAAATACATACGGATTACTCTCGATGACTGGCAGGGCCTCGAGAAGCTCCAAAGCAGCACTCGACAGAGGCACTCGGTGCTCTTTGCGAGCTTTCATGCGGGATGCTGGTATGGTCCACACGCGGTCTTGCTTGTTGATTTCTTCCCACTGGGCCTGCAACACCTCTTTGGTACGGACGGCGGTAAGTATCAGAAACCGTAGGGCGGAGGCAGCCATTGCCTCCTGTGCTTCAAGAGTGTGGATGAAGCTCGGGACCTCGTGGTACGGCATTGCCGGGTGGTGCTTCTGTTTTTTCACCCTCGATGGCTTGGGTAGCAGTTTGTCGAGGTGTCCGCGCCAACGCGCGGGATTGGGTTCCTCGCGGTGATTGTGTGCGGCTGCGTAATCCAGGACGTTTTCGATCCTGCCCTGAACGCGTTTGGCCGTTTCAGTCTTGGTCGTCCAGATCGGGGTCAGGATTTCGAGAATGTCTTCAGTAGTTATGGTGTCAACGCGCTTCTTCCCGATCTTCGAGCGCGCGTACTGCTTGAGCGTCCTGACCCACTGTCGTTGGTGTTTCGGGTTCTTCCATCCGCTTCGGTGAGCGCGGATGAAGCTTGCTGCGCATGATTCGAACGTGGGGATCTCCTTGGTGCAAGCAGAGCGGGTAGCGATCGGGTCGACACCATTGCGGGCGAGGGTGCGGTAGGCAGATGCATTTTCGCGGGCGGACGCCAAGGAAACGTCGGGATATGCGCCCAGGCCCATTTCTCGCCGCTTCCCGTTGACCATGAGCCGCAATACCCATTTCTTCGAGCCGCTGGCGGAGGCGACAAGGCGCAGCCCACCACCGTCCTCGTGCTTGCCGGTTGTCGCGGTCTTGACCTGGCGCGCGCTCAACTTGTTCAGAGCCATTTGTTCTTCCTGTGCTGATAGTGGTCCCCCATCTGGTCCCCCATTTAGAATGGATTGGGACAGCCTCTGTTGGACACTATAACACAGTAAGTCACTGAAAAACAGTGCAGTATAGGACCTTATAAGACCCCGTTGGACTATATATCGGCGGACTCACTCTCCGCCAGAACGCAAAAGGCCCGCACGGCAAGTGATGCTCGTGCGGGCCTTTTTTGTGGGCACGCAAGCCGGGGTCAGTCAGTTCATCGCGCGGCGGCGTTCCTCACGCTGATAGAACAGCAGGGCGACGTTGATGGCACGTTCCAGGCGGGCCGACATCTCGATGATCGCGCAGCCGGCATACGAGTGGCCTTTGCGAGTGGAAGGGCGCGAGTTGGCCAGCCTGGCCGCGCCGGAGACCCTTTCCTGCACGTCCGGGAGCATCAAATTGGTGAACTCCAGTCGGCTTCCATAGGGGATGTCCTGCAGCACTTCATTCGGCAGTTCCACGCACATCCCTTCGGCCGAAAGGTCCACCACCGATCCCTCGATCGGTTCTTCGTGCATCTCGCCCTGGATCTGCAGGGTCGGGCGATTGCTCAGGGGGATATGAACGCGGAAGGTTTCCCGACGCTGCAGGTATTGCAGTTCGGCGGGATACGGACATTCGTAGAGATCCCCCGGCGATTCGCTCACGATCTGGCGGACCTCGGTTGTAAACCGCACGGCCACCCCGCGCAGGGTCGCGAATACGCGCAGGGGCTGGCCGGGTCGGATCCGCTGGTGCAGGGAGGGAGGTTGCAGCTGGTCGAGGTAGAGACGCCGCGCGTCGGCATCCAGACGGATCAGCGCCGAGGTGTGCAGCGGGCCGCTTTCTTCCAGGCGGATACTGACCAGGGTCAGGCCATGGTCCAGGTCGCGCAGGATCTGGCCGATGCGTTCCGGGGTGTCGACGGTATAATCGTTGTCATCCATGAGGGCACGTCGCGTCCGAAGTGGGTTCGCGCATCATACACCCTGTGACGGAGTTCACGCCTGTTCGGTCCCGTTCGGGCTAGGCGCGGGTGATGGTCTGGCCGGTGGTACGGCGGTGACGGGCCTTGCCGTAGGGGTCGTAGGTCGTGGCCGGTCCGTTGTCTTCGCCACGCAGGATCTGCATGGACATCTGCACCCGGCGCTGGTTGCGTTCGATCAGCCGGGCGTTGCCCTGGTTGAGTTCGTTGCAGCGTTCGATCGTCGCCCGCAGCGCCTGCCAGCGGTCGTTGAGGTGCTCCCCTCCCTCCAGACGCGCGAACAGCCGTGCTACCCCTTCCGGGGTGAACTCGGCACCGCGGGCTTCGATCCATTGCTGCTGTTTGCGGGTTTCGGTTTCCAGTGCCTGCAGCAGTTCCTGCTTGCGCTGGACCGCGGCCTGCAGCCGATCCGGTTCGCGTGACTCAATGGCCCGGGTTTCCTCCAGCAGGATATCCTCCAGCCGTTGTCCGAGACGGATGGATTCCTCCAGGGAAGGACGAATTCCGGTTTCGTCGGTCACCACCGGATCACCGCAGCAGGCCTTCGATTTCCATCATGCGATCGGCCAGTTCTTCGTTGTCGATCGGGTAGTTCCCCTGAGCGATCGCCTCGCGGATCTCGGCCACCTTCGCCTCGTTGAACGGTGCGGCCTCGCTGGCTTCGCCGCTGCCGTTCATGGCCTGGGCGGCACCGGTCAGGGTGACGGCGTCGCCATTGGCGGCATCGCCATTGCCGGCGCGATCCACCCCGTTGCCGCCGGTGCGGGCGTCGTCGTCACGGCCGCGGACTCCGCCGTTCTGGCTGTCGGGGCGCAGGCCGTTGATGTTGGGGCCTTTGATATCCATGACTTTGTCCTGTCGTTTTACTGGTCTACCGCGTGTATCGGCCGGAATGCCCGAAACTGTAGGGTCAGTTGCGGGATTTCCGTCACATTTTACTACAGGGCGACGCGGACCGTGCCCGATGGCTGGACCTCGCCCTCGATCTCGCGTCCCGAGGACGTGTTGCGCACGCGGATCCAGTCGCCGGCCGTGGCGTCCTCCAGGGCTTCGCCCTGCATGCGGATAGTGACACTGCCGCTGCTGGCGAGGATGGTAACGCGCTGGCCGCGCTGGATCACCTGGCGTTCGTTGACGTGCTGCTGGCCGATGACCTGGCCCTGGCGGATCGCGCGGCGGGTCTGCAGACCGACGACCTCGGATGCGTCCTCGAAATAATGGGTGGCCTGGCGCGACGTCTCGATGCGTTCCATGCGCAGATCGCCCGGTCCCAGGGTCTGCTGGCGCGACAGGTTGCGTCGGGCCACCACCACCTCGGCGTGGCGTTCCACGGCGGCCGGAACGTACACCGACCAGGTCACCGGCCCGGGGCAGCGGATGTTGACCGCGGTATTGCCTCTCGGGCGTCCGCCGGGCGGCAGCGAGGCCTCCAGGGGCTCGTCGCAGCGCTTGAGGCGCAGGCGCTCGTCGACATGACCGAGTTGCACCTCCACATCGTCACCGTTGTGCTCCCCCAGCTGCTGGTGCAGGAACCGTTCCGCGCTGTCACGGATGTTCTGCACCGGCTCGATCTCCGCTTGCGCGCCCGGGGCGAGGAGCGCGAGCATCAGGAGAAGCGCACCCCCGCTGCGGCCCGGGCTGCGGTACGGGAGCAAAGCCTGTAACTTGAGAAGGTGCATGTCCGGTCACCGTTGACCCTGTGTCTTCGTAGCGGGATGCATGCAGATTCCGTGCCATGGTATCCGGGCCTGTCCTGCACGCCCGATGCGTGGTTCAAGCTCCCGCCGGCGCGGCCGTTAGCAGGGAGAACAACCCAGGGGGCGAGAACCGTGAGTCAGTTTATTGACGACGTGAACCAGCGCACGCAGATGGTCGGGCAGAACCGGATGGAGCTTCTGCTGTTCTATCTGGGCGGCACGCAGACCTTCGGGATCAACGTGTTCAAGGTGCGCGAGGTGATTCCGCTGCCGCAGTTGCGCCAGATTCCCGGCTCCGCCGGGGTGGTGCGGGGTGTCACGACCCTGCGGGACAAGACCGTGCCGATCATCGATCTGGCGCGGGCGATGGGCATGCAGTCGACCCGGGCCGGGGCGGACGGGCAGCAGAAGGTTGTGATCACGGAGTTCAACCGCTCGGTGCAGGGCTTCATGGTATCGGCGGTGGATCGGATCGTGAACGTCAACTGGGACCAGGTGAAGTCGCCCCCGCGCGGCACCGGGCGCGAGTCGTTTCTGGTGGCGGTCACCGAACTCGACAACAAGCTGGTGGAGATCATCGACGTGGAGCGCGTGCTGTCGCTGGTCAATCCGCTGCCCACCGAGGTGTCGGAAAGCGTGCGTTCCGCGGTGGCCGAGCAGACACCCGAGCGTCGGGAAATCGTCATCGCCGACGATTCGGTGGTGGCCCGCCGCCAGATCGAAAGCGCCATCCAGGGGCTCGAGTGGCCCTACGTGCTGTGCAAGGACGGGCGTGAAGCCCTGGATTACCTGGAGGAGAAAGCCGCAGAGGGCCCGATCCACGACACGGTCGAGCTGGTGATCTCGGATATCGAAATGCCGCGCATGGACGGTTACACCCTGACGGCAAAGATCCGCGAGAACGAGCGGCTGCGACCGCTGCGGGTGCTGCTGCATTCCTCGCTCAGCGGCGAATTCAATACCGACATGGTGCGTCGGGCCGGTGCGGATGCGTTCCTCTCCAAGTTCAACCCGGACGAACTGGCCAGTGCGGTCCTGGAACAGATCAACAAGACCGCCTGAGATGTCGGTGGTTGCCGGGGGCGAGGGGTTGCCGGCCCGGCCGGGGCGGGTGGCCGGCGCTTGCCGCCCCTTTGCAGGCTGCGGACTCCCGCAAGGCCGCCTCGAAGCCCTATACTGTGGCGGCATGGAATCATCGAACCGAACAACCAGCGGACGGCGGACGGGCCCGGCACGCGTCAAGGCGGAGATGTGTGCGTGATCGATTCCCGTGACTACGAAGAATTCGCGCGCTTTCTCTCCGAGTGCTGTGGCCTGGTGCTGGGGGACAGCCGCCAGTACCTGGTGTCCAGCCGGCTGTCCCGCCTGCTGGATGAATTCGGCTACAAGGACGTGCCGGAGCTGCTGCACGCGCTGCGCAAGGCCCCCAGCCCGAAGCTGCGCACGCGCGTCATCGACGCGATGACCACCAACGAAACCTCCTGGTTTCGCGACGGTTTTCCGTTCGAGATCCTGCGCCACGTGATCCTCCCGGAGCTGGCGTCCACTCGGTCGTCGATCAAGGTCTGGTCGGCCGGGTGTTCCAGTGGCCAGGAGCCCTACAGCATCTCGATGGTGGTCTCGGAATGGGAGGCGTCGCGCCCGCGCCGGGTGGTGCCCGTCAGCATTCTCGGGACGGACCTGTCCGAGGGCGTGCTGGAAGATGCCCGCAAGGGAGTCTATGACGGTCTGAGCATCGTGCGCGGGCTCAGCGAGTCGCGGCGGTCCCGGTTTTTCCAGACCGTGCCCGAGGGGCACAAGATCATCCCCGAAGTGCAGCGCCGCTGCCGGTTTCAGAAACTCAACCTGGTCGACAGCTACGCGGCGCTGGGCAAGTTTGACATCGTGTTCTGCCGCAACGTCCTGATCTATTTCTCGGCCGAGACCAAGCGTCAGGTCCTTGACGGTATAGCGAAGCAGCTCAACCCCGGTGGCTATCTGTTTCTTGGCGCTTCCGAGACGGTCGGGCCCTACAGCAAGGCCTACGAAACCGTGCGCACCGAGTACGGCTCGGTCCTGCGGCTGAAGGGCTGAACCCCTCCACGCCGGGCCTGCAACGGGCCCGGTGCTCGTTTCCCAGCGCGGCGATTCGCCGCGCGGCCGGCCGCGCGCCGGCATCCCTCCCAATCCTTTTCCCTTTTGCCGGCAGCCAATGGCACGGCGATTGCATCGTCGTGGTCAGGCAACGGATGCCCGCCATGTGCGGGCCGGACGGAACGGGATGAGCATATCGCTGGACAAGGCACTCGGGATTCTGCCGGAGTCGGTGAACCTGCGTTCGCAGCGCATGGAGGTTCTGAGCTCGAATATCGCCAATGCCGACACCCCCGGCTACAAGGCGCGCGATCTGGATTTTCGCAGCCAGCTGGAGGCGGCCGACGGGGGCGGTGGCGGGCAGCTGGCGATGAGCCAGACCCGGGCAGGTCATCAGGATCCAGGGACGGCCGCCGCGGGCACCGGGGCCGAGCTCAAATACCGCATTCCTTCACAGCCATCTCTGGACGGCAACACCGTGGATCCGCAGATGGAGCGGGCGGCGTTCGCCGAGAACTCGGTCAAGTACCAGAGCAGTCTCGAATTTCTTAACCGCCGGGTTTCCGGCATTCGCGATGCCTTCCGGGGCAATCGCTGAACCTGACGGGAGGCCACCGCCGTGAGTGATCTGTTCAACCTTTTCAATACCTCGGCCTCGGCGCTGACGGCGCAGTCGGCGCGGCTGAATACGGTGTCCTCGAATCTGGCCAACGCCAATACGGCGGCTGGCAGTGCCGAGGAGGCCTATCGCGGAAAGCATGTCCTGTTTCAGGCGGTGATGGACCAGGCCAACCGCGACGGGACGGCGACACCAGTGCAGGTGGCGGGCATCGAGGAATCGGATGCCGAGCCGCACATGCACTACGAGCCGAACCATCCGAAGGCGAACGAAGAAGGCTACATCTTCCGGCCCGCAGTCAGCGTGGTGGAGGAGATGGCCAACATGATGTCGGCCTCGCGCAATTACGAAGCCAACGTCGAAGTCATGGACACCACCCGCCAGCTGATGCAGCGCACGCTGCAGATGGGCGGACAGGGCTAGGAGAACGCAGATGACCGGACTGACTCCCGACATGCTTGAAGGGGCGGGCATTCGCACCGACCGCCAGGCCCAGCGCGACCGCCAGGAGGCGGAGGGGCCGAGCGAAGAACTGGGACAGGAGGACTTCCTCAAGCTGATGACGACCCAGCTGCAGAACCAGGACCCGTTCGAGCCGATGGAAAACGGGGACTTCATCGCGCAGATGGCGCAATTCTCCAGCGTCACCGGAATCCAGGAGCTGAACGAGTCGTTCGAGGGCTTCGCCCAGTCGATGGGCCAGAACCAGGCGGTGCAGGGCGCCAATCTCGTTGGCAAGGACGTGCTGGTGCCGGTGGAGTTCGGCCAGCTGGATCCCGAGGGCGGCATGAGCGGCGCGTTCGAGCTGGGGGCCTCGGCCGAGTCGGTGGAGGTCGAGATCATGAACGGAGCTGGTGAACGCGTGCGCAGCATGAATCTCGGCGCGATGGGCGCCGGGCTGCAGGACTTCCAGTGGGATGGCCTGACCGACAACGGACAGCGCGCGCCGGCCGGGGTCTACGAGGTACGGGCGACCGCGCGCAGCGGGGAGAGCACCGAATCGCTGGAGACCTTTCTCAACCAGCGCGTGGACAGCGTCTCCATGGGCGGCGAGAAAAACGGCCTGGCACTGAATGTGCAGGGTGTGGGCGAGATCGACTTTTCCGACGTACGCCGGATCTCCGGCTGACGTTCGACCCAAAAACAACCGGAGGAACGGAACATGCCCTTCAACATCGGATTGAGCGGACTGAACTCGGCCCAGGCCGACCTGGACGTGACCGGCGACAACATCTCCAACTCGGGGACCACCGGGTTCAAGAAATCGCGTGCGGAATTCGGGGACGTCTATGCGCAGTCCTTCGGCGGGACCTCGCAGACGGCCACCGGTGCCGGTTCGCGCCTGCTGGCGGTGACCCAGCAGTTTAGCCAGGGGCAGACCGAGTTCACCGAGAACGGTCTGGACCTGGCCATCGACGGCGAGGGCTTTTTCCAGCTCAATGATGACGGCAATACGGTCTATTCGCGCGCCGGCGAGTTTCAGGTCGACCGCGATGGCTTCCTGGTGAACAGTCAGGGCCAGAACCTGCAGGGATACATTGTCGAGGACGGTGATACTGACCCGGCAGATCTGGGAGGTGCTCCGGGCGACCTGCAGCTGCAGACCGGCGAGGGTGCACCTCAGGTGACCTCCGATATCGAGGCCCGGCTGAATCTGCAGTCGGATTCCCCCGTGATCGACGGTGGATTCCAGACCGATGACGGCGTGGCCGTCCCCGACAGCTACAACTTCTCCACGTCGCTGACGGTGTACAACGGCCAGGGGGAATCCCAGGACGCGGAGGTCTATTTCACCAAGACCGATGACAACGAGTGGGAGGCCTATGTCTCCGTCAACGGAGAGGTCGTCAACGAGGGTGATCCCAAGCAGCTGGCGTTCGATGGCAACGGCGAGCTGGATTTCGACGCGATGGATGACGACGACGCGACCTTTACCTTCACTCCCGGCGGCAACTTCGAGGATGACCACGAGATCACCATCGATTTCGCCGGAACGACCCAGTACGGCTCCGATTTCGGGGTCAGCGACCTCAACCAGGACGGGTTTGCCCCGGGCACGCTGACCGATATCGATATCGACAACGAGGGCGTGGTGTTTGCGCGCTACAGCAACGGGCAGTCGGACGTGCTGGGCCAGGTGACGCTGGCCAATTTCGATAACCCGCAGGGTCTGGAACAGCTGGGCAACAACAACTGGGCCGAGACCTTCGCCTCCGGCGGGCCCACCCTGAACGCGCCGGGTTCGGGCGGCACCGGGCAGATCCAGGCCGGGGCCCTGGAGGCCTCCAATGTGGATATTGCGCAGGAGCTGGTGAACCTGATCACGGCCCAACGCAACTTCCAGGCCAACTCCCAGACCATCTCCACGGCCGACACCGTGACCCAGACGATCATCAATATCCGCTAGGGCGGTAACCGGAGGATCCTGCGGGAGGTCAAACCATGGACCGTTTTCTCTACATCGCGATGTCCGGGGCCCGGGAGACCGAGCACGCCCAGTCCGTCAACAACCACAACCTGGCGAATGCCAATACCGATGGCTTCCGTCAGGCGCTGGCAACGGCGGATACCGTCCCGGTTCGCGGACCGGTGTACGACACCCGCGACTACGTGCAGGTGGGGACCGAGGCGGCGGACTTCTCCAAGGGCACGCTGCGCAGTACCGGGCGCGACCTCGACGTGGCGATCAACGGCGATGGCTTCATCGCGGTGCAGGGTCCGGACGGTCAGGAGGGCTACACCCGCGCCGGCAATCTGCAGGTGGACGGCTTCGGTCTTTTGCGCACCGCCGACGGCATGCAGGTGATGGGGGACGGCGGCCCGATCGCGATCCCGCCATCGGAGAAGGTCGAGATCGGCACCGACGGGACCATCAGCGTGCGCCCGCAGGGGGCGCCGGCCGATGCGCTGGCGGCAGTCGAGCGCATCCGCCTGGTCAACCCGGACGTGGAGGACCTCGAGCGCGGGGATGACGGCCTCTTCCGCATGGCGGACGGCGGCGAGGCGCCGGCGGACGCCGACGTGACGCTGACCTCCGGCGCGCTGGAGAGCAGCAACGTGAACACCGTGGAGGCGCTGACCCGCATGATCGAGCTGTCCCGGACCTATGAGACGCAGGTCAAGATGATGGACACCGCCAACACGCTGGAACAGAGCAGCAACCGGCTGCTCGGCATGGGCTGATCCGGGGTATCCCGGAGACACCCCGACTGACAGGAGAAACGCCATGAACCAGGCACTGTGGATTGCCAAGACCGGTCTAGACGCGCAGGACACGCGCATGTCGACCGTGTCCAACAACCTGGCCAACTCGAACACGACCGGCTTCAAGAAGGACCGGGCGGTGTTCGAGGACCTGATTTACCAGACCGTGCGCCAGCCCGGCGCCCAGGCCACCCAGGATCAGCAGCTGCCCTCGGGCCTGCAGATCGGCACCGGCGTGCGCACGGTCAGCACCGAGAAGATGTTCGAACAGGGCAACCTGCAGCAGACCGAGAACTCTCTGGACGTCGCCATCGAGGGCGACGGCTTCTTCCAGGTGCTGATGCCCAACGGTGACGTCGGTTACACCCGCGACGGCAGCTTCCAGGTCAATTCCGACGGCCAGGTGGTGATGTCCAACGGCTATCCGCTGCAGCCGGGCCTGTTTGTCCCGGATGATGCCGAGTCGATCGACATCGGCAAGGATGGCACCGTGACCGCGCGCATTACGGGGCAGGCCGAACCGGTGGACCTGGGGCAGATCCAGCTGGCGGACTTCGTGAACCCCGCGGGCCTGGAGGCGGTGGGCGAGAACATCTTCAAGGAGACCGCGGCTTCCGGCGTGGCGCAGCAGGCCAATCCCGGGCTCAACGGCGTGGGCACGGTGATCCAGGGGTCGCTGGAGACCTCCAACGTGAATATCGCCGAGGAGCTGGTGAACATGATCGAGACCCAGCGGGCCTACGAGGTGAACTCCAAGGCCATCTCCAGTGCCGACCAGGCGCTGCAGTTCATCAACCAGACCATCGGGTGACGCCATGAACGCCATGATTCCCGTCGCCTTCCGCCGCATGGCGGTCCCGCTGGTCTTCCTGCTGCTGGGCGGCTGCGCCAGCATGCCGCACGACGAGCGCCCGGGCGATGCGCCCGAGTATCAGGCGGTGGAACCGCCCGAGCCGGTCTCGCAGGCCGAGAACAACGGCAGTATCTTCCAGGCGTCGCAGTCCCAGGGACTGTTCACCGACACCACTGCCAGCCGGGTGGGAGACGTGCTCACCGTGATCCTGGCCGAAAGTACGGATGCGCAGAAATCCTCCTCGACCAGCACCTCCAAGGACTCCGACCTCGACCTCGGCAATCTGGAGGCGTTCGGCGGCGAGGCCACACGCTCCGGGCGTCCCCTGTTCGGCGCCAGCAACAACAGCTCGCGGGAATTCGATGGCGGGGGCGACTCCAGCCAGAGCAATCAGCTCGAGGGCGAGATCACCGTCACCGTGGCCGAGGTGCTGTCCAACGGCAACCTGGTGGTGCAGGGCGAGAAATGGCTGGGCATCAACCAGGGCGAGGAATACGTGCGGCTGCGCGGCATCGTGCGGCCGCAGGACGTGAGCGCCGACAACACAGTGCTCTCCGGCCAGCTCGCGGACGCCCGCATCTCCTACGGCGGGACCGGCTTCATCGCCGACAGCAACACCCCCGGGTGGATCACCCGGTTCTTCAACAGCCCGATCTGGCCTTTCTAGCATAAGGACGAGGTGACGCATGCAGGCAGGAATCCGACAGGCGATGCGCAGGAGGCTTCGGCAAGTCGCGGTGGCGGCCCTCTCCGCCGGGCTGCTGGTCACCCTCGGGGGCCAGGGTGTCTCCGCGCAGACCGCGATTCAGCAGCAGGCCCAGCAACAGGCCGGGGCCCAGCAGGGTGGCTCCGGCATCGTGGAACGGGTCAAGGATCTGGCCAGTGTGTCCGGGGTGCGCGAGAACCAGCTGATCGGGTACGGCCTGGTGGTGGGACTGGACGGCACCGGTGACCAGACCACGCAGACGCCGTTTACCGTGCAGAGCCTCAACAATATGCTCACCCAGCTCGGTCTGAGCCCGGATGAGGATGCCAACCCCCAGCTGCAGAACACCGCGGCGGTGATGGTCACCGCCGACCTGCCGCCGTTCGCCCGGCCCGGGCAGGACATCGACGTCACCGTGTCGTCCATGGGCAACGCCGACTCCCTGCGCGGCGGTACCCTGCTGATGACCCCGCTGAAGGGGGCCGATGGCGAGACCTACGGCATCGCCCAGGGCAACCTGATCGTCGGCGGTTTTGATGCTGAGGGCGGCGACGGGTCCAGCATTACGGTCAACGTGCCCAGTGTCGGGCGAATCCCAAACGGGGCCACGGTGGAACGCGAGGTGCCCACTGCGTTCGCCGAGGGGGACACCGTGACCCTCAACCTCAATCGCCCGGACTTCACCACGGCCACGCGCCTGACCGAGGCGGTCAACGAGACCTTCGGCGCCGGCACCGCCCGGGCCGAGGACGGCTCGTCGGTCACGGTGCGTGCACCGACCGATCCCAGCCAGCGGGTCAGTTTCGTTGCCGAACTGGAAAACCTGCCGGTGGAACGCGGTGAGGCCCCCGCACGGGTGATCGTCAATTCGCGTACCGGCACCGTTGTGATCGGGTCCAGCGTGCAGGTGTCGCCGGCCGCGGTGTCGCACGGTAGTCTGACCGTGACGATTACCGAGTCACCGGAGGTGGTGCAGCCGCTGCCGCTGGCCCCGGGCGAGACCGCGATCCAGCCGGAGACCGACATCGCGATTGAGGAGGAGAACAACCCGATGTTCCTGTTCGACGCGGGAACCTCGCTGGACGAGATCGTGCGTGCGGTGAACAACGTGGGCGCGGCACCCAGCGACCTGGTGGCCATTCTGCAGGCCCTGCGCGAGGCGGGCTCGCTGCGGGCGGAGCTGGTGGTGATCTGATGATCGGACCGAGCGATCAGGGCCGGATGCAGGCCAGTCAGGCGATGGCCTCCGATCCCTCGGGCCTGCACGATCTCACGCGGGCCGCGCAGGGTGGCAGTCGCGAGGGCATGGAGTCGGTCGCGCGCGAGTTCGAGGCCATGCTGGTCGGCCAGATGCTCAAGCAGATGCGCGAGGCCTCGCTGGGCGACGGGATGTTCGAGAACGAACAGACCGAGATGTACCAGGAGATGTTCGATCAGGAGGTCGCGCGTTCGGCCAGCGAAGGCGAGGGTCTGGGGCTGCGCGAGGTGATCATGCGCGAGCTCGAACAGAACGCGCCCACCGATCCCGAGGTGCTGCACGACCCCGAGCGCCTGGACAACCTGGAGGCACCGCGGCGCAACGATTCGCTGCCGCCGCGCCGCGGCATTGATGACGATGCCGGCACGCAGGTCGATCCCGCCGAGGCCCCCGCCGGAACACGGACCGAGACGCCGGCCGAGGCGCCGGCCGCGGTCCCGCAGGCTTCCGAGGCCGGCCGTCCGGAGCCCGTGGCACGGCCGATTGCCGCCGGCGACTGGCCACCGCGCAGCCCGGAGGAATTCGTGAACCGTCTGGGGCCGCTGGCGGAGGAGGCCGCGGAGGAGCTGGGCGTCGATCCATCGGTACTGCTGGCGCAGAGTGCGCTGGAGACCGGTTGGGGCCAGCACATGCCGAGTCGGGGGGACGGTGACCCCAGCTTCAACCTGTTCGGCATCAAGGCCGACCGCTCCTGGGACGGGGATGCGGTGTCGGTGGGAACGCTGGAATTCCGCGACGGCGTGGCCCAGCGCGAGCAGGCCCGCTTCCGTGCCTACGACGGTCCGGAACGGTCGTTCGCCGATTACGTTGATTTCATCCGCAGTAACCCGCGTTACGAAAAGGCGCTGCAGGCCGGCGACGACGCCACCTACGTGCGCGAACTGCAGGCGGCGGGGTATGCGACCGACCCGGAATACGCGGACAAGATCCTGGACCTGCGCGAGCGGGTCGCGCAGGTGCGCGAACCCGTCCATGCTCAAGTTTCGGCGGGACCCGCCGATAACCCGGCCGAGGGGTAGAACATGCGTAACGGTGACAGACTGATCAATGAACCCCGCGGGTCACGGAGGATGGCGTCATGAGCTCCCTCAATATCGGGACGTCGGGCCTGCTGGCCTATCAACGGGCCATCGGCACCACCAGCAACAACATCGCCAATGCCTCCACCGAGGGGTATTCGCGCCAGGATACCTCGCTGGCCAACCGCCCGCCGCAGTTCCTGGGGGGTAACTTCCAGGGCCAGGGGGTGCAGGTCGACAACGTCCGGCGCATCTCCGACGAGTTCGTGAACCGCCAGCTCACCGACGCGACCACCACCGCCGCCGGCGCCGAGACCCGGGTGCAGATCGCCAATCGCATCGATGACCTGCTCGCGGACGAGTCCTCGGGCCTGCAGCCGGTGCTGGACAGCTATTTTGACGCGGCGCAGGACGTCAGCAGCGATCCGACCTCCAGTTCCGCGCGCGAGGTGTTCCGCACCGAGGCCGAATCGCTGGTGGAACGCCTGGGTTCCATTGACAGCCGCCTGCAGGAGCAGCGCGAGATCGTCAATGGCCAGATCGAGACCGGGGTGCAGGAGGTCAACGACCTCGCCGAGTCACTGGCCGACGTGAACCGCGCAATCGTCTCCGGGTCCACCCAGGCCTCCCCCAACGACCTGCTCGACCAGCGTGACCGCCTGGTCAACGAACTGGCCGAAAAGGTGGACGTGCGTACCGTGGAACAAGATGACGGCGCGCTGAACGTGTTCGTCGGCAATGGCCAGTCGCTGGTGCTCGGCGGGGATGCGCGCGAGCTGCGCGCCGAGGCCCTGTCGGGAGACCCCGACCAGCTGGATATCGGCGTGCCCAGCGGTGACGGCACCGCCAGTATCTCGCGGTTCATCCAGGGCGGCGAGCTGGGGGCCCTGCTGGAGACGCGCGGCGGCCTGATCGACGAGGCGCAGAACACCCTCGGCCAGATCGCGCATTCCCTGGGTGAAAGCTTCAACCATCAGAACCAGCTGGGTCTGGACCTCAACGGTGAGCAGGGCGGGCCGATCTTCTCGCTGGGTGAGCCACAGGTGTGGGGTGCGGGGGATCCGAAGCCCGGTGCCAATCCCGAGGTGAGCATCGAGGACGCCTCGGCCCTGACCACCGACGACTATCGCCTGCTGCGTGATGACGAAGGGGAATACGAAGTTCGGCGCGCCTCGGACAACCGGGTTCTGGACGACTTCGAGATCGAGGATGAGGTCCTGCGGATCGATGGGCTGGCGGTGGATCTGTCGGAGCTGGAAGATCAAGACATCACCGGGGAATGGCTGATCCAGCCCACGCGTACCGGCGTCGGGCAGATGGATGTGCTGATGGAGGATGGCGACGAACTGGCGGCTGCGGCGGCCCTGCGGGCCGAGGAGGGCGCGGAAAACGTCGGCTCGGCGCAGGTGAGCGAGATCGCCGCGACGGACCCGGACCCCGATGGTGAGGCGTTTGACGGCAGTATCGACGGGCTGGAGATCACCTTCGACGGGGACGAGTTCGTGCGCTCGGACGGCGAGGAGCTGGAGACCGAGGAGGTGGACGACGGGGTCTATCGCCTCACCGGTGACGGCTGGGAAATGGAGATCCGCGGCACCCCTGAGGAAGACGACAGCTTCCAGGTCTTCACCAACGAGAATCGTGAAGGCGACAACCGCAACATGAAGGCGATGAACGAGCTCGCCGAGGCGGATCAGGTTGAAGGACGCCGCAATTTCGGCGACGCCTACAACAGCCTGATCGCCAGCGTTGGCACGCAGACCCGCCAGGCGCAGGTGGCCGAGGAATCGGCCAGCGCCCAGCTGGACCAGGCGCGTGAGCAGCGCGAGTCGGTATCCGGCGTGAACCTGGACGAAGAGGCGGCGGACCTGCTGCGCTATCAGCAGGCCTACCAGGCCTCGGCGCAGGTGATCCAGATCGGCAACAGCCTGTTCGACAGTCTGCTGGGCGCGGTGCGCGGCTGATGGGCCCGCATCCGAACGACGGTGTACAGAAGTTGACGGGATGCCGCGGCATCCGGGGATGAAACGATGCGCATATCGACCACCCAGATCTTCCAGACCGGGATCGACCAGATCCAGCGCAACCAGTCCGAGATGAACCGGACGTCGCTGCAGCTGGGCTCCGGTGAGCGGATCCTCAGGCCCTCCGATGACCCCAGCGGCGCGACCCAGACCAACCAGTTCGAACGCATCATCAGCGCCACCGAGCAGTACCAGCGCAACATCGACAACGCGCAGCCGCGCCTGAAACAGCAGGAGTCGCTGCTGCAGTCGGGCACCGATGCCCTGCAGCGGGCGCGCGAACTGGTGGTGGCCGGCAACAATGACAGCCAGACCGACGAGACCCGGCGCTACCAGGCGAACGAGCTGCGCCAGCTGCGCGACGAGCTGTTCGAGATCGCCAATACCCGCGATCCCAACGGCGAGTACATCTTTGCCGGGACCAATTCGCTGGAGCAGCCGTTCAAGCAGGACGGCGAGGGCACGGTCCGCTACGAGGGTGCTCAGGGCACCGGCAGCGTGCGTGAGGTCGAGATCTCGCCGACCCGCTCGGTGCCGGTCGGCGACACCGGTGCGGACGTGTTCATGAACGTCGCGGAGAATGACGGCCGCGCCACCGCCGAGGTGGCCAACCGCGAGAATGACAGCTCGCTGGTGATCGACAAGGCCGAGGTGTACGACGTTCGCGAGCTGGACCGCGAGGAGTACACCATCGAGTTCGCGGAGAATGCCGATGGCGAGATGGCCTACAGCGTGCGGGATGCGGATGGAAACACCGTCGACGGACCCGACGGAGAGCCACTGGACGGGCAGCCGTTTGTGTCCGGGGAATCCATCGATTTTGCCGGGCGGTCGGTGACCCTCAGCGGGGATCCTCAGGCCGGTGACGAGGTGCTCTCGCGTCCGGCGGGCAACAAGGACATCTTCTCCACCCTGGATGACATCATCGGCGCACTGGAGGACGGCACCGGTACGCGGGAGAACCGGGCCAGCCTGGCGACCGCCACCAACACCGCCCTGGCTGACCTGGATGCCTCGCTGGAAAACTTCAACGAGACCCGGGCCGACGTGGGCTCACGGCTGAAGACCATGGACGACCAGACCGAGCTCAACGAGGACCGCCTGCTGGATCTGGAAACCGCGGCCTCCGATATCCGCGACCTCGACTATGCCGAGGCCATCAGTCGCTTCAACCAGCAGCAGGTCGCGCTGCAGGCGGCGCAGCAGACCTACAGCGAGACCAGCCGGCTGTCGCTGTTCGATTTCATTTGACGCGCCGCGACCCGGCGGCGACGATGCCGGCGGACCTACACCGAGACCCCTGACATGGCCCAACGCGATTCCACCGGCAAGGGTGTGGCCGGTTCTACCGGGCGCCCGCCGCGCTACCTGCTGATCCTGCTCGGCCTGGCGATCATCTGGGCCGGATTCTGGGGCTGGGTGCAGCTGCAGTCGGGCGAGCCGAAGTCCGTGGAACTGGATGTCGAGGAGCAGCAGGCACTGGACGACAAGCTGCAGGCCCTGGAGCGCACGCGGGAACCGGCCGTGCCGCGTCCGGACGCCGAACGCGGCGGGGCGATCGTGGAACTGGACGACCCGGACGCCGAGCCGCTGATCCCCGAACTCTACGAGGAAGACGACGCCGCGCGCCGGATCGCGTTTTCCGAACGCGAACTCAACGCGCTGATCGCGCGCGATCCGGATCTGGCCAATCGCGTGTCGGTGCGCCTGACCCCGGGGCAGGTCAGCACCCGGGTACGGGTGGATGTCCCCGCCGAGGTCCCGCTGCTGGGCGGACGCACCCTGAACGTCAATTCCGGGGTGCACTTCGAGACCACCGAGGACGAGGGCGTGCGCGCGCGCCTGGTCGGGGTCAGTGTGGCCGGAATCCCGCTCCCGGATGCCTGGCTGGGCGGGCTGAAGGACGAAGACCTGCTGGCCCTGGAACCCTTCCGGGGCCTGCAGGCGGGGATCGAGTCGGTGGAAGTGGACGAGGGGGCGATGACCCTGCAGCTCGCCCCCTGACCCTTCCGGCCCGGACGGATCAGGCCCTGAAGGGTCAGGTGATGACGTCGGGGCTCCGGCGGCCGGTCAGCCCGGGGATATCGCCCAGTTCGCCGGCGGCGTCGATCAGCGGCCGCAGCACTTCCTGAGGATCCAGGTCGAGCCGCTCCGGGGCGGTTTCGTGCTGTTCGATGTACAGGCGCAGCGTTGCTCCCTCGGTGCCGGTGCCCGACAGCCGGAAGACGATGCGCGCACCGCTCTCGAACATCACCCGCAGGCCCTGACCTTCGGCCACTGATCCGTCCACCGGGTCGGTGTAGGCGAAATCGTCGGCGGCCCGGACCGTCTGTCCGGCGAGCGACTGTCCCGGCAGGGTGGCCAGCCGGTCGCGCACGCGATCCATCACCGCCTCGGCGTGTTCACTGCGGATCCCCTCGTAATCGTGCCGGGTGTAGTAGTGCCGGCCGAAACGCTCCCAGTGCTCGCGCACGATGGTCTCCACCGACTGCCGGCGCACGGCGAGCAGGTTAAGCCAGAACAGGACCGCCCACAGGCCGTCCTTCTCGCGCACGTGGTCGGAGCTGGTGCCGAAGCTCTCCTCGCCGCACAGGCGGATCCGCCCGTCGTCCAGCAGGTTGCCGAAGAACTTCCAGCCGGTGGGGGTCTCGTAGCAGGGGATGCCGAGGGCCTCGGCGACGGTGTCCACCGCCTGACTGGTGGGCATGCTGCGGGCGACGCCGCGCAGACCATCGGCGAAGGCCGGAATGTGGTGGGCGTTGGCCGCCATCACCGCGAGGCTGTCGGACGGCGTGACGAAAAAATGCCGCCCGAGGATCAGGTTGCGGTCCCCGTCGCCGTCGGAGGCGGCACCGAAGTCCGGGGCGTCGCGGCCGAACATGGCTTCGCGCAGCAGCCGCGCATGGGTCAGGTTGGGATCCGGGTGTCCGCCGCCGAAATCGCCCAGTGGTTCCGCGCGCAGGATGCTCTCCGGCGCAGCCCCCAGACGGTCCACCAGCAGGGCCTCGGCATACGGGCCGGTCACCGCGTGCATGGCGTCGAAGCGCAGGCGGAAGTCGCCGGCCAGCAGTTCACGGATCGCGTGGAAATCGAACAGCTGATCCATCAGGTCGGCGTAAGCGGCGACCGGGTCGACCACTTCCACGTCCATGCCGTTCAGGGCGGTCGCATGCAGGTGGTCCAGATCCGCGTGCACCGCTTCCTTGAGGATGCGGTAATGGGTGATGGCCTGGCTGCGGGCGTGGATGGCGTCGGTGACCGCGGGCGGAGCCGGTCCGCCCGCTGCGGTGTTGAACTTGATGCCGAAGTCGCCTTCCGGTCCCCCGGGGTTATGCGAGGCGGACAGGATCAGGGCCCCGGTGGCACCGCGGCTGCGGATGAGGTGGCTGGCGGCCGGCGTGGACAGCAGCCCGCCGCGCCCGACCACCACCCGGCCGACGCCGTTGGCGGCGGCCATGCGCAGGATGGTCTGGATCGCCTCGCGGTTGTGGAAACGGCCGTCCCCGCCCAGCACCAGTTCGGCCCCTTCCAGCGCGGGCTGGCTGTCGAATACGGCCTGGACGAAGTTCTCCAGGTAATGCGGCTGGCGGAAGCGGCTGACGCGCTTGCGCAGACCCGACGTGCCTGGCTTCTGGTCTTCGAACGGATGGGTGGTGACGACGCTGATGTCCATGTGCTGCGTGACTCCCCTGACTTTATCCCGACGGTAGCAGAAACGTACGGGGGTGTCCGCTCTGAGCGCCGGGATGCCGGACGGTGGCGGCGCAGGGCTGTTAGACTCCGCCGCCATGTTGCTGGACAGCCGTACCCCCGCGTACCTCCAGCCGCGGCCCGTCACCTTCGCCGCGTTGATGGAGCTCTACGAGGACAACTATCTGCAGTTGCGCCGCCTGTGTCCCGATCCCGCCGCCGTGGGCGGACGGGCCGTATCGCGCGTGGACGGGGCCCTCGATCTTCATCTGGAGGTGCTGGAGCGCACCCGTTACACCACCACGCTGCGCCTGACCTACCGCTTCGGCGAAGGCGACCGGGTGCGCGAGCAGCCGGACGTGCGGGTGCGCATGTTCCACGACGCCCGCCAGGCCGAGGTGCTGGGGCGCTACTGCCGCAGTACCGGGGAAGACCGCATGATCGATACCCTCGCGGGTCAGCCGGGCCTGGGCTGTCGCTGGCGGCACAACCGCTTCCTGTACAAGTGGCTGCGCTACTGCCTGCGCCAGGGGCATCGTTTTGTCGCCGACGGCTCGGCGGCCCCGGCCGCGCCGGTCAGTGGCGAGACCCCGGAGGTCTGAGCGCCGCCCGGATCATCCCGGGGAATAGTCCAGCGGGAGCGCGGTGCGGTCCAGCACCCGGCGCAGCACGAAGCTGGAGTGCACGCTGTCCACCCCCTCCAGCCTTGTGATGCGCCGCAGCAGGAATTCCTGATAGGCATCCATGTCCGGGACCACCACCTGCAGCATGTAGTCGGCTGCCTGGCCGGTGATCAGGTAGCAGCGCTGGACCTCGGGGTAGGTGGCCACCGTCTCCTCGAAATGGGCGAAACGTTCCGGGGTGTGCCGATCCATGCCGATATGGATCAGCGCGGTCAGCTCCAGGCCCAGGCGCCGACGATCCAGCAGCGCGACACGCTGCAGGATGATCCCCGCATTCTCCAGCGCGCGTACCCGACGCAGGCAGGGTGACGGACTGAGCCCCACGCGCTCGGCCAGCGCCTGGTTGGAGATGCCGGCGTCCTCCTGCAGGATCTCGAGGATGTGGCGGTCGTAGCGATCGAGGCGGTGCAGTTCGTTTTCCATGAGCCGAATCTTGCGCGCACGGGCCATCCGGCGCAATCTCGTGGCGAAAAGAAAGCGGCATGGGGGTAATTCGCAATTCCCTGCGGCGAACTCTGCGTTATTCTGTTGTCCCAAGAAGAAAGCCGTAAGTATCCGGATTCAGGAGACCGATCGTCATGAGTTTCGATCACACCAAGTACGCCCCCTTCCCGCCGATCGACAAGGCGGACCGGCGCTGGCCGGCGCAGCGCACGACCGCGGCCCCGCGTTTCTGCGCGGTGGACCTGCGCGATGGCAACCAGGCGCTGGTGCACCCGATGAGCGTGGAGCAGAAGATGCGCTTCTTCGAGGTGCTCGTGGACATCGGGCTCAAGGAGATCGAGATCGGCTTCCCGGCCGCTTCGCAGATCGACTTCGACTTCACCCGCCGACTGGTGGACGAGCAGCGCATCCCCGAGGGCGTGTACGTACAGGTGCTGACCCAGGCGCGCGAGGATCTGATCGCGCGGACCTTCGAGGCCCTGGAGGGCGCGCCGCGCGCGGTGGTCCATGTGTACAACTCCACCAACCCGGCGCAGCGCGAGCAGGTCTTCCGCATGGACCGCGACGGCATCCGTGGCATCGCCGAGAACGGCGCGCGCTGGGTGCGCGACTACGCCGCGAAGTACCCGCAGACCGACTGGATCTTCCAGTACTCGCCGGAGAGCTTCTCCACCACCGAGCTGGACTACGCGGTCGAGGTGGTCGACGCGGTGACCGCGATCTGGCGCCCGGATCGGGGCCAGAAGGTGGTCATCAACCTGCCGGCCACGGTGGAGTCGGCCACGCCCAACGTGTTCGCCGACCAGGTGGAGTGGTTCTGCGACCACGTGCAGCACCGCGAACATATCTGCGTGTCGCTGCATACGCACAATGACCGCGGCACCGGCGTGGCCGCGGCCGAGCTGGGCCTGCTGGCCGGGGCGGACCGCCTGGAGGGCACACTGTTCGGCAATGGCGAGCGCACCGGCAACATGGACCTGGTCACCGTCGGCATGAACCTGTATTCGCAGGGCATCGACCCGACCATCGACCTGTCCGACATGGAGCGGTTGATGGAGGTGTACAAGGAATGCACCGACATGCCGATCCATCCGCGCCATCCGTGGGCGGGCGAGCTGGTCTACACCGCGTTCTCCGGCAGCCATCAGGACGCGATCCGCAAGGGTCTGGCGCATTACCGCGAGCATGGTGGCCACTGGAACGTGCCCTACCTGCCGATCGACCCGGGCGACCTGGGCCGGCGTTACGAGGAAGTGGTGCGCATCAACTCGCAGTCCGGCAAGGGCGGGGTGACCCACGTGCTGGAGCGCGACTACGGCATCGAGCTGCCGCGCTGGCTGGCGGTGGAGTTTGCCCGCATCGTGCAGCAGGACGCCGAGGCCTCCGGCGAGGAAGTGACCTCGCAGCGCATCCACGAGCTGTTCGAGAAGCACTACCTGGCGCCGGTGCCGGGCTGGGATCTGGTGCGCTACGAAATGGAGAAGGAAGGCCCGGTGGTGCGCCTGGATGCCACCGTGGGCCCGCCCGGACAGGAGACCCGCCTGAACGGGGCCGGCCACGGCGCGGTGGAGGCGCTGGCCGAGGCGCTGCACGCCAGCCGCGGCGTGGAGGTGCGCGTCAGCCACTTCGACGAGCACGCGGTGGAGGCCGGGACCGAGGCGCGCGCGATGGCCGCGGTGGATGTCTCGGTGGACGGCGAGCGCTCGGTGGGCGTGGCCCTGGGGGAGGACACCACGGCCGCGACCCTGCAGGCGGTCCTGAACGCCGCCGGCCGGCGCCTGGGTCACGAGGCCCCGCGCATTCCGGATGCGGTTATGGCCGCGGCCAGCGCCTGACCCCCCCCCCCCCCGCCGCAGACGGCCCGAGCGATCGTGGTGCCGCGGTCGCAGGGGCTTCATGGCAAACCCCGTGTCGCACGAGCGGCACGGGGTTTTTTGGTGGTCTGGCGCCCGTGTTCCGGTGAGTGGTCTACCTTCGATAAAGCGGCCGGGGGCCGCGCAACGGCGGGAGGTGGAACATGAAACGGTGGATTCTGTTTTTGCTGCTGCTGGGCTGGACTCCGAGCCTGATGGCTTCGGCGCCGGATGCGGCGCCGGAACCGGAACTCGATCGCGAAACGCTTCAGCAGATGGTACGGCACAGCGCCGAGGTGTTCCGGATCGAGGACGGGGTGAGCGTCGAGGAGGCGGTGGAGTCAATGCAGCTGCGGGCCAATCTGCGCAACTTTCAGGAAGTGGCGAACCTGCCGCTTTCCGAGCAGGTGACGGCCATGGGCGGCGAGGGCAACTACATGCGCATACTGGCGTTCTGTGATGCCCTGATCGCGAATCAAATGGTGCAGCACGACATCATCTTTGCCAGTTTCCTGCCGTGTCGCATCGCGGTGGTGGAGGACGACGAGGGCCAGGGCTGGATCGTGACCACCAACATGGACATGATGATGCATGCCACGGATCTGCCCGAGGATCTGGAAGAAGTTGCCCGCGAGGTGAGAGACACCATCTACAGCATCGTCGAAGCCGGCCGCACCGGCGATTTCTGAGCATGAGTCGACGGCCACGGCGGGGTGCGCGTTGCCCCGCCGTGGCGTAATGCGGCGTTCATGCTTTTTCTCTACACTCCCCGCCGCGATGAGCAAGGCGGCCCCCAGGGAAACACTGATCCATGTACACGCTCGCGTTGGCACCCCGGGTTTCCCGGACAAGGCGCGGTGCGCAGCCGGTAGTGGTTCTACCGGCAAGGGCCGCAACGCAGGATCGGGGAACCCGGGGTGCCAACCCCGAAGGGGCTCGGCCGCTTTGGCGCGCGCACGGCGTTGCGGCTGCCTTGTGCAGAATGACTGCATGGCGGTCGCCGCGCCTTGTTCGCACGCAAAAGCGACTCGAGCGCGAGCGTGTACATGAATCAGTGTTTCCCTGGTCCCGATTCTGACGCTTCGCCGGTACTCGGCGTGGGCGCCTACGCGCGCATCACCGCGAACTACTGGGCGTTCACCATCACCGACGGCGCGATCCGCATGCTGGTCGTGCTGTTCTTCCACCAGCTGGGCTACAGCCCGCTGGAGATCGCCTTCCTGTTCCTGTTCTACGAGCTGTTCGGGGTGGTCACCAACCTGACCGGTGGCTGGCTGGCCGCGCGGCTGGGGGTGAACATCACGATGATCGGCGGGACGCTGTTGCAGGTAGCGGCCCTGTTGATGCTCACGGTGCCCGAGGCCTGGCTGGGGGTGGCGTACGTGATGTTCGCGCAGGCCCTGTCGGGGATCGCCAAGGACCTGAACAAGATGAGCGCGAAATCCGGCGTGAAGCTGGTCGCCGGCGACGGCGAAGGGCGTCTGTTTCGCTGGGTCGCGGTGCTCACCGGCTCCAAGAACGCGCTGAAGGGGGTCGGTTTCTTCGTCGGTGGGGCGCTGCTGTACTCGATCGGATTCCAGCTGGCGCTGGTGGTCCTGGCCGGGATGCTCGCCTTGGTGATGCTGTTCTCGGTGGTCGGGCTGCCGCGTGGCCTTGGCAAGGTCGGCGGCAAGCCGAAGTTCACCCGGATGTTCTCCAACTCCAGCACGATCAACGTGCTGTCGGCCGCGCGCTTTTTCCTGTTTGGCGCGCGCGATGTCTGGTTCGTGGTCGCGCTGCCGGTGTTCCTGAGCGCGACCCTGGACTGGAACCACATGCAGGTGGGGGCGTTTCTGGCGCTGTGGGTGATCGGCTACGGCATCGTGCAGGCCTCGGTGCCGCGCCTGCTGGGCAGGGGCGGGGTGCATCCGACCGGGCTGACCGCGCGCCTGTGGGCGTTCGTTCTGATGCTGCTGCCGCTCGCCATCGTGATCGGCCTGGAGGCCGGCCTGGACCCGGCGTGGGTGCTGATGGTCGGGCTGGGCCTGTTCGGCGTCGTGTTCGCCATCAACTCCGCCGTGCACTCCTTCCTGATCCTCGACTACGCCGAGGCCGACCGCGTTGCGATGAAGGTCGGCTTTTACTACATGGCCAATGCCGGGGGGCGTCTGGTCGGGACCGTCGCCTCCGGTGCCATCTTCATGCTCTGGGGGCTGGAGGGGGCGCTTGTGGCCTCCACGCTGTTTGTCTTTGCCGCCTGGATGATTTCCTCGGCGCTGCCGCGCGAGGCCCTGCACGCCTGAACGAACGCCCGTGCCGAGCACGGTATGGCTCTGGTGCGCTCACACCTGTTGTGGGATCCTGCGCTGTCAATATCCATTCGAAGGGGAAGCGGGTGGCCGATCATCGAGGCTACATGACGCACGGCCACCTTCCGGTTCCGCTGCCGCGACCGTCACCCTGGACTGCGGCGTTCGCCGACGATGCGCTGGAGGCGCGGTTCCGCAGCGAGCGATCCCGCGGGATGCGAGTGACGTTTCTGGTGGTGCTCGCACTGATCCTGGCGATGCTGGCGGCGCTGGTGCCGCTGGATCTGGCGCAGCTGGAAGGCGGGTGGCTGGAAGTGGCGTTCGTGTTGCGGGGGGTATTCGCGGCGATGCTGCTCGGGGCGGCTCTGAGCGTATGGCGCTGGCCGGAGGGCCTGCTGACCATCGCGCCGCTGACGGGGCTCGGGGTAGCGTTGCTGACGCTGGCCCTGACTTTCGTCCACGGACTGGAGCACTCCAGTCCGGTCCTGGATACCAGCCAGTTCGCCTTTGTCGGGATGGTGTTCGTGCTGCTGTTGCCTAACACCGGGCGCTGGCGCTGGGGCCTGACCGGAGTTCTGCTGCTGGCGACGTGGGCGGTTGCGCTGGGCAAGACCGACGATGTGCAGGGGAGCGAGGCCCATCTGGCGGGACTGTTCGTCTCCTTCGTGCTGCTGGTCCTTCTGGCCATCGCCCATCGCGAGGACGTGCTGCGGCACTGGCAGTTTGCGGCGCTTGACCGGCTGGTGCGCATGTCCACCACGGATCCGCTGACCGGAGTGGCCAACCGGCGCGGATTCTTCGATGCCGCCGAGGCGGCCCGCCATCGCGCGCTTCTGGAGGAGGAGCCGCTGACGGTCGTGCTGCTGGATCTGGACCACTTCAAGGGCGTGAACGATCGTCACGGTCATGCAGTGGGCGACGAGGTCCTGCGCAGCGTGGCGCGCGTGCTCAGAGATACCCTGAAGCCCGGGGAGACCCTGGCGCGGCTCGGCGGTGAGGAGTTCGGCGTGCTGCTGCCGGGGATGTCCCTGGAGCAGGCGGAAAAGCGCGCCCAGGGCCTGCGCTCGGAGGTTCAGGCCCTTTGCGTACAGAGCGGGAGCGCGGTGGTGCGCATGACCGCGAGCGTGGGGGTCGCCGCCTGGATGCCGGAGGAGTCGATCGATGCGGCCCTCGGTCGGGCGGATCTGGGCATGTACGAAGCCAAGTCCGCCGGACGCAACTGCGTGCGCGCGGCTGCCGGAGACGCCGCCAGACCCATGGCCAACTGAGCCGTGTCAGGCGGGCGGGCCGGAACCCTCCAGTTTCTCGATCACCGCCTGCAGGGCCCGCGAATGGTAGCGCGCGGCATGACGCACCCAGCCCAGTGAACGCAGGACGGGCGGCCCGGGCCAGTCGAGCACCGCGAGCTCCTCGGTGGCCATGTCGCGCGGGAGAAAGCCGATGCCGAGGCCGGCGGCGATCATCATGCGGATGACCTCCAGATAGGGACTCTCCTGGGCGGCGGCCGGGCGCAGCTCCGCCGTGGCCAGGGCCTGTTCAATCCGCCGACGGGTGGTGGAATCCACCGGGGGAAGGATGGCCGGCCAGTCCCGCAGGCGCGCGAGGATGTCGCCGGGCGTACGGATGGCCTGCGCGCGGGCGATCATGGGCACCAGTTCGTCGGTCCACACGGTCCGGGCCTCGATTCCGTCGGGCAGCGACTCGGGCAGCGTGGCGAGGGCCAGGTCGGCGTCGCCGTGCAGCACGGCCTGGATACCCGCTTCGGAGTCCATGAATGCCAGCTCGAGTTCGAGGTCCGGGTAGTGCCCGCCCAGCGCGGCCAGCGGGTCGGGCAGGCGGTGCAGCGCGATGTGATGGGAAGTGGCCAGGCGGATGCGACCGCGTACCACGGTGTCCAGATCGGCGATCTGCTGTTCGATCGCACGCAGCCGGGCGAGGATCTCGCGCGCCTCGGGCAGCAGGCGTTCGGCCACCTCGGTCGGGCGCACGCGCCGTCCCTGGCGCTCGAACAGCGGGCGTTCCAGGGTGGCCTCCAGGGCCTGAATGCGCTTGCTGATCGCTGGTTGCGTCAGGTGCAGACGTTCGGCTGCGGCGGAGAACGCACCCGTGTCGACCACCGCGACGAAGGCCTGCAGGGATTCGACACTCAGTTGTTC
Source organism: Thioalkalivibrio sp. ALE21 (assembly GCF_003208255.1). Lineage (NCBI taxonomy): Bacteria > Pseudomonadati > Pseudomonadota > Gammaproteobacteria > Chromatiales > Ectothiorhodospiraceae > Thioalkalivibrio > Thioalkalivibrio sp. ALE21. Next base: position 39,589 of record NZ_QKMA01000015.1, read on the forward strand.
CGGGCGCATGCCTGTCTCTCCGGGGGTTGCGTGCGATAATGGCCGATTCGATGGCGGAATCCGGCTCGTCTGCCGCCGATGGATAACCGCATGGAATGATACGGATAAGAAATCGGATTTGAAAGAATATCGCGGCAGCCGCAGAGTGACGATGTGATCGGTAGGCCCGCCCGTAGGAGGCCAGCCCTCTGGCCGATTTGCCCCAACGTCGAATCGGCCAGAGGGCTGGCCTCCCACAGGGGGCTTTTACGGCCGTTCAGCGAAGATATGGCTCGGAATATCGCGGCGCGGCCGCGGGAGTGAGGAATGGCAGGCAAGACCCTGTACGACAAGTTGTGGGAGGCGCATGTGGTACGCGAGGAGCCGGATGGCTCCACGCTGCTCTACATTGATCGCCATCTGGTGCACGAGGTGACCAGTCCGCAGGCCTTCGAGGGTCTGCGCCTGGCCGGGCGCAAGCCGTGGCGCGGCGATTCCGTGCTGGCGGTGCCGGACCACAACGTGCCCACCACCAACCGCGATGCCGGGATCGAGGATCCGGTCTCGCGCACCCAGGTGGAGACGCTGGAGAGCAACGTGTCCGGCTTCGGGCTGAAGTTCTTTCCGATGGCCGACGTGCGCCAGGGCATCGTGCACGTGATCGGCCCGGAACAGGGCGCGACCCTGCCGGGGATGACCGTGGTCTGCGGCGACTCGCATACCTCCACGCATGGCGCGCTGGGCGCGCTGGCCTTCGGCATCGGCACCTCCGAGGTGGAGCATGTGCTGGCCACGCAATGCCTGTGGCAGAAAAAGACGAAGGCGATGCAGATCCGCGTGGAGGGCGAGCTGCGCCCGGGCGTGACCGCCAAGGATATCGTGCTGGCGATCATTGGCCGTATCGGCACCGCGGGCGGCACCGGCTATGCGATCGAGTTTGCCGGGTCGGCGATCCGCAGCCTGTCGCTCGAGGGGCGCATGAGTATCTGCAACATGTCCATCGAGGCCGGGGCCCGCGCGGGCATGGTGGCGGTGGACGAGAAGACCATCGAATACGTGCGTGGCAAGCCGCAGGCGCCCACCGGCGAGATGTTCGAACGCGCGGCCGAGTACTGGCGTACGCTGGTTTCCGACCCGGATGCCGAGTTCGACGCGGTGGTGGAGCTGGATGCCGCCGGGATCGCCCCGCAGGTCAGCTGGGGCACCTCGCCGGAGATGGTCGCGCCGATCGACGGCCGCGTGCCGGACCCCGCAGCCGAGTCCGACCCGGTACGTGCCGAGGGCATGCAGCGCGCGCTGGAATACATGGATCTGCAGCCGAATACGCCGATGACCGAGATCCGCCCGGACAAGGTGTTCATCGGCTCCTGCACCAATTCGCGCATCGAGGACCTGCGTGCTGCCGCCGAGGTGGTGAAGGGCCGCAAGAAGGCCGATAACATCAAGCTGGCGATGGTGGTGCCGGGCTCCGGGCTGGTGAAACAGCAGGCGGAGCAGGAGGGGCTGGACCGCATCTTCCTGGATGCCGGCTTCGAGTGGCGCGAGCCGGGCTGCTCCATGTGCCTGGCGATGAACGCCGACCGCCTGGAGCCGGGCGAGCGCTGCGCCTCGACCTCGAACCGCAACTTCGAGGGCCGCCAGGGGCAGGGCGGACGTACGCATCTGGTCAGCCCCGCGCTGGCGGCCGCGGCGGCCGTCGCCGGGCATTTCATCGAACCGTCCGAGCTGGAGGGCTGAGCGATGCAGGCCTTTACCGTGCACAAGGGGATCGTCGCGCCGCTGGACCGCTCCAACGTCGATACCGACGCGATCATCCCCAAGCAGTACCTGAAGTCGGTGAAGCGCACCGGCTTCGGCCCCAACGCGTTCGACGACTGGCGCTACCTGGACCCGGGCGAGCCGGGCATGGACCACTCGCAGCGCCAGCCGAACCCCGACTTCGTGCTCAACCGGCCGCCGTATGACCAGGCGACCATCCTGCTGGCGCGCAAGAACTTCGGCTGCGGTTCCTCGCGCGAGCACGCGGTGTGGGCGCTGACCGACTTCGGCTTTCGCGCGGTGATCGCGCCGTCGTTCGCCGACATCTTTTTCTCCAACAGCTGCAAGAACGGGCTGCTGCCGGTGGTGCTGGCCGAGGACGAGGTGCAGAACCTGTTCGAGCAGGTCGAAGCGAATCCGGGCGCGCAGGTCGAGGTCAACCTGGAAGAGATGACCGTGACCGCGCCGGACGCTACGGTGTTCCGCTTCACGCTGGATGAGGACCGCCGCCACCGCCTGCTGCACGGGCTGGACGACATTGCCCTGACCCTGCAGTTCGCGGACGATATTCGTGCCTATGAAGAACGCCTGCGGCAGGAACGCCCGTGGATGGTGGAATAACGGTCTGGCCGACCGGGCGCCGGGACGGGGTTACCCCCGTAGGAGGCCAGCCCTCTGGCCGATCGGGCGCCAGGACAGGCTCCATCGGCCAGAGGGCTGGCCTCCTGCAGGTGGAAAAGAAATTCGATAGATCTGATGGTTAGGAGAGGTTTGTGAACCGAATTCTGGTATTGCCCGGTGACGGGATCGGGCCCGAGATCGTGGCCGAGGCGCTGAAGGTGCTGGAACGCGTCGCCGAGATCGGCGGCCTCGAACTGGAGATCGAACAGGGCCTGATCGGCGGGGCGGCGCATGATGCGGCCGGGCACCCCTACCCCGAGGCGACGCGGGAGCAGGCGCGCCGCGCCGATGCGATCCTGCTGGGCGCGGTCGGCGGCCCGCAGTACGAATCCCTGGAACGCGATCTGCGCCCCGAGCGCGGCCTGCTGGGGATCCGTTCCGATCTCGAACTGTTCGCCAATCTGCGCCCGGCGATCCTCTACCCGCAGCTGGCTTCGGCCTCCACCCTCAAGCCCGAGGTGGTGAGCGGGCTGGATCTGCTGATCGTGCGCGAACTGACCGGGGGTATCTACTTCAGCCAGCCGCGCGGCATCGAACAGCGCGACGGGCAGCGCTACGGTTACAACACCGCCGGCTACACCGAATCCGAGATCGAGCGCATCGCGCGGGTCGGATTCGAGGCCGCGATGAAGCGCAACAAGCGCCTGTGCTCGGTGGACAAGGCCAATGTGCTGGAGGTCTCGGAGCTGTGGCGCGAGGTGGTGGAGCGCGTGGGCAAGGAGTTCCCCGAGGTCGAGCTGTCCCACATGTATGTGGACAACGCGGCCATGCAGCTGGTGCGCGACCCCAAGCAGTTCGACGTGATGGTGACCAGCAACATGTTCGGGGACATTCTTTCGGATGCCGCGGCGATGCTGACCGGGTCCATCGGCATGCTGCCCTCGGCCTCGCTGAACAGCGAGGGCGTCGGCCTGTACGAACCGATCCATGGCTCCGCGCCGGACATTGCCGGGCAGGGCAAGGCCAATCCGATGGCGACCGTGCTGTCGATTGCCATGATGCTGCGGCACAGCCTCAACCGCAACGACCTTGCCGAACGTCTGGAAGCCGCGGTGGGGCGGGTGCTCGATCAGGGCCTGCGGACCCCGGACATCCATGGCGACGGCATGCAGCTGGTGTCGACCCAGGGTATGGGCGATGCCCTGGTCGCTGCGCTGGACGACGCCTGACACCCTTTTTAACGTTACAGGACCCCGACATGAGTGATCGCAAGTTCAACGTGGCCGTCGTCGGCGCCACCGGTGCCGTCGGCGAGACCCTGCTCTCCATCCTGGCCGAGCGCGACCTGCCGCTGGACCGGGTGCATGCCCTTGCCAGCGAACGCTCGGCCGGCAGCACCGTCTCCTACGGGAACCGCGAGCTGATTGTGGAGGACCTCGCGCAGTTCGATTTTTCGCAGGTGGATATCGGGCTGTTCTCGCCGGGAGCGTCGGTGTCGAAGGAATACGCGCCGAAGGCGGCCGCGGCCGGATGCGTGGTGATCGACAACACCTCGCAGTTCCGTTATGACCCCGAGATCCCGCTGGTGATCCCGGAGGTCAATCCGGATGCGGTGGGCGACTACGAGCGCCACGGGATCATCGCCAATCCCAACTGCTCCACCATCCAGATGCTGGTCGCGCTCAAGCCGCTGCACGACGCCGTCGGCGTGGAACGCGTGAACGTGGCCACCTATCAGGCGGTTTCCGGTACCGGCAAGGACGCGATCGAGGAGCTGGCGCACCAGACTGCGGCCCTGCTGAACGGTCGCCCGGTGGAATGCAGCGTCTACCCCAAGCAGATCGCGTTCAACGCGCTGCCGCATATCGATGTCTTCCAGGATAACGGCTACACCAAGGAAGAAATGAAGATGGTCTGGGAGACCCGCAAGATCATGGGCGACGAGTCCATCCAGATGAACCCCACGGCGGTGCGCATCCCGGTGTTCTACGGGCATTCCGAAGCGCTGCACATCGAAACCCGCGAGAAGATCTCGGCCGAACGCGCGCGCGAATTGCTGGCGGCCGCACCGGGCATCGAGGTGCTGGATCGCCACGAGGACGGAGGGTACCCGACCGCCGTGACCGAAAGCAGCGGCACCGATGCGGTGTACGTCGGCCGTATCCGCGAGGACATTTCGCATCCCCGCGGACTGGATATGTGGGTGGTTTCCGATAATGTGCGCAAGGGCGCAGCCTTGAACACGATCCAGATCGCCGAGGTTTTGATCCGCGATTACCTGTGATTAAATCCCACAATATGCCGGGGATCTGGTAGCCTCATTGTTCAAGGGGCCGGGCAACAGCCCGTGTCGGCAGAGACACGGGCGGCCCCGGACAGCAACCACGCACACACAGGGGGACGTTCGTGCGCAAGTTACTATTCGGGCTCATTATTCTTTTGCTGGTCGCGCCGGCCTCTTCCAGCTCCGTGGGGCTGGGCGATCCCCAGATCCGGTCCACGTTGAACCAGGCGCTGGATGTCCGGGTGGCGCTGCGCGGAGAGGCGGCGACCGATGAATCGCTGCAGGTGCGTCAGGCCTCCGAAGAACGGTACCGCCGGGCGGGACTGGACCGGGGCCGCGTGCCGGGGGACCTGCGGGTTGAACTGCGTGGCGAAGGGCAGGATCGCGAGGTCGTCCTGCGCACCCGCGAGCCCGTGCGCGAGCCCTACATCGGGATCCTTCTGGAAGCCCGCTGGGACGGGGGGCGCAGTTATCGTGAACTCAACCTGCTGCTGGATCCTCCGGGAACGCTTCCGGATGATCGTGCGGCGGCACGCACCACCGCGACCGATGACGACCGCCGGGCCCCGCAGGACACCTATCGCGTACGCTCCGGTGACACGCTGTATGCGATCGTGCAGCGGGCAGGGCTGAGCGGGGTCAGCAACGAGCAGGCCATGCTCGCATTCCTGCGGGAAAATCCCGATGCCTTTATCGATGGCAACGTCAATGCGCTGCGTGCCGACGCGGAACTGCGCACGCCGGACCGTGCGGCGCTGGAAGCGGTCGACGCCGCCGGTGCGCGTGAAGAAATCCAGCGTCAGACCGAAGCCTGGCAGGCGCGTACGCGTCCCGAACCGGAGCCCGAGCCCGAGGTCACCGAAGAAGAAGTGACCGAGGAGACGGATCCGGACGTGGCCGAGGAAGCCGTCGAGGAAGAGGCCAGGGACGAGCCCGAGGAAGATCCTGAAGAAGCTCGTGAAGAGGAAACCGAACGCGAAGACGACGAAGCCGTTGCGGCCGAAGACGACGCGGACGCAGTGGATGACCGTCTCGAAATCGTCACCGACGTGCTGCCGGAAGGTGAGGATGCGGCGCTGATCGCCGAATCGCCCGAAGTCGTCCAGGAGGCCCTGATCTCGCAGCGCGCCGAGATGGACGAAATGCAGGAAGAAATCGCACGGATGCGCGAATCCCTGCAGGATCGCGAACAGGTGGCCGAGATCGCCAGCGAGGAACTGGCCACGCTGGAAACCCAGCTCGCGGAGCTGCAGGACGAGCGGGCGGAACTGCGGGCGCGCATGGAAGAGGCCGAGGCCGAACGTGACGCTCCGCTGCACCAGCGGATCATGAACGATCCGCTGCTCATGATGATGGCCATCGCCCTGGTGGTGCTGCTGGTGCTGGTTCTGCTGGCATTTGCCCGCGGCGGTCGTGGTGGCGGCCCGGGTGGCCCGGGTGGCGACCGCAATGCCCGGGTGGACAACTCCGGCGTCAAGGCGACCCCGGATCCGCGCAGCGGTTACGAGGCCCGCGAGGAGGCGTCCGAGCCGTCCGTTTCGGGCGCCGCGGTGGCGGGTGCCACGGGGGTGGCTGCTGGAGGCGCCGTTGCCGCCTCGGCCGGTGGCACCGGTGCGGAACCGCAGGACGAGACCCCGGCCACGCCTGCGCGCCCGGGCGACGGGGACGATGGGGGGATGAGCCAGGCGGAAGAAGCGGTGGGCGAGCCGACCCCGGCTGGTGAAAGCGGGGCGTCGGAAACCGCGGGCATGAGCGCCGACGATGTGCTGGCCGAAGTGGATGTCTGCCTCGCCTACGGCATGAACGATCAGGCCGTCGATACCCTGTCCTCGGCCATCGACGATGAGCCCGGTAATCTCCAGTACCGCCTGAAGCTGGTGGAAGCCTTCGCGGCTCAGGGGCGCGACTCCGAGATGCGCCAGGCCGCCGCCAGCCTGCGCGAACGCCTGGGTCCGGAAGACGGCGAGATCCGCGAGAAACTCGCGGACCTGGAAGCCGGATCGGGCGACGCTTCTGCGGCCTCGGGTACGCCGTCCGCGGATACCGCAGCCAGCGATTCGGCCGACGAACCCGGGGAGTTTGACCTGTCCGGTTTTGCCGAGGAACAGGAGGCCTCGGGTGCGGACGAGCTGGCGGCGCCGGAAAAGGCGGCCGGTGAGCTCGATTCCGGTATGGATTTCGAGGCCGATACCGGGCTCGACGAAGAGCTGGCCGCTGCCAGTCAGGGTTCGGAAGCCGGGGATGCGGCGGGGGATCTCGACGACCTCGACAATCTGTCCTTTGATATCGAGGAATCGGATCTGCCCTCCGCCGATGACAGTCAGCCTGCCGGCGGCGATGCCGGCGGCGATGTGCCGTCCATGGATCTGGACGAACTGCTGGGCGACGAAGCCGGCGGCGACGAGCCACCGGTTGCGTCCTCCGAAGCAGACGAACCGGCGGCGGAGGAACCCGCGGCTCCGGCGGCCGAAGGCGAAGATGATAACGAGACCCGGCTGAACCTGGCCCAGGCCTATGCGGACATGGGTGATCAGGAAGGCGCGCAGGATCTGATCGACGAGATCATGGCCTCCGGGTCGGATGAAGAGAAAGAGCGGGCCCGGGCGATCCAGGACCAGCTGAAAGACGCCTGACGGGGTGGCCGGCCGACGGGTTCGCCCGCGGTCCGGACCGTACCGGCGAGAGGGGCCTGCGGGCCCCTTTTCGCGTTGGGGAGGTGGTCATGCAACCGGCGATGGGGGCCCTGGGGGCCGTTCTGCTCTTGTCGGGGGCCGTGCTGACGGCATCCCCGGTGGCTGTCTCCGTGACGGTGCCGGCTCTGCTGCTGGCCCCGGGGCTGCGGGCGTTCCCGTGGGAGCGTGCGCTGCGCATGTGGTGGCGCATGAAGTGGTTCTACCTGTCGCTGGCCCTGTTCTTCGGGCTGTGGCCCGTGGATGGAGGCACCGCGGCGGGGCTGCTGGAGGCAGCTACGCGGATCGTGGCGCTGATGCTGGTGGTGCTGGCCGTGGTCTGGCTGACGGATCGGTACGCGCGCACGGAACTGGTGCCGGCCCTGGGCAGCGTGCTGGGCGGTCGGCGGGGTTCAGCGCTGGGGGCCGGACACTCTTTCGCGCGCCGGCTGTTCCTGGCGCTGGAGGCGTTCGAACGCGACCGGGCCGGAATCGAAGCTCGGCGGGGCCGGCTGTCGGGGGACCGCAGGGCGAGGGTGGATGCGGTGCGTGAATGGCTGGTGCAGCGGCTGGACGCGGCCCTGGATCCGGCCCTGGATCCGGCCGAACGGGAACAGTCCGTTCCGGGCTCCCCGATGCCGGTGCGCGAGGATCGCTGGCGCGGAGTGGAGACCGGCTGGATGGCGCTGGTGGGAATGGTCGCACTGGGGTTGCAGTGGGGCGGTTGGGTGACGGGATGAACCGGCACCGAGGAAAGACGGGGAGTACGGGCAGCGGATGGGCGAGACAAGGGAACCGGAGGCGGGCTTGCAGCGCTGGGCGGCCGGGGTCGAATACGACGGTACGCCGTGGCTGGGCTGGCAGCGGCAGAAGGACGGGCCCAGCGTGCAGGAGAAACTGGAGAAGGCGCTTGGCTTTGTCGCGGATCACCCGCTGGAACTGACCTGCGCCGGAAGAACCGATGCGGGGGTGCATGCCACGGCTCAGGTGGTGCATTTCGACACCGCGAGCCGGCGTGAGGCGCATGCCTGGATCCTGGGGGGCAACACCAACCTGCCGGATTCGATTGCGATTCGCTGGGCGCAGCCGGTCGCACCGGCGTTCCATGCCCGTTTCGCGGCGCGTTCCCGCCGGTATCGCTACGTGATCGCGAACCGACCCGTGCGGCCGGGTCTGGAGGCGGGCCGCGTGGCCTGGTGGCGGCGGCCGCTGGATGTCGCGCGGATGCAGGAGGCGGCGCGGCATTTTGTCGGCGAGCAGGATTTCACCAGTCTGCGCGCGGCGGCCTGTCAGGCGAAGTCGCCGGTGCGCCGCGTGCACGAAGTGACGGTCCGGCGGCGCGGTGAGTACGTGCTGGTGGACGTGCATGCCAATGCGTTTCTGCATCATATGGTGCGTAACATCGCGGGCGTACTGCTGGCGGTGGGCGACGGCCGAGCGGAGCTGGACTGGCCCCGCGAGGTGCTGGCGGCGCGGGATCGGCGCCAGTCGGGGATCACGGCGCCGGCCGGGGGGCTGTACTTCGTGCAGGTGGAATACCCGCCGGAATTTGCGATGCCGGACCAGGAGGCGCCGGTTCTGGGACCGGTGCCGGCCAGTGTGTAAGGGTGATCCCGGGCAGGGTATCCGCGGGAATCCGGCGCGTTCTGGTAGGCTTGGCGAATGCGTTATCGGATCAAGATCTGCGGGGTCACGACCCCGGAACAGGCGCGCGCGGCGGCTGAGGCCGGGGCCGATGCCGTGGGCCTGGTGTTTCACCCGGCCAGTCGGCGTTGCGTGGGCGCGGAGCAGGCCGCAGGGATTGCCGCGGCGCTGCCGCCGCTGGTGAGCGCCGTGGGTCTGTTCGTGGATCCGGATCCCCGGCGGGTGGAGGAGGTCCTGGACGTCGTGCCGCTGGACTGCCTGCAGTTCCACGGGAACGAGGAGGCGGCGGACTGTACGCGGTTCGGCCGGCCGTATCTGAAGGCGGTCGCGATGGCCGGCGATGCGGATCCGCGCCGGGCGATGGACGCGCACCCGCAGGCACGCGGGTTCCTGCTCGACAGCCACGGTGGCGGGCGTACCGGCGGAACCGGCCACCGCTTCGACTGGTCGCGGATCCCGCCCGACCTGCCACGGCCGTGGCTGCTGGCCGGCGGGCTGGATCCCGAGTCGGTACAGGCGGCATTGAACGTAACGTGCCCCTGGGGGGTCGACGTGAGCTCCGGGGTGGAGTCCGCACCCGGGATCAAGGAACCGGAACGCATGCGCGCCTTCGTGCGCGCGGTGCGACGCAACGAGGTGACACTGAATGAGTGAAGCGATCGACTGGGGGGCGTTCCCGGATGCCCGCGGGCATTTCGGCGTGTACGGCGGGCGGTTCGTGTCGGAGACCCTGATGGGGGCGCTGGACGAACTGCAGGACGTGTACGAACGCTACATGAAGGACCCGGCATTTCTGGCCGAGCTGGATCGCGATCTGCGGCAGTTCGTGGGGCGGCCGAATCCGCTCTATCACGCGGAGCGGCTGTCGCGCGAGCTGGGCGGCGCGCAGATCTATCTCAAGCGCGAGGATCTCAACCACACCGGCGCGCACAAGGTGAACAACACCATTGGCCAGGCACTGCTGGCGCGGCATCTCGGCAAGAAGCGCATCATCGCCGAGACCGGGGCCGGGCAGCACGGCGTGGCCACCGCCACCGTCGCGGCTCGGCTGGGGCTGGAGTGCGTGATCTACATGGGCGAGGAAGATACCCGCCGTCAGGCCCCCAACGTCTACCGCATGCGCCTGCTGGGCGCCGAGGTGGTGCCGGTGACCTCCGGGACCCGCACCCTGAAGGATGCCCTGAACGAGGCGATGCGCGACTGGGTCACCAACGTCGACGACACGTTCTACATCATTGGCACGGTCGCCGGTCCGCACCCGTATCCGGCCATGGTCCGCGACTTTCAGGCGGTGATCGGACGCGAGGCCCGCGAGCAGCACGTGGAAGCGACCGGTCGCCTCCCCGATACCCTGGTGGCCTGCGTGGGTGGCGGTTCCAACGCCATCGGTCTGTTCCATCCGTTTCTGGCGGATGAGTCCGTGGAGATGGTCGGCGTGGAAGCCGGCGGCGAGGGCGTGGACACTGGCCGCCATTCCGCGCCGCTGGGCGCCGGGCGCCCCGGCGTGCTGCACGGCAACCGCACCTACCTGATGGAAGACGACAACGGCCAGATCATCGGCACGCACTCCATCTCGGCCGGGCTGGACTACCCCGGCGTTGGGCCGGAGCATGCGTGGCTGAAGGACATCGGCCGGGCGAGCTACGTGTCGGTGACCGACGATCAGGCTCTGGCCGGCTTCCATCGCCTGACCCGCACCGAGGGCATCATCCCGGCGCTGGAAACCAGCCATGCGATCGCGCACGTCCTCGAGCTGGCGCCCACCATGCGCCCGGACCAGAGCATCATCGTCAACCTGTCCGGCCGTGGCGACAAGGACCTCGCCACCGTGGCCGACCGCGAGGGGATCACGCTGTGAGCCGCATCCAGCAACGTTTCGAACAATGCCGTGCCGCCGACCGTGCGGCCCTGGTGCCCTACATCACCGCCGGCGACCCGGAACCGGGCGCCACGGTCGACCTGATGCATGCGCTGGTCGACGCCGGCGCGGACCTGGTCGAACTCGGGGTCCCGTTTTCCGACCCGATGGCCGACGGGCCGGTGATCCAGCGCGCGCACGAGCGGGCCCTGCAGCATGGCACCGGGCTGCGCGACGTGCTGGAGATGGTGCGTCAGTTCCGGGAACGCGACGCGGATACGCCGGTGGTGCTGATGGGGTATCTCAACCCGGTGGAACGCATGGGCTTCGAGGCATTCGCCGAGGCTGCGGCTGCCGCTGGCCTGGACGGCCTGCTGACGGTGGACCTGCCGCCGGAGGAATGCGACGAGGTGACCGGCCTGCTCGATCGGGCGGGAATTGACCCGATCTTCCTGGTGGCACCGACGACCTCCAGCGAGCGTATCGGTCACCTGGCCCGCGCTGCGCGCGGGTTTGTGTATTACGTCTCGCTCAAGGGTGTAACCGGTTCGCAGAGTCTGGATCCCTCGGCGCTGAATGAGCGTCTGGACGCGATCCGCCAATACACCGATCTGCCCCTGGGCGTAGGCTTCGGGATCCGCGATGCGGAATCTGCGGCGGCCGTGGCGCGGGTGGCCGACGCGGTGGTGGTTGGCAGTGCGCTGGTCAGTCTGGCGGAGGCCCATCCGGGGGATTCGGCGGGCTTCATCCGTGCGGCGGCGGACAAACTCGGTGAGATGCGTCGCGCGATGGATGCGGCACGCTCCACGAGTGCCGCCGGCTCGGTGTAGAATGCGCGTTTTGCGTCCGTGACGGAGTCGGCATGAGCTGGTTCGAAAAGTTGATGCCCTCGCGCATCCGCACCGACAACGCGAACAAGCGCGGGGTCCCGGAAGGTCTGTGGGTGCGTTGCGAAGGTTGTGATGCCACGCTCTACCGTCCCGAGGTGGAGCGCAATCTGGATGTCTGCCCCAAGTGCGGGCATCACCGGCGCATGCACGCGCGGCGGCGTCTGGAGACCTTCCTCGACGAACAGGGACGCGAGGAGATTGCGGAAAACATCGAATCCTCGGATGTCCTCAAGTTCCGCGATTCCAAGAAATACAAGGACCGCCTCGCGGCCGCGCAGAAATCCACCGGTGAGCGCGACGCCCTGGTGGTGATGGAAGGGCAGCTGCTGGGCCGGCCACTGGTGGCCTCGGCCTTCGATTTCCGCTTCATGGGCGGCTCCATGGGCTCGGCGGTCGGCGAGCGCTTCGTGCGCGGTGCGGATCGGGCGCTGGAGAAACAGATCCCGCTGGTCTGCTTCAGCGCCTCGGGCGGAGCGCGCATGCAGGAGGCGCTGTTCTCGCTGCTGCAGATGGCCAAGACCAGCGCGGTACTGGCGCGCCTGCGCGAGGAGCGCATCCCGTTCGTCTCGGTGATGACCGACCCCACCATGGGCGGGGTTTCGGCCAGTCTGGCCATGCTGGGCGATGTCAACGCGGCGGAACCCCAGGCGCTGATCGGTTTTGCCGGTCCGCGGGTGATCGAGCAGACGGTGCGCGAGACCCTGCCGGAGGGCTTTCAGCGCTCGGAATTCCTGCTGGATCATGGCGCCATCGACATGATTGTCGACCGTCGCGAGATGCGCACCCGCATGGCGTCCATTCTGGGCATGATGATGCACGCGCCGGCCCCGGGCGAGGATCCCGAGCCCGGAAGCCGCGAAGCCCATTCCGGTTCCGTGGACGCGGCCGTGCCGGCCACCGCGGGAGCGGACGAAAGCCGCGGCCGGCCGGCCGACTGAGGCCGTGCGCTTCGAACGTCTCGACGACTGGCTGAGCTGGCAGGAGACCCTGCACCCGGTCGCCATGGATCTGACCCTGGAGCGGGTGACCCTGGTCGCCGATCGCCTGGGGCTGTGCCGGCATGCGCCGCGTACGGTGCTGGTGGCCGGGACCAACGGCAAGGGCAGTGTGGCCACGCGAACCGCGGGCCTGCTGCAGGCGATGGGTCTGCGCACCGGTCTGTTCACCTCCCCCCATCTGGTTCGCTACAACGAACGCATTCGCATCAACGGCGTCGAAGCCGAGGACGATGCGCTGTGCCGGGCCTTTGACGCGGTGGATCGGGCGCGGGGCGAGGACTCGCTGACCTATTTCGAATTCGCCGCGCTCGCCGCCGGCTGGCTTTTTCGCGAGGCCGCGGTGGACGTGCAGGTGCTGGAGGTGGGCCTGGGCGGGCGGCTGGACGCGACCAATATCTGGGACGCCGACATTGCCGTCATTACCGCGGTGGATCTGGATCATCAGAAATGGTTGGGTGACACCCGCGAGGCGATCGGGGCCGAAAAGGCGGGGATCCTGCGCGAGGCTCGCCCGCTGATGCTGGGCGACCCGGATCCGCCCGACAGCGTGCAGGCCAGGGCTCGCTTGCTCGACGTGCCGGTACGTCGGGTGGGCGAGGACTACGACCTGCAGCCTGCCGTGGGACGTGCGGATGCGCTGCAGTGGTGCTTCGAAGCCGAGGAGACCCTGCTGGAACTCGCGCCGGAGGCGGTCGCGAGCGTGGATGGTGCGGCACGCGTGAACCTGGCCACGGCCATGGCCGTGGTGGCGGGTCTCGGGCTGGAATATCGCCTTGACGGCGCCGTGGTGGAAGCCGCGTTGCGCAGCCAGGCGCCGGGTCGGCTGCAGCGGGTTCGCCCGGGTGGGGCCGAGCCCGAATGGTTGCTCGACGTAGCCCATAACGGGCATGCGGTCGCGGAACTGGCCCGCTGGCTGCGGGCGCGACCGGTATCGGGTCCGGTGGTCGCCGCCGTGGCGGTGATGGCCGACAAGGAGCGCGCCGCGATGTGGGCGGCCCTCGACGAGGTGGTCGACCACTGGGTGCCGCTGTCCCTGGATCTTCCGCGCGCGCTGCCGGCGGCCGATATGGCCGCGGAACTGGCCGCAGCCGGTGTCGACCGGGTCGAAGCCCCGGCGGCGAGCGTGGCGCAGGGGCTGGACCGGGCGCGGGAGCTGGCCGGGGCGTCGGGTCGCGTGGTGGTGTTCGGGTCGTTCCACACCGTGGCTGCCGCCGCGACCGAAGGGCCCGCGTTCCTGGCCGAGGCGGCGGCCACGGCGACGCGCCCGGTGGAGCCGGTATGCACGGGCGAGGTGTCACCGTGAGCGACGAGCCGGTTGTGCGTTATCGCCTGGTCGGCGCGGTGATCCTGATCGCGCTCGCGGTGATTTTCCTGCCATGGGTGTTCGACGGGGCGGGTTACCAGTACATGACGGACGCGGAAGACCCGGTCCCCGAGGCACCGCAGTTCGCCGAGCCGGACGTGCCGTTGCCGTCGGAACGTGACATGCGCATGCGCGATGAAGCACCGGAGGACGAGATGGAAACGCCCGGTATGGATACGTCGCGCGTTGCGGAGGCGCGGAGATTGCCATCGGACCGTGACGCGGAAGATGACGAAGATGACATGGCCGGGGACGACTCTGTGGCCAGTCCCGAAACCGAGGCGGCGCAGGGGCCGGAGCCGCTGCGGCGCGAGGGGGAGCCGACGCAGGAGGTCACCAGTGGATGGGCGGTCCAGGTCGGCAGTTACCGGGACGGGGACAATGCGCGCGAACAGGAACAGGCCCTGCGGGATGCCGGTCTGGCGGCGTTTGTCGAGGACGTGACGGTGGACGGCGAGACCGTCTACCGGGTCAAGGTCGGGCCTCGGGCCGATCGCGAAGCGGCGATCCGCCTGCGCGAGGACCTGGAAGAAGAACGGGATTTGTCCGGGATCGTGGTGACCTTCCCCTGAAGGCCGCCACGCATCGATGTACGTGTTCCAGCAAGCCTGCGATAGACTGACACCGTGAACTGGATCGACCTTGTCATTATTGCCCTGATCGCCGTATCAGGGGTGATCAGCCTGTTCCGCGGATTCGTGCGCGAGACCTTCTCGCTGGCGACGTGGATCGTGGGCGTATGGGTGGGCATCCGCTTTGCCGCTGACGTCGCCGTGATCCTGCCGGACGCCGTCCCGGACGAGACCGTGCGGCTCGCAATCGGCTTCGCGGTGCTGTTCATTGCCGTGCTGATCGTGGGCGGCCTGCTGGGCGTGCTGGCGGGCAAGCTGGTGAAGGGGACCGGGCTCACCGGGACCGACCGTGCCCTGGGCATCATCTTTGGTGCTCTGCGCGGTGTGGTGCTGGTGGCCATGCTGGTGTTCCTCGCCTCGCTGACCCTGATGCCGGAGGAGGGCTGGTGGGAGCGCAGCATGCTCATCCCGCATTTCGAGCGCGTGGTCGACTGGATGCTGGGACTGCTCCCCGAAGACTGGCGGGAACATCTGGAGGGTCTGCTGTCCGGAGGCGAGACGGACGCGGGCGCCCACGGGGAGGCCCCGTTCCCGTTCGAGTCCGGGGTCGAACCGGATGCCGGACCGCCGGATACGCCGCAATAGGACGTCAGCCGTAAATTACATCACCCGTCGAAACGAATCACCGATCCGGCCCGATCACGCAAGGGCCATCCCGAACCCCCTGGAGTCAGTATGTGCGGAGTTGTCGGAATCGTTGGCCGTTCCCCGGTCAATCAGCCCATTTATGATGCCCTGCTGGTGCTGCAGCACCGTGGCCAGGATGCCGCGGGCATCGTGACCTGCGACGATGACGGGCGGCTGCATTTGCGCAAGGACAACGGGCTGGTGCGCGATGTGTTCAACAATCATCACATGCAGACGCTGACCGGCAACATGGGGATCGGCCATGTGCGTTATCCCACCGCCGGTTCCTCGTCTTCGGCCGAGGCCCAGCCCTTCTACGTGAATTCGCCGTTTGGCATCACGCTGGGGCACAACGGTAATCTGACCAATGCCGGGGAGCTCAAGCACGAGCTGTTCGCCACCGACCGCCGCCACATCAATACCGACTCCGACTCCGAGATCCTGCTCAATGTCTTCGCCCAGGAGCTGCTCCGGTTCATCGACAACGGCCTGACGCCGGACTCTGTCTTTGATGCGGTGGAACGGGTGCACCAGCGGGCGCGCGGGGCGTACGGCGTGGTGGCCATGATCGCCGGCCGCGGGATGCTGGCGTTCCGCGACCCGCAGGGGATCCGGCCGCTGGTCTACGGCTCGCGCGAAGCCGAAGACGGGCAAGGCCTTGAATGGATGGCGGCCTCGGAAAGCGCAGCGCTGGAATCCCTGGGTTTCGAACTGGAGCGCGATCTGGCACCCGGCGAGGCTCTGTTCATCACCCCCGACGGCGAGGTGTACACGCGGGAATGTGCGGAAAACACGCGGCTGACGCCCTGCATCTTCGAGCACGTCTATTTCGCCCGGCCCGATTCGGTGATCGACAACGTATTCGTTCATCGCGCACGCATGCGCATGGGCACGGCGCTGGGCGAGAAGATCCGCCGCGAGTGGCCGGATCACGATATCGACGTGATTGTGCCCATCCCCGACACGGGGCGCACCGTCGCGCTGGAGATGGCCCACGAGCTGGACATCAAGTACCGCGAGGGCTTCATCAAGAACCGCTACATCGGCCGGACCTTCATCATGCCGGGGCAGACCAAGCGGCAGAAGTCGGTACGGCAGAAGCTCAATGCCATCTCGCTGGAGTTCCGCGGCAAGAACGTGATGCTGGTGGACGATTCCATCGTGCGCGGGACCACTTCGCGCGAGATCGTGCTGATGGCACGCGAGGCCGGGGCGAGGAAGGTGTATTTTGCCTCCGCCGCGCCGCCGGTGCGCTATCCCAATGTCTACGGGATCGACATGCCGGCCGCGCAAGAACTCATCGCCCACGGACGCGACGAGGACGAGGTCTGCGAGGCCATTGCCGCCGATCGGCTGATCTACCAGGACCTGGATGACCTGAAGGCTGCGGTGTGGCGCGGAAACCGCTCGATCGACGAATTCGACTGCTCGGTATTTACCGGCGAATACGTGACCGAGCTGCCGGATGGCTATCTGGACCAGCTGGCCGCGGCACGGGCCGACGGCGTGAAAAACACCCCGGTCGCGGGCGAAGTCCTCGATCTGGCCAACAAGAAGTAGGCGACGTGACATTGCCCTCGCTCGAATGGATCGAACCGGTGGTGGCCGACGCCCGCGAGCGGGCGCGGGCGTCGGCCGATCTGCCAGTGGTCGTGGTCCGCGTCGACCAGCAGCGCCTCTACGTGTGGGAGGACGGCCGGGTGACCGACATCTTCGAGGTGTCCACCGCCGAGAACGGCGTGGGTAACGAGGACGGGAGCCTCAAGACCCCGCCGGGTCTGCATCGCATCGCCGAGCGCTTCGGCGAGGGGGCCCCGAAGGGCACCATCTTCCGCGCCCGGGGCAATACCGGGCAGACGGCCGAGATCCTCACCGGCCCTGATGAGCGCAGTCCGCGTGACAACATCACCTCGCGGATCCTGTGGCTGGAAGGTCTGGAAGATGGCGTGAACCGGGGCGAGGGCATCGACTCGCTGCAGCGTTACATCTACATCCACGGTACCGATGAGGAGGGCCGCATCGGACAGCCGGCCTCGCACGGGTGTGTGCGCATGCGCAATGACGAGGTGATCGAGCTGTTCCCGCGGCTTCCCGTGGGGACCCCGGTCCAGATCCTCCCCTGACTCGATTTCGTCCCGCCGCACGGCGCTCTCCGTTAGGGAAACACTGATCAGTGTTTCCCTGGTCGGGCGCGGTTGCGCTGCAGTTGGTCCCCGACTCCTCGTTCGATTCCACTCCCTCCCCGGCAAGGGTTCGATTGCCGAGGCCGCGGCGTCGAAAAACTTTACGCATTTTGTGCCTTTCTGTATTGCGTCCAGCATAGTCTCGGCCTGAAAGAGGAAAAAAGTCCCTTCTACCTCTGGAACTTTGGCGATTTTTGAATATCCTAATGAGTAGAACCGTTAGAAAAGCGTGAAATCTGTCAAAACGCTTGTTAGGATAGCGGAATTATTCCTGACCATGGTTGTCGGGAACTAGGAACGGAATCTGTTGCCATAAGGACTGGGAAAAGGAACAAGGCGACATACCGACCACGATTTCGGAGGCGAAAGACATGAAACTCTCGACCAAGGGCCGCTATGCGGTGACAGCAATGATGGACCTGGCGATTCACGACCGGATCGGTCCGGTGACCCTCGCCGACATTTCCCAGTGCCAGGGGATCTCCCTGTCCTATCTGGAGCAGCTGTTCGCGAAGCTGCGCAAGGCGGGTCTGGTCGAAGGGGTCCGCGGTCCCGGCGGTGGTTACCGCCTGGCCAAGCGTGCTGACCAGATCAGCGTCGCCAACATCATCACGGCGGTGGATGAGTCGGTGGACGTGACCCGCTGCAAGGGTCACAAGGACTGCCAGGAAGGCGATCGCTGCCTGACCCACGAGCTGTGGGACGAGCTGAGCCAGCAGCTGTACGATTTTCTCGACGGCATCACCCTGGCGCAGTTCGCCAACCGTCCGGAAGTGCAGAAGGTGGCGCGGCAGCAGGACGAGCGTCGCGGCGCCCGGCACCACTTCATCTTCCGTAACGACGCCGCCTGATCACGATCCCCGGTGCGGCCCGCTCTCGCGGGTCGTGCCGGGCTCGTGGTCCGGTACCCTTTCCGCCCCGTCGGTCTTCTCCCCCCGGAAGTCCGTCGGGGCGGTCCTCATTCAGGGGCGTTCCCGCTCGGGATGGCAGGCGGGATCCAGCAGGCCGTCCACGACATCCGCCAGATCGCCCGCCAGTCCCGCGCCGGGGTGACCGCACAGGTTCTCGTCGCCGGGCTGGTACTTGCCCGTCTGCACCAGGCAGGCGGCCATGCCCGCGTCCAGAGCCCCTTCGACGTCCGACGTGACGTCGTCTCCCACAACCAGGACCTCTTCCGGGCTCAAGTCGAGATCGGCGACGGCCGTATGGAACAGCCGGGGGTCGGGTTTGCCGAAGTTCTCGGCGGTCACGTCCGCTGCGAATTCCAGCGCCCGCACGAAGGGACCCAGATCCAGGGACAGGCCGTCCGCCTCGCGAAAATACCGGTTAACGCCCATCACCCACAGGGGGGCGCCCTGCATCAGCGTGCGGAATGCACGGTTGAGATGGGCATAGTCGAAGGCCTCTCCCATGTCGCCGAGGACGACGACATCGGGATCATCCGTGGCCATATCCTCGAACTCCGGCGCCAGATCCGGGTTGAGCAGCAGGAGCGGTCGCCGCCCTTCGGCCTGCAGGCGCGTATGGATGGCCGCGGGGGCGCGCTATCTGTCAAGGTAGATGTCGCCTGATGGAGTTCAGGGTTCTTTAACAACTGGCGGCTGTCTCCGGGTTGAGGGTCACCGTCTCTGGCAGACCGAAGTCCCGGATGGGGCCGGACCAACGCTCGGGATGGGCGTCTCGTGCCCGCTCGTATGTGGCTCGGCGGCGTTCCAGGATCCGAGCGGCCTCGCCGTTGTGGCGCTGGGTGGGGGTCACGTAGTTCAGCGCGCTGTGACGATGCTGCTCGTTGTACC
>NZ_QKMA01000016.1:0-54927 GCF_003208255.1 Thioalkalivibrio sp. ALE21
GACCACGGGATCGAGCATCGTCTGATCCGGCCGAAACGGCCGCAGACCAACGGAATGGTGGAGCGCTTCAACGGCCGCATCGCCGACTTGCTGCGGACCCGGCGCTTCGGCTCGGGAGAACATCTGAAGGACACCCTCCAGGACTACCAGCGCCTTTACAACCATCAGATCGGGCAGAAAGCGCTGGGGCATCGAACGCCGGTTGAGACACTCAAGGCCTGGCAACAGGAACGCCCCGATTTATTTCGTAAACATGTATACAAACAGCCGGGACCCGACACCTATCTTTCCCGTAGTTCGCTGCCGCGCAGGCAGCTCAGAAAATCCGCAACCGCGCTGTATTGCTTCACCTTGTGTTCGCTGCCGCGCAGGCAGCTCAGAAATTGGCACCGGGGCGCAGCCGGACACGGCGGGGTTCGCTGCCGCGCAGGCAGCTCAGAAAAGCCTGCAAACGCGCTGGTGCAGTTCCGCGCTGTTCGCTGCCGCGCAGGCAGCTCAGAAAACCTGTTCAAGCCGATGGAGCCGAAGGACCTTGTTCGCTGCCGCGCAGGCAGCTCAGAAATGTGCGAGAAGGACAAGGAACAGGCGGATCGTGTTCGCTGCCGCGCAGGCAGCTCAGAAAAAAACGGCGGCATCGTGCCGGTCGTGTCGGTCGTTCGCTGCCGCGCAGGCAGCTCAGAAAGCGGACCCGCCGCGATCCTCGCCGCGCCCTACGTTCGCTGCCGCGCAGGCAGCTCAGAAAACAGGACCGCGTGAGGCTTTTCAAGGTAAGGCGTTCGCTGCCGCGCAGGCAGCTCAGAAAACAAAGCCTGAGCCGACCGCCCGACACGCGCGGTTCGCTGCCGCGCAGGCAGCTCAGAAATGCGGGTGGACTGGTCCGAGTGCCACGAAGCGGTTCGCTGCCGCGCAGGCAGCTCAGAAATGATCTGTCCCGTTGAGCGCGCAGGCGGTTTTGTTCGCTGCCGCGCAGGCAGCTCAGAAAAGTGGCCGGGCGCACAGGGGCGCAGACTCTAGGTTCGCTGCCGCGCAGGCAGCTCAGAAATCCCCATCGAAGCGCGCGATCATCGTCTGCCGGTTCGCTGCCGCGCAGGCAGCTCAGAAATATGCGGCGATCGGTCACGCTGACCAGGAGGAGTTCGCTGCCGCGCAGGCAGCTCAGAAAATACCTCATCGCAAAAAAAAACGGGGGGCCATGTTCGCTGCCGCGCAGGCAGCTCAGAAATTTCGCTCCACAAAAGATTGTCACGATACGACGTTCGCTGCCGCGCAGGCAGCTCAGAAACGAATCAGCGTCCAAATACCTCCTCCTTTGCGGTTCGCTGCCGCGCAGGCAGCTCAGAAAACGCTGCCGCCGTAGCTGTTGATGCGGACGGTGTTCGCTGCCGCGCAGGCAGCTCAGAAAAGAGCATGCCGCGGGGTGAAGCTGAAGCTGTTGTTCGCTGCCGCGCAGGCAGCTCAGAAATCGATGTCGACGGAGAGGATCTTGCCGTGGCCGTTCGCTGCCGCGCAGGCAGCTCAGAAAAAAGCCCACCCTGACGCCTGCCGGGGTCCGACGTTCGCTGCCGCGCAGGCAGCTCAGAAAAGCTGCGCAAGGCGGCCGACGTACTCGACACCGTTCGCTGCCGCGCAGGCAGCTCAGAAATTGTCGTGGGCGGCGAGGGATTGGCGGTGCCTGTTCGCTGCCGCGCAGGCAGCTCAGAAAGCACGCACACATCGCGAGCGTCTAGCGAGCCGGTTCGCTGCCGCGCAGGCAGCTCAGAAAAGAGGGTGTTCACGCGCGGCCATCAGTTACCCGTTCGCTGCCGCGCAGGCAGCTCAGAAAAACCTGACGACACCGACCACCCGCATCTGGTGGTTCGCTGCCGCGCAGGCAGCTCAGAAACTCCCGGCCGTCCGCGAAGCGCCCTACGGCAAGTTCGCTGCCGCGCAGGCAGCTCAGAAAGCCTCAAAATCCCGGGGCGGGTGTGCCGGATCGTTCGCTGCCGCGCAGGCAGCTCAGAAATGATAGACGCCCTCTACCTGCGCGCCTGTGGCGTTCGCTGCCGCGCAGGCAGCTCAGAAAGCGATCTATATCGGTACTGCGCTGAGCTCGGAGTTCGCTGCCGCGCAGGCAGCTCAGAAATTAGTCATTTTGCCACTCCATGGTCTCGGGCGGTTCGCTGCCGCGCAGGCAGCTCAGAAATCGGCATGATCCCCGGCATCGTCGCAAGCTCGGTTCGCTGCCGCGCAGGCAGCTCAGAAATGAAAACGCGCGGAGGTGTCGTAGTAACGCTCGTTCGCTGCCGCGCAGGCAGCTCAGAAATCGGCCGTGATGCTCTCGCTGTCAAGGAATGCGTTCGCTGCCGCGCAGGCAGCTCAGAAATCGCCCAGCGAGGGCGACAGCTACATCATCCCGTTCGCTGCCGCGCAGGCAGCTCAGAAATCGCAGATGTGGAGCGGGCATGGAATGACGAGGTTCGCTGCCGCGCAGGCAGCTCAGAAAAGCGTCTCGGCTACATGGATCAACCGGGAGTGGTTCGCTGCCGCGCAGGCAGCTCAGAAAACTCCTTCCACGCTCTCGACCCTGAGCACATCATTCGCTGCCGCGCAGGCAGCTCAGAAATGCACGTCCTGCCACGTCCCGACCGTCTGATCGTTCGCTGCCGCGCAGGCAGCTCAGAAATCGACCAGACCGCCCCGGGCCCGGATCATCAGGTTCGCTGCCGCGCAGGCAGCTCAGAAAGTGACCGATCAGCTCAGCCGCCACATCCGACAGTTCGCTGCCGCGCAGGCAGCTTAGGAAGACACCAGGCGCAGGGGCTCGTAGCCGATTGCGTTCGTTTGGCTTTTTGATCTTTGACGGGGTGACCACTCGCCAGTGCTGACGTGATCTGAATGCATCATGCATCCAACAGGAGCGCTGTCGGACTGCCTGGCACTACACGCCGTTCCGGGCGAGCAGTTCCGGGATCTGGCGCTTGAAGCGGAAGAAGCCGTGGGTGGCATGTGGCCAGGCGAGATCGTCCCAGGTCCGGCGCAGCGGAATGACTTCGATCCCGTCTTCCGCCAGCTCGCGGGCGACGATATCGAGGGCCTCGGCCAGGGGGCCGACGGGCGCCTCGGGAGTGGCGATGGTGGTCACGCCCGCGGCGGCGCACTGCGCCCGGAGGGTCTCTGCGTGGAGTTGCGGGAGAAGGGTTGCGGGCTGCTGCAGGGTCTCGCCCGCGCGCCGTGCCGCATCCTCGGCCAGTGAATCGACCCAGTGGGCGGTGGTGGCACCAAAGGGCCAGGGGATGTCGGGGTGGCCGCGCCGGGCGACGGCGATTGACGCCACGTCCGTTCCCGCCGGCAACACTTCCTGACCGCTGAAGTCGTCGCCATGCAACAGGAGGAGCACGCGCCGGCCGCGCGGCAGGGTTCGCGGGGCCGGAAGGGCGCTGGCGGAAGGCGGGCTCTCGTCGCGGATCGCGGGCGCCTCGGACGCCAGACCGTGCGGGCTGAACCGATTGTCGGTGAAGCGGGCAATGTTGTCGGTCGTCGCGAGGTAGGTCTTGCCCGGCGTCTGGATGCCGGCGACCCAGCGCCAGCCCAGGGTGTTGGAGGCGGGGTCGGCGTCGAGCAGATGGCGCAGGAAGAAGTCCGCCCCCAGTGTCCACGGCAGCCTCAGGGTGAAAATCCAGATCGACGCGAACCACATGCGCGCGTGGTTGTGCAGATACCCGGTTGTGACCAGTTCACGGGCCCAGTGGTCGAATCCTTCGACTCCGCTGTGTCCGGCCTCGGCCGCGGCGACGCGCTCGCGCAGGCCATCGTCTTCGGCAAGGAGTGACCGTTCGATGTCACGTTCCGCCAGGAAGGCCCGCCAGACCCCGGGGCGCATCTGCAGCCAACCCTTCCAGTAGGTGCGCCAGAAGACCTCCTGAACGAACTTCTCGGCCGCCTCGGGTGAATGCCGGGCCAGCACCCGCGCGATCACCTCGTGTTCGCTGATGGCCCGGTGACGGATGTAGGGCGAAAGCAGCGACACGTTGTCGCGTTCACCGGGTCCGGGATCGTGGTTGCGCCGGGCCGCGTAGTGATGGCCCGCACGCGGGGCAAAATCCGACAGCCGCTCTAGGGCGGTCGCCCGCGACGGCGGGAATAGGGCGGCGCGTCCGTCCGGCACATGGCCTTCGGGCAGTTCGATCGTGTAGCCCTGATGATGGATCAGCGGGAGGCGCATACAGCGAACCGGACCTTCAGTCGGCGGGCTTTCGTGCCAGCAGCATGTAGTTGACGCTCATGGATCGCGACAGCCACATCCGGCGGGTGAGCGGATTCACCTTCACCCCCGTCTGCGCCACGGGTTCCAGGCCGTCCCGCGCCAGCAGATCGCGTGTTTCGCGGGGCGTGACAAAGCGCTTCCACTGATGGGTGCCCCGGGGCAGGATGCGGAACAGGTATTCGGTACCGACGATCGCGACCACGAACGACACCGGATTGCGATTGATGGTGGCCACGAAGGTGTGGCCGCCGGGACGCAGCATGCGGTTGACGCTCGCCATGAGCGCGGGCAGATCCGCCACATGCTCGACCACCTCCATGTTCAGGATCACGTCGAAGTCCTCCCCGCGCTCGGCGAGGGCCTCCGCCGTATTGAACTCGTAGCGTATATCCAGGCCCTGCTCCTCGGCATGCAGCCTCGCCGCGGCGATGTTGCGGTCGACGACGTCCACGCCCAGTACATCCGCGCCCTGGCGGGCCATGGCCTCGCTCAGCAGCCCGCCGCCACAGCCGATGTCGAGCATGCGCAGGCCGGCTAGGGGGCGCTCGGCCTTCGCATCCCGTCCGAGCGAGCGGCAGAGCTGGTCCCGGATGTAATCGCTGCGCAGGCCATTCAGCACGTGGAGCGGCCAGAGTTTTCCGTCCGGTTGCCACCACATCTCGGCCAGAGCGCGGTAGCGTTCCACCTCGGCGGGATCAACGGTTCGGTCGTGTTCGGGATGGGGGGAGGTCATGGGCTGGGTTGCTCGCCATCGGCATCAAGGTCTCTGTCTGACCATACGACGACGGTTTTGATCGCATCCGCTCGTGCACAGGGTGCCCGCCTCGGAAAAAAGAGCGGATATCCGGGGTCTTGGGCGCTGGAGCGAAGCCCGACCGGGAGCTTGTCGGGGAGTAAAGTGGCCCGGAATCTCGGGTCAGGTGATAGATCACGCTTGCGAAGCGATCTGTAGCGCCCCAGCTGATCAATTCCGGGCGCGGGCGGCCTCGATGCGTTCCATCAGCAGTCGTTTGAGGCGCTTGGGGTTGGAGACATGCTGCATGTGGAACTCGCCTTCGTCGCCGCCGCCGCTGGATGACACCTCCAGTGACCCTACCAGCAGCAGCCGGTCGACGATGCCGCGCCGGATGGTCGGGATCCGCGCGTTCTCGTAGTACATCGCGCGTTCCTTGTTGGCCACGAGACCAATGGAGGCGTGCATGTAGTCCGGATGCAGGGTCCAGGTGAAGTAGTAACGGGACAGGGTGATCCACAGCGTCACAATCAGCGCCCCCAGGATCCCCGTCGCCATTCCCAGCATGCCGACGCCGGTCTCTCCCAGCAGCGGGAGCTGCGGGCTGGTGGCCGCGATCCGCTGCAGGAATTCCGCGTCCTGGCCGGCCAGCCATGACACGCCCGCGGGTGCAGACAGTCCGCCCGCCAGTAACAGGAACAGCACGATCAATCGGCCGTAAAACGCACGGACGGCGGGCCGGATCACGATGGTTTCGGACGCGTCGCTCACGGTTCGCTCTCCCTTCGGGGCCGGTGCGGTGCATCACAATGTGCACTCTGGTGCCGCCCCAAGGCCAGGGTGGCAGGAAGAGGTCGGGCAAGTACCTGAAAAAATGGAGCCGGTGACAGGAGTCGAACCTGCGACCCTCTGATTACAAATCACCCTTGGGCATGGATAACGACGGAAAAGATCACCCGGTCATGGGTATGCAAGTGGCGAAATAGCGAGGTTTTCGCTTGACCCGCGCTGCCAGCGTTGGTTACTAATGGCAATTAACGGCAGTAGTGGAACGCTGCCAACGCTGCCAGTTACGCTGCCAGTTCATCGACTGGCAGCGTTCCGAGACCAACCGGGAGACCCGCCGCCATGACCCATACCGCCAGCCTTGCACTGCACCCGACCGCCGCCGACAACGCCGAGCGCACCGCTGCCCGCTCCCTGCGGGTGAACGAACGCCAATACCTGTTCCCTGACGTACCGGACCACCTGATCCCGGACGGCTTCGTCGCGGACATGGATGATGCATTCGACCTGGCGGCTGCCGGACTGCAACCCTGCCAGTTTCATCCGATCTCCACTGATCACGTAGCCCGACAGGTCCTGCTCCACTGTCCATCGCTCGCCGAGACGCCCGGGGGCGAGGAAGGTGTCCGAGCGTTCGTTGGAGGGGAACTTCTGTCGCTGGCCAGTAGCCACGGACGGCTCCGGACCGATGAGGCCCGCGTCGCGCTGTCGCGTCTGGAAACCGCTCGCTCGCCCGAGTGGGTGCTCTTCGACACCCTTTGACCATTCGGACACGGGGCGGACATGTGGACAGACGCGAAGATCAAGGGGCTTCCGGTGCCGGAGAAGTCCCCGAAACGCTACTTCGAGGGATCGGCGGACCCCCAGCTCAAGGGGTTCGGTATCCGCGTGATGCCAAAGACCGGGGCGCGGCGGTTCTTCGTCGCGTTCACGTCCCCGACGACTGGCAAGCGGCGCACGATGCCGCTGGGCGAGTATCCGGGGGTATCCCTGGCCGACGCCCGCCAGCGGTGCCGGGAAGCGCGTGACGCGGTGAACGCCGGGCGCGATCCGCTGGAGGACCTGGAGGCGGAACGCGAGCGCACCAGAGCCGAACAGCGCGAGGCCGAACAGCGCGGCGACATGGATGCGCTGGGGGCGCTGTACGTGCATCACCTGGAGATGCAGGGGAAGCACCGGGGGGCGGATGAAGTGCGCTCAATATGGGCGCGGGACGTGTCCCCGGTGGTCGGTAAGAAACCCGCCCGCGATGTGACGCCGGACGATGTGGCGGACATTCTCGCCCGTGTGCTGGAAAGGGCGCGGGCGAGAGGGCGCACCGGGGAGACGATGGCGAACCGGGTGCGTTCGTACCTTCGCGCTGCGTTCAAGGTCGGGCGCCGCGCCGCGCGTGATCCGGCTTTGCGGTCCTTCGCACCGCGTTTCGACCTGGAAACCAACCCGGTCGGTGAGATCGAGAAGGCGACCAAGCGGGAGCTGCCTCGGAATCGGAACCTGTCGCCGGACGAAGTGCGCGCGGTGTGGTTCGGGCTCTCCGAGCCGTACACCCGGACGCGGACCTTCGTGCGGCGGGGCCGCGAAGTCACCCAGACCCAGACCTTCGCGGCGGAGCCGGTTGTTTCGGACGCGGTGCGCTGGATGCTGGCCACCGGGCAGCGGGTCGAGGAAGTGTTGGGCATGCGCTGGGACGAGATCGACCGGAGTGAAAGGCTGTGGGTGATGCCCGCGGAGCGCCGGAAGAATCGGGCGCACAACCTGAGCCGGGAACCGCATCTGGTTCCGCTCACGGACTGGCACCTTGAGCTGCTGGATGAGATCGCCGAACACCGGGTGGATGACTCCCCCTGGCTGTTCGCGTCCCCGCGCAACCCGCAGCAGGCCTTACCGCCCAACACGCTATCGCAAGGCATCCGCCGCTTCTGTGATCGCACTGGGCTTGAGCGCTTCCAGCCGCGCGACCTGCGCCGGACATGGAAAACGCTGGCCGGCCGGGCCGGTATCGACCTGGAGATCCGCAACCGGATTCAGGGGCATGCAATGGCCGATGTGGGGTCGCGCCACTATGACCGCTACGACTATCTGACCGAGAAGCGTGCGGCGATGGAGCGCTGGGCCGCGTGGCTCCAGCGTTCGCTCGCGGGCGAGGCACCGGGGGCGGTGGTCGTTTCGATGGGGGCTGCGTGACCGTACGCCGCAAAGCCCGGTGCCGAGATGACGGCGCGCCACTTGATCCGCTCCAGGTGTGCGCAGAAGACGTGGGGCGGGCGTTGAGTGACTGCGAGTCCGGGGACCCGGAAACGGTCGTCCACGGGCGCAAGGAGATTGCTGCGTACTTTGTGGCGGATGTTGAGTCAGGCGCGTTGCCACCGGTGGACGTGCTGGCGGTGGTCGCGGGTATGCTCGATGGAGCGCTATCGGTGGACTACAGCAGACACAGCAACCGGGAGAGTCCGGTGCCTCATGCGCTTGGGTTCTCTGCCACCAAGAAATTCCCAGCCGTTCAGGTTAAAGCGCGAAAGCAGGCGGCGAGGGAGTTTGTTCAGGACGTTCGCGCTGGCCGCACTTCATCCATGACGACGCTTCGGACGGTGGCACGCTCACTGGCTGGCGTCCTGTCTGTCGATTTCCAGAAGAAAGCGAACTGGCGGCACCCGGTCGCAAAGGCGATGGGGCTGAACGCGGAACCGTTGGACGATGCGCGCATGTCGGAGCGGAAACGGGTTCGGAGCATGGTCCGTCCCCATGCCCTATTTGGTCGCTCCCTTAACGGGAGTGCGGACGCCCTGTCTGCCAAGACCGGGAAGTCGTTCGATGCCATGCGGAAAGCGATCCAGCGAGAAAGGAAGCGAATCCGAGGGAGAGGCCCGCAAGCCGGCAGCGCGAGAAAATAGGCAGTTTTTGTCCCTCCCTAGAGTCCATCACCGCCATTAGCCTACTTCTGTGCCCATCTTGGAGAGGCCAGAGGTAATGCAAGCAGAAAACGACTCGACCCCCCTGGAGCGGGCGGGCTTCCTTTCACAGAAGACTGTCCTGGACCTGCTCGATAATCCAAGCCGCGCCGTGCTGCGCAATTGGGAGCGCACTGGGCGCTTCCCCAAGCGTTTGCAGCTTGGAGAGCGGCGGGTCGCCTGGCGCAAGGCCGAGGTGTTGGACTATCTGGAGGACCCCGAGGGGTGGCGGGAGCGTCACCGGGAGGGCCGCACATGATCGCCCCAAAAGACCGCGCCCTGGCAGAGGACCAGGGCGCAAATGTCGCCGGCGCAGGGGGAACCGCTTCGACGACTGTGATCAGCCTATTCGATGACGACCCGCCGGACAACGCGGCGAACCTGGAGAACATTCCGCGGAGGATGCGAGAGCAGGATTGCTGGGTCGTCTATCGCCGCGAGCCAAAGGGAAATGAACTCACCCCGTTCGGCCAGCCCAAGACCAAGAAGATACCGTACCACCCGCGAGAGCCCTTCCATGCCTTCAGCACGCGGGAGGACACACCGGGCAGCTTCGAGGAAGCGCTGACCGCGCTAGAGGCCGCGAAGCAGTCCGGTCGGCCCTTTGACGGCCTGGGCTTCGTCATCTCCTGTGCGAGGAACCTTGTCGCGCTGGACCTCGATAACGTCCGCGACCCCGGCACCGGCACGCTCACGGAGACGGGCCAGGAACTATGGGACGACCTGGTCGTGCCGCTGGGCAGCTATACCGAGGTTTCTCCCTCCGGTGAAGGCTTTCACGTGTTCGTGGAAACAGACCGCCCGAAAGCGGTGCGGTCTTCTACGGGTGAGCATCTGGAGGTCTACCCAGCCGGCGGAGCGCCCCGCTTCATCACTGTGACTGGCGAGGTGTGCGCGCTATGACCGCCACCGCACGCAAGACGTTCAACACTCTCGCGACGTGGGACGCGGACGAACTTCGCCAGAAGCTCGCCCCGTTCCGGTCACCGGGACCAGTTACCACCGCCAGCAGCGCGGTGGACGAACCCCAGTTGATCGACGAGGACGATCTGCCATCGGTGCCGGAGAGTGCGCCGGAGTGGCTGCACGATCTTCTCGATCCGGAGGGCAGCGGGGGCGATGCGTTCGACCGCAAGTACGGGGACCGCTCGCGTGCGGTCCAGGCGGCCGCTGTCGATCTGCTTCGGTGCGGCTGGTCGCAGGACCAGGTGTTGACCGCGCTCTGGCGATCCGGCCCCGTGGTCAGCGTTGCGCTTGACCACCGTGGCCAGAACGACACGAAGGCACTGGCGTATCTGAAAGGGACGGTGACGAAGGCGTTGGCATTTGCAGCCGCCCACCGCCGCAACCCGCAGGACGTGTTCAGTGCGCGGCCCGATGTTGAGGGCAGTACACAGGGTGGCTCCATCGTTGTGCCGGGCTGGCCGGAGACGCAGGTATCAAAAGCCGAAGCCGAAGCCGCGCGCCTCACGCCCACGGAGATTGTCGAGGGTCTGCTGTTCGCCGACCTCGCGGCCCTGATCGCGCCGGGCGGGGTGGGGAAAACCACAGCCGTGCTGAGCGCAGGGATCGGCCTCGCGCTCGGCACCTACGCCTTCGGACGTGAGGTCGTGACTTCGGGCCGGGTGCTCTATGTCACCGGGGAGGACGCGCGGGAGCAGCTAGCGGCCAGGCGCGAGCGGATCATGGACAGCCTGTTTCTCCCCGAAGGCGAGAAGCAGCGGGTGCGCGAGAACTTCGGGGTTTGGGATGTCTCGGAAGGTGGCGTGAAGCTCACCCGCGACCTCCACGGAAACATCGAACCCACACCGGTCGCACGGCAGATTGTAGAGGCATACAAGGACGACCCGCCGGTGCTGGTGATCTTCGACCCGGTTGTGTCGTTTGGTACCTCGGAAGGGCGCCCGAACGACAACGAGCAGGGGATCATCGCCGCCGCCCGCCAGATCATCCGGGGGCTGGGGTGCTGCGTTCTGCTGATCCACCACACGGGCAAGGCGAACGCCCGCGACAAAACCACCGACCAGTATTCCGGGCGCGGCGGGTCCGCGCTGGCGGACGGGTCGCGAATGGTGTTCGTGCTGACCCGATGGGATGGCACAGGGGCCGCGGGTTCTGCTCGACCGCCGGAAGCGCTGGGCAGCCTGGAAGACAGCGAGGTCCTGCAACTGCATCCCGCGAAGACCAGCTACGCCCCGAGGGGCAAGGCGCGGACGATCTGGATCAAGCGGACGGGCTTCGCGTTCCAGTTCGCGGAGGAAGAAACGAAGTCCGCCGAGCAGGTCCACGCGGAGCAGGATCGTACCGTGCTCAATGAGTTGCACCAGCGGATGGGGCGCGGCGAATGGCCCACAAAGCGTGCGCTGGAGGACTCGGCCGCCGGTATGGGCATGGCCCGCCAGCAGGTTCGGCTAGCACTGGAGAGGTTGAAAGGCCGCGGACGGATAGAAGATCGGACGCTCCCGAAGGAGGAGCGGCGCGGCATGCGGCAGACATATCTGTGCCCGGTCGATGGCCTGGATGACGGGGGCGAATCGCTGATGGCGCAGGACATGCCCAGCGGCGCGGATGGTGGCCCCGACCCCTGCACAGTGGGGGGCGATGGAGGCGATGACGATGGCCTCTTCTGATTACGACACCGTGGGGTATCCCATTGCGCCGGGGTCGCGGCGCAATGGTAGCCGAAGAGTGCGGCGAGGGCTCTCCACCATATACGACACTGTGGGGTATTCCATTATTGCGCCGCCTATAGGGAGGGGGCGGGCGGCGCAATGGAGCGCCCGCCCCCATCCCCCGTTCTCCGGCTATTGCGCCAGCGCCGACGGCGCAATGCGGCGCAATGGCGCGATAGGCTCTCCCCGGTGGATATACCTACGACAGCCTGTAGCACCGCCGGGGATCACGGACCGGCCTCAGGGGGACCAGCTGTGGCGGATCTTGCCTACCCGGCAGGTGGCCCGACCGAAATGCGGCCCGTATCCCCGCCCCCTGTGCCTGCTCTGGCCGGAACGCGCCCCATGCCTTCGGAAGCCCCGGTGTCCGTTCCGGCCAGTCGCCGCCCGGAGCTGGCCGGCAGGCCGCCAGGACGCACGGGTGGCGGGATGTATCGAGCTATCACCTACACCAAATAGACGAGGAACAACCGATGAGTGAACACGGATTGACTGAAAACCAGAGGCACGGAAACGCGGCCGGCAGCCCGGCGGCGGCCATTGCGTCGGCACTGGGCGAAGCGGCAGTCCGAGCCGCGCACGGCGACAGCGTGGTGCGGGTTGAGGTGTCCAGGGTGCGCGGAGAGGGATGGGCCTCCGAAGTGGAGGTGATCCCCGCGTCCGGGCGTGCGTACTCCGAAGGCTTTGCCCTGCGGATCGAGATCGCGCGTTCGGTTATGCCCAACCTGTGCCATGTCCCGCTGACCGAGCCGGATCCGCGCGATTGGGCTGCCGAGGTGGGCATCCCCAACGCTCTGGGCCTTGAGGGCGTTCCGGGCAGTGACCAACGGTTGATGGAGGAGTTTGATTCGGTGAGGGCGGTCCTGCTGTACTTTGCCGGCGCTGTCCTTGAGACCGTGCATAAGACGTATTCCGGCACGCGGTGGCATATCGATGCGCCAGAATCGCTTGTGGCCCTCGAAACGTCCGCCAGGAAGGCGCCTGCCGGGGAGCGCTGGGGCCGGGCAGTGGCTGAGGCCCGCCGCGGGTTTGGGAGTAGTGCACCGGCTGGAAGCGGCGCGGCGCTCCCCGCGCTATCCCGCGCGCACAAGGCCGAGGGTGCACTCGCGCTGATGGACCGGATCGGCCTGGATGATCAGGAGATCGAGCAGGCGCGCTCCAGGGGTGCCGCCTGGCGAGAGGCGCGACTCGCGGCCGGGAACCTGAGCGACGCGGAACGCGCGTGGCTGCAAAAGAGTGCGGACGATCTACCGGCCCGAATCATCGGAACCGATGTTGCGCTCGGGAGGGCTCGCCCCGGCCACGAGATCGAGGACGTTGGATACTGGTGGCGGGTTTTCTGGCTGCGCCTGATGCTCGGTGTAGACCCGGTGTCCCGGGCACAGCGGGCGGTCGTGAACGGTACAGCGGCGGCCTCCGTCTGACGGACACCCAGGACCTGCGGGAGGTGAAAATGCAGAAAGGGAAAGCAGGAGCCGGCGGTGGCGTCGCGGCGAAAGAGGGCGTGATCCGGAACGGGCGCGGCGGCAAGTTTCAGCCGGCGACCGGCCTGACCGAGAAGCAGGAGCGATTCGTGCACGCGTACGTGCAGAACGGTGGCGATGGCCGGCGCGCCCTGGAGGCTGCCGGCTACAACTACAAGGACCCGGCACAGGGTGTTCGGGAACTGACCCGCCAGCGGCATGTGAAAGCGGCCCTCCAGAAAGAGCGGGAGCGCCAGATCACCGGCCGAGTTGCCAACAAGGCCCTTCGGACCCTGGAGGACCTCATGGACTCCGAGGACACACCGGCCCCGGTGCGTTTCCAGGCCGCCCGCTTCTCTCTCCAGATGGCCGGCCACGATGCCGGCCCGAACGCCAGGGGCGACCATGATCGCCCCCTCAACGAGCTGTCGGTCGAAGAACTCCAGCAGATCGTATTGGAGGCAGGGCGCTCCGGAATCAAAGAGGTGGAGGGGGCGGTGCGTCGCCGGAATGTGGACGACGACCAGGACTGAACCGTCCCCGCGCCAATTCAGGCCCTCACGAGCGTTACACCATAACATCCGGTATGGAGCTGGCTGGGGAGACGTTGCACAAGCCTTTCCGGTGGGTTGCTCGGCCCGGCTGTCAGAGCCGCACAGAATGCACAGGGTGGTGGATTGAATGGCGGCGATGCGCTCAAGCTGGCCGAGCCCAATAGCCACGGGGACGACGACCGGCGCGGACCTTTTGTATCCTCGCCGGGAGGCGAA
This sequence comes from Thioalkalivibrio sp. ALE21, assembly GCF_003208255.1. NCBI lineage: Bacteria > Pseudomonadati > Pseudomonadota > Gammaproteobacteria > Chromatiales > Ectothiorhodospiraceae > Thioalkalivibrio > Thioalkalivibrio sp. ALE21. Next base: position 13,616 of record NZ_QKMA01000016.1, read on the forward strand.
CATACGCGGGGGGCGGCTGATGCTGTCGAAGCTGAACCGGCTGGGCAGGAAAGGTCGATCGGGGGTTGTGGGTTCGGTCGTCTGGGTGGTGCTCACCTTTGTCATGTTCTTCGACATGGCCTACCAGCCCGCAACGTCGAGCCGCGTGGGCAGTGGATCCGCGACCTTCGATCTCGCCGAATTTCTGGGTGGGTGGATTGTCCTGGGCATGCTCCCGGTGTTGATCGGCTGGGGCATTGCATGGGCGCTGTCTGCGGATCGCCAGTAATAACGGGGGTGGGGAGTGCTGGGGTGTTTGGGGAGCCAAGAGTTCGGCGGTTCGGCCGGTCGCCCCGCAACCACGGCCCCCGGTGGCGACAGGTGGGGCCGCTGGCAGACGAATCCCAGCAGCCCCTCCGGGCACAGGACGCAGCGGCAGGCCCGGAAAGCTCGCCGGGGGAGCAACCGCGAGCCCGCATCGGGCAGGCGCTGCCGGTGCTACGGCAATGGGCACACGCCAGAGATTGCTGGAATCTCATGTTCGCGGACGCAAGGAGCAGGAACCCGTAATGGCCCGACGCGAACCGCCCCGAAAGAGGTCCCTGCCGGAGATTATCTCGACGGCCGCGTATCGTCTGTCCCTGCTGGCCGGAGCGATCCTCATCTTCCTGTGGCTCCAGGACGACCCGGGCCGCTGGGACACGGCCTCGCGTTGGCTCTTGATCGGCATGGGGGCGATGATCGTACTGGTTGGAGCGCCCCGGGTTGTGACAGCGGTGAAGTGCTGGCGGATGAGGGGCGAGCTGGCTCGGTGGTTCTGGATCACAGGCGGCGTTGCGGCGTTCTTTACGGCTCCCCTTGCACTGGCTGGCCTCTCGCTTGGTGGTGGGGCCATGCTACTGGGTGCTTTTTGGGCGGGGGTATTCTGGCTGTTCGCCATGCTACAGGGTGAAGATGCCTGCCGCGACGATCGGTTTTGATCGGGCAAAAATTTCTCGCGGCCTCGGGAGTAGGCTCTCGCCACCGCTGACGGGAATACCCCAGGGGGCGGATCGCGCCCTAGGGTAGGCGGTTGCCCTGCCCCCGGGGCGTCTGTTGAGGCCGGGCGCGGTATTCGGGTGCCCGCGGCTCCTGCGTCCGTTCTGGGCCGGCCCGCTGTCCGTCCGTCACCAGGCCCGCGTCCTGCTGTGCACAGCCCGCCGTCCGTCCCTCCGGCGCCTGTCCGCAGCCCCCGCGCCCTGTTAGCCACCTGTGACCGCCCGGCCGTCCATCCATACCCGCCGGGAACGTGCACGCGATTCGAGGGACCGCCTTCCATCTGCTTCGCCGGTGGCCGGTCACGTCCAGGCACAGGCGGGGCAGGCCGGCGTGAGCGCTGCCAGTTTCGCTGCCAGTCAGCGAGGGCGGGACAGGAAGAGGGTGTGAGGGTGAGGTAAGTCGTTGAAAAATTGGAGCCGGTGACAGGATTCGAACCCGCGACCCTCTGATTACAAATCAGACGCTCTACCAGCTGAGCTACACCGGCCTGGTGCCGGGAGTGGGACTCGAACCCACAAGGCCGAAGCCAGCGCATTTTGAGTGCGCCGTGTATACCAATTCCACCATCCCGGCGTGCAGCGTCCGTAGTGTAGCGCACGCAGGGGGTGTGGCAATACGGCCGAGCGGTATCCCGCGAGCCGGGGCATGGTAGGATCGCGCGCCATGCGAGTTGCCGATTTTGATTACGCGCTCCCGTCCGAGCTGATCGCGCAGGATCCGTTGCCGGAGCGCACCGGGTCCCGGCTGCTGGTCCTGGAGGGCGAGGAGCCGGAGGATGCCGTGTTCGCGGACATCGGGCGCTGGCTGCGTCCGGGCGATCTGCTGGTCCTCAATGACACGCGGGTGATCCCGGCGCGGGTGTTCGGGCAGAAGGCGAGCGGCGGCCGGGTGGAGGTCCTGTTCGAGCGGGTGCTGGAAGGCGGGCGCGAGGCGCTGGCGATGGTGCGTGCGAGCCGGGCTCCGGGCATCGGAGTGCGGTTGTGGCTGGCGGACGGGGCCTTCGAGGTGGAGGTGACCCGGCGCGAGGGGCCGTTCTTCCGCCTGTCGCTGTGTGGCGAAGGAAAGGCGGGCGAGCAGGATCTGCCGGCCCTGCTGCATGCCCATGGTCAGGTGCCGCTGCCGCCGTACATCGAACGTGCGCCGGAGCAGGAGGACACCACGCGCTATCAGACGGTGTTCGCGCGGCGAGAAGGGGCGGTGGCGGCGCCGACGGCGGGGCTGCATTTCGACGACACCCTGCTGCGCGGACTGCGCGACAGTGGCGTGGAGACGGCAACGGTGACGCTGCACGTGGGCGCGGGTACTTTTCAGCCGGTCAAGGTGGAGGACACGACGGACCACGAGATGCACGCGGAGTGGCTGGAGGTCTCGCCGGAGCTGTGCGCGGCGGTGGCACGCTGCCGCGAGCGCGGCGGCCGGGTGGTGGCCGTGGGCACGACCTGCGTGCGTGCGCTGGAGTCGGCCGCGGCGGGTGGCGAGCTGGAGCCGTTCACGGGCGATACGCGGCTGTTCATCCAGCCGGGATATCCGTTCCGCGTGGTGGACCGCATGATCACCAATTTTCATCTGCCGCAGAGCACGCTGCTGATGCTGGTATCGGCGTTTGCCGGGTATCGGCGGCTGTTCGCGGCCTACGCACATGCTGTGTCGCAGCGCTACCGGTTCTTCAGTTACGGGGATGCGATGTGGCTGGCACCCGGCGATCCGGACGATCAGCCGCCGAGCGCGGAGGCTTCCGATGCAGTTTGAACATCTGGGCAGCGACGGTGCGGCCCGCCGCGGCCGGCTGACCTTCCCGCGGGGGGAGGTGGAGACTCCGGCGTTCATGCCGGTGGGAACCTACGGCACGGTCAAGGCGATGACCCCCGAGGAACTCACGGGGCTGGGGGCGCAGATCATCCTGGGCAATACCTTCCATCTGATGCTGCGCCCCGGGACGGAGATCATCCGGGCGCACGGCGATCTGCATGACTTCATGCACTGGGAGGGGCCGATCCTGACCGATTCCGGCGGGTTCCAGGTCTTCTCGCTGGCCGAGATGCGCAAGATCAGCGAGGAAGGCGTGCGCTTCCAGTCGCCGGTGGACGGCTCGAAGGTGCTGATGACGCCCGAGTCCTCGATGCAGGTCCAGCGCGAGCTGGGCTCGGACATCGTGATGATCTTCGACGAGTGCACCCCGTACCCGGCCACGCATGACGAAGCGCGCCGCTCCATGGAGCTCTCGCTGCGCTGGGCGGACCGCTCGCGTCAGGCCCACGGGGACAACCCGGCGGCGCTGTTCGGGATCGTGCAGGGGGGCATGATCCCCGAGCTGCGGCGGGAGTCGGCGGCCGGCCTGCGCTCGATCGGTTTCGACGGGTACGCCATCGGCGGGCTGTCGGTGGGCGAGCCGGAAGACGAACGCCTGACCACCCTGGATGTGACCCTGCCGCAGCTGCCGGTGGAACAGCCGCGCTATCTGATGGGCGTGGGGCGGCCCGAGGACATCGTGGAGGCGGTGCGCCGCGGCGTGGACATGTTCGACTGCGTGATGCCGACCCGTAACGCCCGCAACGGTTTTCTGTATACCCGCGAGGGGGTTCTGCGGATCCGTAATGCCCGGTTCCGCGACGATACCCGCCCGATCGACCCCGAGTGCGGGTGTTACGCGTGCCGCAACTACTCGCGGGCCTATCTCAAGCACCTCGACAAGTGCAACGAGATTCTCGGCTCGCGCCTGGCGACCACGCACAACCTGCATTACTACCAGGACCTGATGCGCGGGATGCGCGAGGCGATTGCCGAAGGGGCTCTGGATGCCTTCGTGGCGGATTTCTATCACCGGCGCGGCATGGACGTGCCTGCTGTGCCATAATTCGCGCCGCCTGTTTGACCGAACCGATTTGCTGAACGGAGAAGCTGCATGGATTTCCTGATTTCCGCCGCCCACGCGCAGGAAGGCCAGGCCGCCGGTGGTGGCCTGATCGAATTCCTGATCATGATCGTGATCTTCTTTGCGATCATGTACTTCCTGATCATTCGTCCGCAGAGCAAGCGGGCCAAGGAACATCGCTCCATGGTCGAGTCCCTGTCGAAGGGTGACGAGATCGTGACCAATGGCGGCATGGCCGGAAAGATCACGGAAGTCGGCGAAAACTTCATTCACGTCGATGTGGCCGATGGCGTGAACGTCGTCGTGCAGAAGCAGTCCGTGCAGTCCGTCATGCCCAAGGGTTCCCTGAAAGACCTCTGAAGGCCCGTAGCCGATGCGCAACTCCTATCCGGTGTGGGTGTATGCCCTGATCGTCGTGGTCGTGACGATCGGGCTGCTTTATGCCGCCCCCAACCTGTTCCCCGAAGATCCGTCCGTGCAGATCGACAACCCCATGGCGGGGGAAGTCGAGGAGAACATGGAGGGCGTGATCGGTACCGTGCTCGGTGCCCAGGGCCTGACCCCGATGCGGGCCGAGCGCCGCGACGGCCAGCTGCTGCTGCGGTTCGAAACCGCGGACCAGCAGGCCCGGGCCGCGGAAATCCTGCGGAACTCGCTGGACGACAACCATACGGTTGCGCTCAACATGGCGCCGGCCACGCCCGACTGGCTGCGTGCCATCAATGGCCAGCCGATGTCGCTCGGGCTCGATCTGCGGGGCGGGGTGCACTTCCTGATGGAAGTCGACCTCAATGCGGTGATCGGTACGGCCATCGAACGCTACACCAACGAGCTGCGTCCCCGTCTGCGCGAGGAACGCCTGAGTTTCTCCGCGCTCGAGGATGGCGGTGACGAGTTGCGCATTCGCTTTGCCAGTGAGGGCGAACGCGACGAGGCCGAGAGCTGGCTGAGCAGTGAATACCGCGGCGAGCTCGAGTGGGCCCCGCGCCGGGAGGACGACGACTGGTTGCTGGTCGGCACTCTCGAGGAGGAGCACCTGACCGAACTGCGCCGCCAGGCGCTGCAACAGAACATCTCCACGCTGCGCACCCGCGTGGATGAGCTGGGCGTGGCCGAGCCGCTGATCGCCCAGCAGGGCGAGCATCGCATCGTGGTGCAGCTGCCGGGCGTGCAGGACACCGCGCGCGCCAAGGAAGTGCTGGGTGCGACCGCGACGCTGGAATTCCGCCTGGTGTCTGAAAGCGGGGATCCCATGGAGGCCCGCGAAACCGGCGAGGTGCCTTCCGGGACCCGGCTGTACGAAGAGCGTGACGGCACCCCGGTGCTGCTGCAGCGGCAGGTCATGCTCACCGGGGAGTTCATTACGGACGCCTCGTCCGGCATCGCCGACGATACGGGCGGGCCTGCGGTCTTCATCAATCTCGATGGCCAGGGCGCCCGCATCTTCTCGCGCGTGACCTCGGACAACGTCGGCCGGTTGATGGCCACGGTGTTCATCGAGACCACGATCGAGACCGAGGAAGAAGACGGCGAAGTGGTGATGCGCAGCTCGCAGAGCGAGGAAGTGATCAACGTCGCGCGCATCAACGAGCCGCTGGGCGGGCGTTTCCAGATCACCGGGCTGGATTCCACCACCGAAGCGCGCAATCTGGCGCTGCTGCTGCGGGCCGGGGCGCTGGCCGCACCCATGTCGATCGTGGAGGAACGCACGGTCGGCCCGAGCCTTGGCCAGGAGAACATCGACCGCGGGATCCAGTCGGTCATCATCGGTTTCGTGCTGGTGATGCTGTTCATGATCCTGTACTACCGGGTGTTCGGCGTGATCGCCAACGTCGCGCTGGCGCTCAATCTGGTGTTCATCGTGTCGGTGCTGTCGATGCTGCAGGCCACGCTGACGTTGCCGGGGATCGCCGGGATCGTGCTTACGGTCGGCATGGCGGTGGACGCCAACGTGTTGATCTTCGAACGCATCCGCGAGGAGCTGCGCAACGGCATGTCGCCCCAGGCGGCGATCGCGTCGGGCTACGACCGCGCCGTGACCACCATCGCGGATGCCAACGTGACGACCCTGATCGCCGCCGTGGTGCTGTTCATCTTCGGGACCGGCCCGATCAAGGGCTTCGCCATCACGCTGTCGATCGGGATCGTCGCCTCGATGTTCACCGCGATCGTGGTGACGCGCGCCATTGTCAATCTGACGTACGGACGCCAGCCGCGGCTGGCCCGTATTTCCATTTAAGTCCGGGAGCCGCGGAATGCTGCCGCATCTCAATTTCGCCGAGTCCAACATCGACTTCCTGGGCAAGCGCCGGATCACACTGGTGATCTCGGCGGTGCTGATCATCCTGTCGCTGGTGATGCTCGCCACGCGCGGCATCAACTTCGGGATCGACTTTACCGGGGGCACCCTGGTCGAGGTCGGTTACCCCGAGGCCGTGGAGCTCGATCCGATCCGCGAGGTCATTAACGAGGGCGGGTTCGAAGGGGCCCAGGTGCAGACCTTCGGGACCGCCCGCGACGTGCTGATCCGTCTGCCGCCGAGCGAAGACGAGGAAGTGGACGAGGCCGCGCTTTCGAATCAGGTGATGGAGCTGCTGGAGGCCGGCGGCCCCGAGGGGGCCGACCTTCGACGGGTGGACTTTGTCGGCCCGTCGGTGGGCGAGGAACTGCGGGAGCAGGGCGGCCTGGCGATGCTGTATGCCCTGGTGGGGATCCTGATCTATGTAGCGGTGCGCTTTGAGTGGCGTTTCGCGGCGGGATCGGTACTCGCGCTGGTCCACGACGTGGTGATCACTCTGGGGATCTTCTCCATGCTCCAGCTGGAGTTTGATCTGGGCGTGCTGGCGGCGATCCTGGCGGTGATCGGGTATTCGCTCAATGACACCATCGTGGTCTACGACCGAATACGCGAGAATTTCCGAATATTGCGCAAGCAGGGGACCGAGTTCGTGATGAACAACGCGGTCAACAAGACCCTGGCACGCACCATCGTGACCAGTATGACGACCCTGCTGGTGCTGTTCGCGCTGTTCTTCCTTGGCGGGGCGGCTCTGCAGAACTTCTCGGTGGCGCTGATCATCGGTGTCATCGTCGGGACGTACTCCTCGATCTTCATCGCGGCCACGGCGGCGCTGATGCTGGGGGTCGACCGCCAGGTGCTGCTGCCGGTGAAGAAGGAAGGGGCGGACGAGGAGGATGCGACGCCCTGAGAACGCCCTGATTCGGGGGGAGGGCAGGGACGGACAAGGAAGCCCGCCCCCACAGGGATATGAGGGCGTGGCTGCGGGAGCAGAGCGGGGCCGATGACCGCCCCGGGCGATTCAGCCTTCGCCGTGCGGGCTTCCGGTCTTGCGTCCCTCCACCTCCGCAGCGTGCAGACGCTGCAGCATCGTTTTCAGGACCTTGGGGTTCCCGGCCACGACATCGCCCTTGCGAAAGATCTCGTTGCCACCCTGCCAGTCACTGGTCAGGCCACCGGCTTCCTGCACCAGCAGCAGTCCCGCTGCCATGTCCCAGGGCTGCAGGCCCATCTCCCAGAAGCCGTCAAAACGGCCGCAGGCGACCCACGCCAGATCCAGCGCCGCGGAACCCGGCCGCCGAATGCCGGCCGTGCCCGGGATCATGTGGCGCAGGGTGCGCAGATAACGTTCCAGGTCCTGCCCCTCGCGAAACGGGATGCCCGTGCCCAGCAGCGCACCTGTCAGATCCTTGCGCTGCCCCACGCGGATACGCCGGTTGTTGAGGAAGGCGCCGCCACCGCGTGTTGCGGTAAAGAGTTCTTCCTTGAGGGGGTCGTACACCACCGCGTGTTCCAGGCGCCCCTTCTGCCGCAGGGCGATGGACACCGCGTACTGCGGGATCTCGCGCAGGTAGTTGGTGGTGCCGTCCAGCGGATCGATGATCCATTCGTGCTCGGCGCCGGTGGCCCCGGGCTGGTTGCCTCCCTCCTCCGCGAGGATCGCGTGATCCGGATAGGCCTTTTTCAGGGTCTGGACGATGGCCTCTTCGGCATTCACGTCGACATCGCTGACCCAGTCGTTGCGGGCCTTCTCGCGCGTGTTCATCCGGTCCGGCCGGCCCCAGGCGCGGGTGGTGATGCGTCCGGCCGCGCGGGCCGCCGATACCGCCGTGTTCAGCATGGGGTGCATGAGGGATCTCCGACATCGCTTGGGAAGGAATCGGGGCCGGCGCACGGACGCCCCCGAAGGTCGCGAACGATACACAACGCATCGAGGCTTTGGAAGTGTGCGGGCCAGCCGGCGCGGGGCGGTGTACAATCGCGCCCGCATGGGAAGGGGCGGGGGTGCCATGGAATCAAAGACTGACGAGCATCGACAGATCGGTGCGGGCGCGGCCGCCCGGGTGCGGATCGTGCTGGTGGGCACGACCCATCCCGGCAATATTGGCTCCGCGGCCCGCGCCATGAAGGCGATGGGCATGCGCGACCTGGCGCTGGTGGCGCCGGAGCGCTTCCCGCATGCCGACGCAACCGCGCTGGCGTCCGGTGCCGACGACGTGCTGGCCGGGGCCACGGTGGTCGACACGCTGACCGAGGCGGTCGCCGACTGTCATCAGGTGGTGGGGACCAGCGCCCGCACGCGCACCCATTCGGTGCCGGTGCTGGAGCCCGACGGTGCCGCGTCGCGGGTGCTCGGCGGGGCGGCCGAGGGGCCGGTGGCACTGGTCTTCGGCCGCGAGCACAGCGGCCTGACCAACGAAGAGCTCGACCATTGCCACGCATTCGTCCGCATCCCGACCGACCCCGATTTTTCCTCCCTCAATCTCGCCGGCAGCGTCCAGATCATGACCTGGGCGGTGCGCCGGGCGGCGCTGGCCGATGTCGGGGAACCGGATGCCGTGGTGCGCCAGGCCTCGGCGGCGGAGCGGGATCCTGCGGCCACCCACGCGGAGCTGGAAGGTCTGTTCGAACATTACGAGAAGACCCTGGAGGCCATCGACGTGCTCGATCCGGAGAATCCGCGCCACACCATGCGCCGGTTGCGCCATCTGTACCTGCGCGCGGAACCGACGGCCTCGGAGGTGCGGCTGCTGCGCGGCATATTGACGCACACCCTGCGGGGCCGGTGAGCGCGGATTCCCGGCTGTGATACCCTACCGAATAACTCAGGATTGAGACCGGAATCATGTTCAAGACCCTGCGCGAGGATATCCGCTGCGTATTTGCGCGCGATCCCGCTGCCCGCAATGCCTTCGAGGTGCTGACGGCGTATCCGGGTCTGCATGCGCTGTGGTTTCATCGCGCGTCGCACTGGCTGTGGAATCATCGCATGCGCTGGCTGGGGCGCATCCTGGGCAATATTGCGCGGCTTCTGACGGGGATCGAGATTCATCCCGGAGCCACCATCGGACGCCGGTTCTTCATCGACCACGGCATGGGCGTGGTGATCGGCGAGACGGCCGAGATCGGCGATGACTGCACGATCTACCACCAGGTGACCCTCGGGGGGACCAGCTGGGAGGGCGGCAAGCGCCATCCGACTTTGGGGAACGAGGTCGTGATCGGGGCCGGGGCCAAGCTGCTGGGGCCGATCCATATAGGGGACCATGCGCGGGTGGGCTCCAATGCCGTGGTGCTCAAGGATGTGCCCGCGGACGCGACGGCGGTGGGGATTCCGGCGCGGGTGCTGGGGCCGCGCCCGGAGCCGGACCCACGCTTTCAGCAGGCCGCCAGTCGCATGGGTTTCGACGCCTACGGTGTCACCCGGGACATGCCCGACCCGGTGGCGAACGCCCTGCACCGCATCGTGGATCGCGTCCACGAGCTGGATGACCGTATGGAGAAGGCCTGTCAGGCGCTAAAGCGCGCGGGGATCGACCCGGGCGAGGCGATGGGCGAGGATACCGGCCATCCGCTGGAGCCCTGTGACCTCGAGGGGCTGGAACCGGACGATTGTGAAATCCCGCCACGCAAACAGCAGGGTAATAGTTGACCGTTTTGCTCAGGAATTGCTAAGCTCTCGAGCAACCTGAACAAGAAGGCGCATCGAGTCATGAAACTGACGACCAAAGGACGTTACGCCGTAACCGCCATGCTCGACGTGGCGACTCATACCCGCGAGGGCCCGGTCTCGCTGGCCGAGGTGGCGGGGCGGCAGAAGCTTTCGCTGTCCTATCTGGAGCAGTTGTTCTCGCGGCTGCGCAAGAAGGGGCTGGTGGTCTCCAGCCGCGGCCCTGGCGGCGGTTACGCGCTGAGTCGCGACGCGGCCGAGATCAGTGTGGCCGAGATCATCGTGGCGGTGGATGAACCGGTCGATGTGACCCGCTGTGGCGGCAAGGCCAACTGCAACAAGGAATCGCGCTGCCTGACTCACGATCTGTGGGCGGACCTGAGCGATCAGCTTTATGATTTCCTCAGCAATCGTTCGCTGGCGGAAGTGCTGGAGCGCCACGAGGCAAGCGTGCAGGCGCGCGAACAGGGAGAGCATCCGGTGACGGTGCACGGCTCGAACGGAAAAGAAAACGATCATGCGGGCGCCACGGTAGCGGCCGCGGACAGGAGCAATGCGTGATGAGTGACCTGAAACTGCCGATCTATCTCGACTATTCCTCGACCACCCCGGTGGACGAGCGCGTCGCCGAAGAAATGAAGAAGTTCCTGACGCGGGACGGTTTTTTCGGTAACCCGGCCTCCCGGAGTCACAGCTTCGGCTGGGATGCCGAGAAGGCGGTCGAGAACGCGCGGGAACAGGTCGCCGCTCTGGTGGGTGCGGATCCCAAGGAGATCATCTGGACCAGCGGGGCCACCGAGGCTGACAACCTGGCCCTCAAGGGTGCCGCTCATTTCTATCAGCGCAAGGGCAAGCACGTCATCACGGTCAAGACCGAACACAAGGCGGTGCTGGACCCGGCGCGCCAGCTGGAGCGCGAAGGCTTCGAGGTGACGTATCTGGGGGTCGACGAGAACGGTCTGGTCGACCTGCAGGAACTGCAAGACGCCATGCGTGACGACACCATCGTGGTGTCGGTCATGCACGTAAACAACGAGATCGGCGTCATTCAGGACATCGAGGCGATCGGCAATCTCTGTCGCGAACGCGGCATCGTGTTCCACGTGGACGCGGCGCAGTCGACCGGCAAGGTGGCCGTCGACCTGACGAAGCTGCCGGTGGACCTGATGAGCTTCTCCGCGCACAAGACTTACGGGCCCAAGGGCGTGGGCGCTCTGTATGTCCGGCGCAAGCCCCGCGTGCGTATCGAAGCGCAGATCCATGGCGGCGGCCACGAGCGCGGCATGCGCTCCGGCACGCTGGCGCCGCACCAGATCGTCGGCATGGGCGAGGCCTTCCGCATCGCCGGCGAAGAGATGGGCAGCGAGCTGGAACGTATCCGCATGCTGCGCGACCGCCTGTGGGAAGGCCTGGATGACATGGAAGAGGTCTACCTCAACGGCGACAAGGAACGCCGGGTGGCCCATAACCTGAACGTGTCGTTCAACTTCGTGGAGGGCGAGAGCCTGATCATGTCGCTGCGCGACATCGCGGTTTCCTCCGGTTCGGCCTGCACTTCGGCCAGCCTGGAGCCCTCTTACGTACTGCGCGCCCTGGGTCGCGACGACGAGCTGGCGCACAGCTCGATCCGCTTCTCCATTGGCCGCTACACCACGGTCGAAGAGATCGACCACACCATCGACATCGTGCACAAGGCAGTTGGCAAGCTGCGCGAACTGTCGCCGCTCTGGGAGATGTACCAGGACGGGATCGATCTCAAGAGCATCGAATGGGCGGCCCACTGAGGCCGTTCCGGAACATCCACCCACGGGTACGCGAACAGGAGAGTCATCATGGCTTACAGTGACAAGGTGATGGATCATTATGAAAATCCGCGCAATGTCGGCAGCTTCGAGAAGGGCGATGAATCGGTAGGCACCGGCATGGTCGGTGCGCCGGCCTGCGGTGACGTGATGAAGCTGCAGATCAAGGTCAACGACGATGGCGTGATCGAGGACGCCAAGTTCAAGACCTACGGCTGCGGTTCGGCGATCGCGTCCAGCTCGCTGCTCACCGAATGGGTGCGCGGCAAGAGCCTGGAAGAAGCGAGCCAGATCAAGAACACGCAGATCGCGGAAGAACTGGCGCTGCCGCCGGTGAAGATCCACTGCTCGGTGCTGGCCGAAGATGCGATCAAGGCAGCGATCTCCGACTATCAGGAGAAGCACGGCGCCGAGGAACCGGAACAGAAGACGGCCTGAAGACGATATGGCAATCACACTGACCGACAGCGCGGCCGACCGCATCCGGCACTTCCTCGAACAGCGGGGCAAGGGTGTCGGCGTGCGGCTCGGGGTGAGGACCACGGGCTGCTCCGGCATGGCCTACGTGGTGGAGTTCGCCGACGAGGTCGAGGAAACGGACACGGTGTTCGAGGTCGACGGGGTGAAGCTGGTGGTGAGTCCCAAGTCCCTGGTGTACCTCGACGGCACCGAGCTCGACTTCGGCAAGGAAGGCCTGAACGAGGGTTTTCGTTTCAACAACCCGAACGAGAAGGCCCGCTGCGGCTGCGGTGAAAGCTTCAACGTCTGAAGGTACCGGGCCAGCGCGGGGTGCGGCGGGATCGTCCGGATACGGGCGTCCCGCTCACCCCTTTTCTTTGCCGGGCCTGCGGGCCCGGTTTTCGCTACGGACAAGGGATGACAGTCGGCCGATGAACGATCCGTTTGAACAGTTCGATCTTCCGGTCGCCTTCGAGGTGGATCGCGATGCCCTGGAGGAACGTTTCCGGCGCCTGCAGGCGGAGCTTCATCCCGACCGCTTCGTGCGTCAGGGCGATCAGGCGCGGCGCATGGCCGCGGCGATGGCGGCGGACGTGAACGAGGCCCACGATATCCTGGCGAACGACTATCGGCGCGCCCTGCACATCCTCGAGCGGGCCGGGTTCGAATTCGATCCCGAACGCGACACCAGCCGGGACATGGGGTTCATCGAGGCCCAGATCGAATGGCGGGAACGCCTGGAAGATGCGGAACGTGCCGGCGATGCCGCCGCACTGGATACCCTGGCCGACGAGCTGAATGGGGCGCGGGCCGAGGCACGCGAGAAAGTGGCCACGGCCCTGGCCGACCCGGAGAAACCGGCGGACGATGCCCGTGATCGGGTGCTCGAGCTGCGATTCTTCGACCGTTTGCTGGAGGAGCTCCAGCGAACCCGACAGTCGCTGGCGTCGTAACCGACGCCGGCGGAAGATTCCCCCCGACCGAGAGCTTCATCAGGAGCCGAACGCGATGGCGTTATTGCAGATCACCGAACCCGGCGTTGATTCCGCCCCGCACCAGCGTCACCTGGCCGCGGGTATCGACCTGGGCACCACTCACTCGCTGGTGGCGACGGTCCGCAGCGGCGAGGCCGATACCCTGCCGGACGAACAGGGTCGCCATATCCTGCCCTCGGTGGTGCACTATTCGGCGGACGGTGCGCAGGTCGGATACGAGGCGGCGGAGCATGCCGGCGATGATCCGCACAACACCATCGCATCGGTCAAGCGCCTGATCGGCCGCGCGGCATCCGACGTGGCGACGCTCTCGGGCGAGCTGCCGTTCCGGCTGAAGACCGGAGACGGTTCGAGCGTGCCGCGCATCGAGACCGCCGCCGGGGACAAGAGCGCCGTCGAGGTCTCCGCGGATATCCTCGGCAGCCTGCGGGCGCGCGCCGAGGAGAGCCTGGGCGATGAGCTGGAAGGCGTGGTGATCACCGTGCCGGCGTATTTTGACGACGCCCAGCGCCAGGCGACTCGTGACGCCGCCCAGCTTGCGGGCCTGAATGTCCTGCGCCTGATCTCCGAGCCGACCGCCGCGGCGGTCGCCTACGGGCTGGACCAGGGTGAGGAAAGCACCATCGCGGTGTACGACCTCGGCGGCGGAACCTTCGACATCTCCATCCTGCAGCTGCGTCGCGGCGTGTTCGAGGTGCTGGCCACCGGCGGCGACTCCGCGCTGGGGGGCGACGACGTGGACCGCAGCGTGGCCGAGTGGCTGCTGCAGCAGGCCGGGATGCAGGGGGAAAATGATCCGCAGCGCCTGCGCCGCGTGACCCTCGAGGCGCGCCGCGCCAAGGAGGCCCTGACCGAGGCCGACACCACCAAGGTGCGGGTGACGCGCGCCGATGGCAGTGAATGGCAGGGGCAGCTGGATCGCGCCGGCCTGCTGGAACTGGCGCGCCCGCTGCTGGACCGCACCCTTGAGTCCTGCCGTCAGGTTCTGGCGGACGCCGATCTGGAGCGCGACGCCATCGACGAGGTGATTCTGGTGGGGGGGTCGACCCGCATGCCCGCCGTGCGCGAGGCCGTGCAGGAGTTCTATGGCCGCGAACCGCGCGCCGGTATCGACCCGGATCGCGTGGTCGCGATCGGCGCGGCGCAACAGGCTGACATACTCGCCGGCAACAAGCCGGACACCGAGCTGGTGCTGCTGGACGTGATCCCGCTGTCGCTGGGACTGGAAACCATGGGTGGGCTGGTCGAGTTCATTGTCCCGCGCAACACCACCATCCCGGTCAGTCGGGCGCAGGAATTCACCACCTTCAAGGACGGCCAGACCGCCATGTCGGTGCACGTGGTGCAGGGCGAGCGCGACGTGGTGGACGCCAACCGTTCGCTGGCACGCTTCACCCTGTCCGGGATCCCGCCGATGGTCGCCGGGGCCGCGCGCATCCGCGTGAGTTTTCAGGTGGACGCCGACGGCCTGCTGAGCGTGACCGCGCGGGAGCAGACGCAGGGCGTGGAGGCCCACGTGGAGGTCAAGCCCAGCTACGGCCTGACCGATGCCGAGATCGAACAGATGTTGCGTGATTCCGCCTCGGCGGCACGTGACGACATGGAGGCCCGCCGCCTGCGCGAGGAGCAGGTGGAGGCCGATCGCGTGCTGGAGGCGCTGAACGCCGCCCTGGAAACCGACGGCGACCGTTATCTGGACGCCGAGGAACGCGCGAACATCGAGAGTGCCCGCGACGCCCTGGCCGAAGAACGCGGCCGGGGCGAGGATCCGGACGCCATCGAAGCCGCGCGCAAGCGCGTCGAGCAGGCATCCGAGGCCTTCGTCGCGCGCCGCATGAACGACAGCATTCGCCGCGCACTGGCGGGGCACAACGTCTCCGAATACGACGACTCAGGGAACTGACCCATGCCACAGGTGATCTTTCTGCCGCACCAGGAAATCTGTCCGGAGGGCGCCTCCATCGAGGCCGAGCCGGGCATCAGCATCTGCGATCTCGCCCTGAAGAACGGGATCGAGATCGAACACGCCTGCGAGAAGTCCTGCGCCTGCACGACCTGCCACGTGTATGTGCGCGAAGGGATGGACAGCCTCGAGGAGCCCAGCGAGGATGAAGAGGACATGCTCGACAAGGCCTGGGGGCTCGAGCCCGATTCGCGCCTGTCCTGTCAGGCGGTCGTGAGCGATGCGGATCTGGTGGTGGAGCTGCCCAAGTACACCATCAACCAGGTGTCCGAGCACCACTGATCAGCGGGAGAGTGCGGTCATGAAATGGACTGATACCAGCGAAATCGCGATGCAGCTTGCGGATGAGCATCCGGACGTGGATCCGCGCAACGTCAACTTCGTTGACCTGAGGAACTGGGTGGTGGAACTGCCGGAGTTCGATGACGATCCGGAACGGTCCGGCGAGCGCATCCTGGAGGCGATCCAGCTCGCCTGGATGGACGAGGCGGACGTCGACGACTGAGCGGCGGCGCCGAATCGCCGGATCGGCCAGGGGGCTGGCCTCCCACAGGTTGAACCCTGTCCCCGGTGGGAGGCCGGCCCTCCGGCCGATTCCCCGTCCGGCCCATCTACCGCGCCGGATCGGCCAGAGGCTGGCCTCCTGCAGGATTCGTCAGGCATGTGGGAGCGGCCTCGGCCGCGAACGGACGTGCGGGATCGGCAGGTGCCGGATCGGCCAGAGGCTGGCCTCCTGCGGGGGCGGCCGTTGCCGCGCGCCGGCCGGGCCGCTACACTGCGCGCCGCATGTTGCCCCGTGACCGCGTTCGCATCGGGAACCCGCCATATGGCGGGTTTCGCGTTTGCGGGAGCGGGTGGCGACCCGACTCGAATCATTGCCCCTACAGGAGAGCCGCCCCATGGCCGAAGAACGTACCCTTTCCATCATCAAGCCCGACGCCGTCTCCAAGAACGTGATCGGCGAGATCTACAGCCGCTTCGAGAAGGCCGGCCTGAAGATCGTGGGCGCGCGCATGATGCACCTCGATCGCGCCCAGGCCGAGCGTTTCTATGAAGTTCACAAGGAACGCCCGTTCTTCAACGATCTGGTCGAGTTCATGATCTCGGGTCCGGTCATGGTGCAGGTTCTGGAAGGCGAGGACGCCATCGCCAAGAACCGCGACATCATGGGGGCGACCAACCCCGCTGAAGCGGCCCCCGGTACCATCCGTGCCGACTACGCGGTCTCCATCGACGAGAACGCGGTGCATGGTTCCGACGCCGCGGACACCGCCGAACGCGAGATCGCGTTCTTCTTCGGCGATGACGGTGTCTGCCCGCGCACCCGCTGAGGCGATTGCGGTCAAACCGCAGGAGCGTGAAATCGGCCGGAGGGCCGGCCTCCTGCCGGGGCAGGGTTCGACCCGCAGGAGGCCAGCCTGCTGGCCGACCCGGCGTGGCCCGACCTGGCACAGGAGGTGCCCCGGACGCACAATCGGCCGGAGGGTCGGCCTCCTGCCGGGGCAGGGTTCGACCCGCAGGAGGCCAGCCCGCTGGCCGACCCGGCGTGGCCCGACCTGGCACAGGAGGTGCCCCGGACGCACAATCGGCCGGAGGGTTGGCCTCCTGCCGATGGGGGTCGCCCTGTAGGCATGCGGTGCCCGGGCGAAGTACACTGTGGCATCCGCTCCAATCGGTCGTAAGAATGTCCTTGCCCAACCACGTCCCCGTCAACCTGCTGGGTTACAGCCGCGATCAGCTCTCGGAGCTGTTCGGGGAATGGGGGGAGCCGAGCTTTCGCGCCACCCAGGTCGCGAAGTGGATGCATCAGCACGGGGTCACGGACTTCGACGCAATGACCAACGTCTCGCGCAAGCTGCGCGAGCGACTGGCGCGTGAGGCGGAGATTCGGCCGCCCGAGGTCGCGCTGGAAAAGACCTCCGACGACGGCACCGTCAAATGGGTGCTGCGTCTCCCCGATGGCAACGCCATCGAGACCGTCTACATCCCCGACAGCGGTCGCGGCACGCTGTGCGTGTCCTCTCAGGTGGGCTGCGCCCTCGACTGCACCTTCTGCTCCACCGCGCAGCAGGGGTTCAACCGCAATCTGACCAGCGCCGAGATCATCGGTCAGGTGTGGCTGGCCATGCAGCGCCTCCCGGCGCCCGAAGGGCGTCCGCGCGCCGTGACCAACGTGGTCATGATGGGCATGGGCGAACCGCTGGCCAATTTCGATGCGGTGGTCCCGGCGTTGCAGCTGATGACCGACGACAATGCCTATGGCCTCAGCCGCCGGCGGGTGACGGTGTCCACCTCGGGCCTGGTGCCGGCGCTGGACCGCCTGGCCGGGCACACCGATGTCGCCCTGGCTCTGAGCCTGCATGCCCCCAATGACGAGCTGCGGGACCGGCTGGTGCCGATCAACCGGAAATACCCGATTGCCCCGCTGATCGACGCCTGCCGACGGTATGTGGAAGCAACGGGGTCGCACAGCGGGGTTACCGTGGAATACGTGCTGCTGGCCGGGGTCAATGACCGGCCGGAGCATGCGCGCGAGCTCGCGGCGCTGCTGCGCGAGCTGCCGTGCAAGCTCAATCTTATCCCGTTCAATCCGTTCCCGGGCGCGCCGTTCGACCGGCCCTCCGAGGCGGACATCGAACGTTTTGAACGTCTGCTGCAGAAGGCCGGCTATGTGACCACCGTGCGGCGCACGCGCGGCGATGACATCGACGCCGCCTGCGGTCAGCTCGTCGGTCAGGTGGAGGACCGTACCAATCGCGGGATGCGCATGATCCGTCTGCATGCGGAGATCCCGGGAACCGAACGGAGGGCATCGTGATGATGCGCGGTGGCTGGCAGGGGAAGGCGGCCGCAATGCTGGTTGTGGTGGCATTGCTGCAGGGTTGTGCCGGGATGGACCGGCAAACGGGTCGCGATGGCGAAGAAGCGGCGGATATCAATGCGGAGCTCGGCATCGGCTACCTGCGTGAAGGCGAAATGGAACAGGCCGAACGCAGCCTGAAGCGGGCGCTGGAGTTCGACCATCGGCATCCGATGGCCAATCTGGGGATGGCGACGGTGTATGAACGCCGGGGGGCGGTCGACGAGGCGGTCGAGCACTACGAGGTGGCGCTGGCGCAGGACCCGGACGATCCCCACATCCAGGTGAGCACCGGCGCAATGCTCTGCCGCCAGGGCGAGTTCGAGCGGGCCCAGGAGCTGTTCGACAAGGCGATCAACAACGTGGATTACGACCGGCGCGATGTTGCGCTCCTGAATTCGGGGTCCTGTTACGCCGATGCGGGTGAATACGAGCGTGCCGAGCAGCGCCTTCGGGATGCACTGGAACGCAGCCCGGAGAATCCGCGCGCGCTCCTCGAGCTGGCGTCGGTCAGTTATCAGGCGGGCCAGCCGATGCAGACGCGCGCCTTCCTGCAGCGGCTGAGCGGTCGCGGCATCGAGAACGCCGAGACGCTGCTGCTTTGCTATCAGTCGGAGACGGCGCTGGGACGGGATCGCAACGCGAGCGCCTGTGCCGACCGCCTGCGCGAGGATTACCCCGACAGTGACGAAGCCCAACGGCTGCGGCGCCTGGAGCGTGACGGTGGCTGATCGTCGCGACCGGGATCCGGAGCTTGGCCGGGTGGAGGACGTGGATGATACGGCCTCCGGCCGGCCTGCGCTGGGTGGAAAGCCGGGCGCAGGCGCCGGCGAGGAACCGCCGCTGACGGCGGGTCTTTCAACGCGTGATCAGCCGGAGGGTGTTTCGGACGGCGTCGGCGTGAGCGTTGACGACATGGACGACGCTGACGCGCAGCCCGGTCGCGGCCTGCGCGTGGCTCGCGAGGGCGCCGGCCTGGAAATCGCCGAGCTTTCGCGCCGCACCCACCTGGGGCGCGCGCTGCTGGAAGACCTCGAGGCCAATCGCTTCGAACACATCACCCCGGCGTACGTGCGCGGGTATCTTCGGTCCTGCGCCCGGGAACTCGGGGTCGATGCCGAGCCCTGGGTGCAGGCCTACGATCGTCGGGCACCGGCCGAGCCGGCTCCGCGACCGGTCGCCACGCGCAAGCATCGGGCTAACCGGCGCCGCGCGGTGTGGCCGTACTGGGTGGGTGCACTGCTGGTTGTTGTGCTGCTGGCCGTCGCCACGGTTTTCTGGGCGGAAGACGTCTCCCTGGATGCGCTGCCGGAGTTCGGTACGGGCGATGGCCTGCCGACTCTGGAAACGGAGACCACACCGGACGAGCCGGCAGGGCAAGAGCCCGCTGAAGGTCGGCCACAAGATGAGCCCGGGGCCGCCACCGAGGGCGACACTGCCCCCGACACGGAAACAGGGACCGTTGAGGCCGAAACGCCGGCCATCGGTCCGCCAGAACCCCTGGCCCGGCCGGAACGTGATCCGGCTGCGGAGGAGGCGTCGGAGGACACCGCAGCGGACACGGGCATGGATACCGTGCCCGAGGATGCGGGGATCGACGAACCGGTCGCGCCGGCCCCGGTGGACGAGGCCGGTGCGGCCGGCGAGGAAACCGAAGTCGTCGAAGTCCCCGAGGAAATCACCGAGGGAACGACCGGGGAGGCCGAATCGGCGCCGTCCGCGGACGGGCGGGCCGAACTGATCCTCGAGATCCGCGAGACCTCCTGGGTGGAGATCCGTGACGCGGACGGGGCGGTGGTCCTGACCGGCGTGCTGTCGCCGGGCACGCGCGAGCAACTGCAGCTGGAACTCCCCGGACGTGCGGTCCTGGGCAATGCCGCCGGCGTGGATCTCACGCTGAACGGCGAGCCGGTGGCATTTGACGAGCATGTCCGTGACGACCGTACGGCCCGCTTCGATCTGGAAGAATAATCAGGCGCGCATCATTCGGCGCGCCCCAACCCGATACCAATCCGAATACACCCGATGAAAGCCATCCGATCCATTCGCGGGATGCACGACATCCTGCCCGACAGCGTTCACCTGTGGCAGCACCTCGAGGACCAGTTGCGCGACCTGCTGACGCGCTACGGTTACCACGAGATCCGCATGCCATTGGTGGAGGCCACGGAGCTGTTCGCGCGATCCATTGGCGATGTTACGGACATCGTGGAGAAGGAGATGTACACCTTCGAGGACCGCAACGGTGACAGCCTGAGCCTGCGCCCGGAGGCCACGGCGAGTTGCGTGCGCGCCGGTATCCAGCACGGGCTGCTGCACAATCAGGTTCAGCGGCTGTGGTACATGGGTCCGATGTTCCGCCACGAGCGTCCGCAGAAAGGGCGTTATCGCCAGTTCCATCAGGTCGGAGTCGAGGTGTTCGGGCTGCCGGGACCGGACATCGATGCCGAGGTCCTGGCGATGACCGCGCGTCTGTGGCGCATGCTCGGTCTGAGCAATGTGCGCCTCGAGCTCAACACGCTGGGAACCCCGGAGTGCCGCGCGCAGTATCGGGAGCACCTCATCGCGCACTTCGAGGCACATCGCGAGCAGCTGGACGAAGAGGCCCGCAACCGGCTGTACGACAATCCCATGCGCATCCTCGACAGCAAGGATCCGGGGACCCGCGAGGTGGTGGCCACGGCCCCGTCGCTGATGGACCATCTGGACGCCGAATCGCGAGCGCATTTCGATGCGCTCTGCGGTCACCTGGATGCGCTGGGCATCGCGTGGGAGCACAACCCGCGTCTTGTGCGCGGGCTGGACTACTACACCCATACGGTGTTCGAGTGGATCACCGACGAGCTGGGGGCGCAGGGTACGGTGTGCGCCGGTGGCCGTTACGATGGCCTGGTGGAGCAGCTGGGTGGCCGCGGGACGCCGGCAATCGGCATGGCCATGGGGCTGGAACGCCTGGTGGCCCTGCTGGAGGCCCGCGAAGACGCGCCGGCGGCGGGGGTGCCGGACGCCTATCTGGTGGTGCCGGATACGGAACAGACGGGCGAGGCGCTGCGCCTGGCCGAGGAACTTCGCGAGGCGCGTCCCGATCTGCAACTGGTACAGCACTGCGGCGGTGGCAGCATGAAATCGCAGATGAAACGCGCGGACCGGCTGGGTGCGCGCGTGGCGCTGGTACTGGGGCCCGACGAGGCCGCGGCGGGCACCGTGACCGTCAAGCCGCTGCGCGGCGAGGGCGGCGAACAGCAGACCGTGGCGCGTGCCGATCTGTCCGCGCATATGGACACCGCCCTGCAATCCTGAAGGAATACCTGACATGAGTTATCTCACCGACGAAGAAAAGGCGGAACGGATCAAGCAGTGGTGGTCCGACAACGGCATGGCGGTCATCGCCGGGCTGGTACTCGGGATCGCCGGCCTGTTCGGCTACAACTGGTGGAGCGGTCAGCAGGCCGAACGTGCCGAGCAGGCCTCGGAGATGTACCAGGCGCTGCAGTTCAGCATGCGCGCCGGCCAGTACGAGCAGGCCGACGAAATGGCCCGGCAACTGATCGAACATGGCGGGCGCACGCCCTACGTGGCGCTGGCCTGGGCCCATCGCGCCGAGGTGGCCCTGGCCGGCGGTGAACGCGACGCCGCGGTCGCTGCCCTGCGCGAGGCGGTGGACGCCGCCCCGGATGACGGCCATCGTGCGCTGTTCCGTCTGCGGCTGGTGCGTCAGCTCATCCGGACCGAGGCCCTGGACGAAGCCGCATCGGTCCTTGCGACCGTCGAGCACGATGCATTCCGCGGCCTGCGGCTGGAACTCGACGGGGATCTGGCACGTGCCCGGGGTGACCACGACACTGCCCGCGAGCGCTACCGCGAGGCCCTGGACGCCGGCCACAGCCCGGAATACCTGCAACTGAAATTCGAGGATCTCTCCGCGTGAGGACGCCCGCCGACATGGATCATTTCGCGAAAATTCGCTACGCCCTGCAGTGGTTCGCGGTGGCGGGCCTGGCACTGTCACTGAGTGCCTGTGGCCTGTTTTCCCGGGATGAGAGCGAGCCTCCGGCGGAACTGACCGATTTCGAAGTGCGCGGCGAACCCTCCGAGCGCTGGTCGGCCTCGCTGGGGCGGGGCGGGGATCGCTTCCTCTGGGAAGTCTATCCGGCGATCGAGGACGACCGGGTGTTCGCGGCTGGCGCGGATGGCCGGATCGTGGCGCACGACCGGGAATCCGGGGCCCGCGCCTGGCAGACGCGACTGGACGACGTGCGCATCGCTTCGGGCGTGGGCGTCGGCGAGGGCATCGTGGTTGTGGGGACGCTGGAAGGTCTGGCGATTGCGGTGAGCGATGACGGCGAAGGCGAGCGCTGGCGGAATCAGCTCTCCAGCGAAGTCATCGGGATCTCGGAGGTCGCGTCGGGAATGGTGATCGCGCGCACCAACGACGGGCGGGTGCACGCCATGGACGCGGCCACCGGCGCGGTGCAGTGGACCGCGCTGCGGACCACGCCGGCACTGAGCCTGCGCGGGGCGCATGTGCCGCAGATCGTTGGCGGGCGCGTGCTGGCTGGCTTTGATGACGGTCGGCTGATGATGCTGGGCCTCACCCGCGGCAACACCCTGTGGGAGGCCACCCTGGGCGTGCCCACCGGCCGCTCCGAGGTTGAGCGCATGGTGGACGTGGATGGCCACATTCCGGTCTACCGTGGTGCGGCGCTGGGTGTCAGCTACCAGGGGCGCATGGCCGCGGTGGATCTCAATTCCGGCGAGCTCTACTGGGACCGGGAGTTCTCGTCCTATCAGGGCGGGGATGTCTCGATCAGCCGCAACGTGATGGTGGTCAGCGACGCCGACAGCCACGTGCGCGCGGTGGATCCGCGCAACGGCGGGGATCTGTGGGAAAACGCGGGTCTGCGCCTGCGCGGGGTGACCGCGCCGGTGATTCACGAGGGTTACGCCATCGTCGGCGATTTCGAGGGCTACCTGCACTGGCTCGACCTGGAAGACGGCGAATTCGCCGCCCGCACCCGCGTGGCGCGCGGTGCCGTGGTGGCGCGGCCGGTGCTGGCGGGCGATACCCTGTACGTGATTACCGACAATGGTCGGCTGACTGCGATCGACGCGCGCATCGACGAGGACGCCTGATCCCCTCATGATCCCCGTCATCGCGCTGGTCGGCCGCCCGAATGTGGGCAAGTCGACCCTGTTCAATCAGCTCACCCGCTCGCGCGACGCGCTGGTCGCGGATATGCCCGGTCTGACCCGCGACCGCCAGTACGGTATTGGCCGGGTGGGCGAGTTTCCCTACATGGTGGTGGACACCGGCGGCCTGTCCGGCGAGGAAGACGGGGTCGACCGGGCCATGGCCGAACAGACCCGCCGCGCGGTCGCCGAGGCCGATCACGTCCTGTTCATGGTGGATGCGCGCGACGGTCTGACACCGCAGGACGAGGCGATCGCCGAACAGCTGCGCGCCAGTGGCGTGCGTGCCCGGGTCATCGTCAACAAGACCGACGGCCTGGACGCCGACGTGGTCAGTGCGGAGTTTTACGCCCTCGCGCTGGGTGAAGTGACCCCGATCGCGGCGACTCACGGTCGCGGTGTGCGCGGCCTGATGCAGGCGGTGCGGGAAGACGTGGCCCGGGATCGGGAAGCGGCGGGTGGTGAAGGCGAGGGCGCCGGCGACGGCCTCGACGTGGACGCCCAGCAGGCCGCCCTGGACGACTGGCCGGGTATCCGTGTCGCGGTGGTGGGGCGGCCCAATGCCGGCAAGTCCACCCTGGTCAACCGCATCCTCGGCGACGAACGGGTGGTCGCCACCGAGGTGGCGGGTACCACCCGCGACAGCATCTTCGTGCCGTTCACGCGCGAGGATCAGGACTATACCCTGATCGACACCGCGGGGGTGCGGCGCCGTGCCCGGGTCCACGAGACCGTCGAGAAGTTCAGCGTGGTCAAGACCCTGCAGGCGATCGAGGCCGCGCACGTGGTCATTATGGTGATCGACGCGCGTGCCGGTCTTTCGGATCAGGACGCCCACCTGCTGGGGCTGGTGATCGATGCCGGCCGTGCGCTGGTGGTGGCCGTGAACAAGTGGGACGGCATGGACCCGGATGATCGCGAGTGGGTCCGGTCCGAGATGCAGCGCCGCCTCGGTTTCGTCGATTACGCGCGGATGCGCCTGATCTCGGCCCTGCACGGCACCAACGTCGGGCACCTGCTGGACGACGTGCGCGAGGCCCACGCCAGTGCGTTCGTGGACATCTCCACCCCGGAGCTGACCCGGTTGCTGGAGGCCGCGGTGGCCGAGCATGCGCCGCCGCTGGTCAGCGGGCGGCGGATCAAGCTGCGCTACGCCCACCAGGGCGGACAGAACCCGCCGGTGGTCGTGATCCATGGCAACCAGACCGACCGTCTGCCCGGGGCCTACAAGCGCTATCTCGAGAACTTCTTTCGCCGCCAGCTGAAGCTGGTGGGGACGCCCCTGCGGCTGGAGTTCCGTTCCGGGAAGAACCCCTACGCCGGCCGGCGCAACAAGCTCACGCCGCGCCAGCAGCAGAAACGCAAAAGGTTGATGCGTCATGTCCGCAAGCGCTGAGCCCGCCCTGTCGGATTTCGCGCAGGTGGTCGAGCCGTTCCGCGTGATGGACATCCTCGACCGCGCCCAGGCGGCCGAGCGTGCCGGCCGCGACATCATCCATCTGGAGGTCGGCGAGCCGGATTTCGTGACCCCGCGTGGCGTGGTGTCCGCCGGCGAGATCGCCCTGGCCGCCGGGGAAACCCGCTACACGCCGGCGCACGGGCGCGAAAAACTGCGCCGGGCGATCGCGCAGGACTACCGCAACCGCCACGCGGCCGAAGTGGACCCGGAACGGGTCGTGGTCACGTCCGGGGCCTCGGCGGCCATCCTGCTGGCGCTGGCGGCCGGCGTGAATCCCGGGGAGGGGGTTCTGCTGCCGGACCCGGGCTACGCCTGCAACCGGCAGTTCGTCGCGGCCCGGGGTGCGCGGCCCCGGCCCCTGGTGGTGTCGGCCGAGGACGCCTGGCAGCCGACCGCCGCCGCGGTGGCCGCGGCCTGGAGCGACACGACCCGCGCGGTGCTGCTGGCGTCGCCGGCCAACCCCACCGGCACCTGTCTGTCGCGCGGGACCCTCGCGGAGATCGTGGCGGTGGTGGAGGCCCGCGGGGGGCTGGTGATCATGGACGAGATCTATGGCCAGCTGGTGTTCGGAGAGCCCGAGCGCAGTGCCGCGGCCCTGCACCCCAACGTGGTGGTGATCAACAGCTTCTCCAAGTATTTCGCCATGACCGGCTGGCGTCTGGGCTGGATGGTGGTGCCGCCCTCGTGGGTCGATCCGGTCCGCCGCCTGGCGCAGAACCTGTTCGTGGCGCCCTCCAGCGTGGCCCAGGCGGCGGCGATGTTCGCCTTCGAACCGGACACCGAAGCGGAACTGCAGCAGCGGGTGCGCGAGCTCGAAAGCCGCCGCGACTTCCTGCTGCAGGCCCTGCCGGAACTCGGCCTGGAGGTGCGCGCACGTCCCGAAGGGGCGTTCTACATCTATGCCGACTGCAGTGCCCATGGCGCGGATTCCGAGGCCCTGTGCGCCCGCATCCTCGACGAGGCGGGCGTCGCGCTGACGCCGGGGACCGATTTCAGTCCATCCGATGGCGCGCGCCATCTGCGCATCGCCTATACCCAGAGCGAGGCCCGGCTGCGCGAGGCGGTGGAGCGCCTGCGCGGCGTGCTGACCTGACCCGGGCGTAGAGCCGGGCCCGTCTCCGGGTCAGGCCGGAGCCGGTTCCTGCAGCGCCGCGAGCGCGGTGCCCCGCGCCAGACGGGCAGTACCGACCGCGGCCTCGTCGTCCGCTGCTATGCTTACCTCGACCCCGAGGATGCGCGCCCGGATGCGGCTCCAGGCGGGGCTGCGCGCGCCACCGCCGAGGGTCACCACGCGCTGCAGCTCGGGCGCGCCGAGTTCCCGCAGCCGAGCATAGCCATCGCGTTCGATGCGCGCGATCCCTTCGAACAGCCCCTGCAGAAAACGCGCATCGTCCGTCGGGCGGGGTTCCATGCGGGGCGGCAGATCCGGATCGTTGACGGGGAAGCGTTCGCCGGGGCCGGGCAGCGGGAGATAGTCCAGGCCGCTGTCGTGTTCCGGATCCAGCGCCGCACCCAGCCGCTCCAGGTCTGCATTGTCGAAGAACTGCTGCAGCACGGCCCCGCCGCTGTGCGACGCGCCGCCGGCCAGCCAGCGATCCCCGAGGCGGTGGCTGTAGACCCCCAGTTCCGGGGCGAACAATGGCCGCGGAGAGAGCTGCTTGAGTGCCAGCGTCGAGCCCAGGCTGGTGACACCCGTGGCGGTATCCGCGACCCCGGCGGCGAGGAAACCGGCGATCGAGTCGGTGGTGCCCGCGACCACCTGCGAGGCCGGACTCAGGCCGAGGTTTGCGGCCAGGTCCGGGTCCACGGGGCCCAGCGGGGTGCCCGCCGGCACCACCTCGGGCAACAGGCCGGCATGGGTGCCGAGCTCGCGGAGCAGCCATTCCGGCCAGCGGCGCCGGACCACGTCGTAGCCCAGCTTGAGGGCATTGTTCTCGTCCATGCGGTCGTAGCGTCCGCGCAGGCGGCCGGCCAGCCAGTCGGCGGGGTGCAGCACGCGGCGCACGCCGTAGAGCCCGTGTTCCCCGCGCAGCCACAGGAGCTTGGCGGCGGAACTGGAGGCCGAGTGGACCGCGGCCTCGGGCGGGGCCAGGCGCGCCAGGCGGGGCACCGCCGGGGCCGCCCGGCGGTCGTCGTACATCAGCGCCGGGTGGAGCGGGTGGCCCTGTTCGTCGGCACATAGCAGGGTGCCCGAGGTGCCGTCCACGGCGATGGCGGCGGGTTCACCCTCCAGGCCGTCGGTCAGCTCTGCCAGGACCTCCTGCAGCGCATCCCACCAGTGCTCCGGCTCCTGTTCGTGCAGTGGCCCGTCATGCCGGATACCGGCGGGTTCCAGCGCGCGGCTGGCGGTGGCCCGGCGCCCTCCGTCGGGGTCCAGCAGCACGCCGCGCACCCCCGAGGTGCCGACGTCCAGTCCTATGGCCCGGGACGGGTGCACGGCGGCGTCAGTATTCGGTGCCCTGCGGGCTGCGCGTCGGCGGCGGCAGGGTCACGCTCTCCGGCGGGGTCCAGCCCTCCTGACGGTGTTCCGCGACCACCGTGGTGTAGATCCCGCCGCGCACGTAGAAATTTGCGGTCAGGCGCATGAACCGCGGATCGGTCGCGGCCACCAGGTCGTTGAGGATCTGGTTGGTCACGGCCTCGTGGAACGCCCCTTCGTTGCGGAACGACCACATGTAGTTCTTCAGCGATTTCAGTTCCACGCAGCGCTGGTCCGCCACGTACTGCAGATGCAGCTCGGCGAAGTCCGGCTGCCCCGTCGCCGGGCACAGGCAGGTGAACTCCGGGATCCGGATGTAGATCGCGAAGTTGTTGTCCGGGGAGGGGTTGTCGAAGGTGTCCAGGGTCTTGCTCGGCTGGCTGGGCATGAATGCGTTCTCGTGTTTCGGCTGTTTTTGCGTGCGCGGTTGGAGAAGCGGGTCGCGCGCGAGTTCCCGTCGGGGTCACGTTCGACCTGTAAGCGTGTACCATTCTACGCCCGTACACCCCAGGCTGCGGAACACCCAGGATACCGACGTGCGCCTTGCCCGAATCAAGCTGGCCGGCTTCAAGTCCTTCGTGGACCCCACCACCCTGGTGCTGCCCGGCAACCGGGTAGGCGTGGTGGGCCCCAACGGCTGCGGCAAGTCGAACACCATCGATGCCGTGCGCTGGGTGATGGGCGAATCCTCGGCCAAGCATCTGCGCGGGGATTCCGGCGAGGACGTGATCTTCAACGGCTCCTCCAGCCGCAAGCCCGTGGGGCAGGCCAGCATCGAGCTGGTGTTCGACAACTCCGAAGGGCGACTGGGCGGCGAATACAGCGCCTACACCGAGATCGCGGTCAAGCGCGCGCTCACCCGCGACGGGCAGTCGAAGTACTACCTGAACGGCCATCGCGCGCGCAAGCGCGACATCGTGGACCTGTTCCTGGGCACCGGCCTGGGGCCGCGCAGCTACGCCATCATCGAGCAGGGCATGATCGCGCGGCTGATCGAGGCGCGTCCGGAGGACCTGCGCACCTATCTGGAAGAGGCGGCCGGAATCTCCAAATACAAGGAACGCCGGCGCGAGACCGAGAACCGCGTACGCCACACGCGCGAAAACCTGGAGCGCCTGGACGACCTGCGCGAGGAGGTGGGCAAGCAGGCGGAGCGGCTGAACCGACAGGCGGCGACCGCGGAGCGCTACCAGCAGCTGGCCGCGGATCGCCGGCGCAAGCGGGCCGAGGCGATCCTGCTGCGGCTGCAGGCGGAAGAGGCCGCGCTGGAAAGCCGCCGCGCCGAGCTGTCCGCCGCCGAGACCGAACTCGCCCGGCTGCAGGCCGAGGCGCAGAATGCGCGCACCCGCTCCGAGACCCTGCGTCAGCAGCGCGTGGAGCGCGAGGCGGCAGTGTCCGAGGCACAGAGCGCGTACTACGATCGCGCCGCCGAGGTCTCGCGCCTGGAGCAGTCGATTCGCCATGCCGAGGCCGAACTGGAGCGCGAGACGCGCGAACTGGAGGACCTGGACACGCGCATCCGCACGGCGGGCGAGCAGCAGGATGCGGTGGCCGGGCGCATCCGCGAGGCGGAGCGCGAATGCGAGCGCCTGCGCGAAGCGCTGGAGAATGCGGAACGCGAACAGCAGCGCCTGGAGGCCGCCGCCGAGGAGGCCGAACAGGCGGACCAGGCGGCGCGCGAGGCCCAGCAGGAATGGGAGCGCAATCTGGCCGAACCGCGTCAGGCCGCGCAGGTGGCCCGTTCGCGCATGGACAGCGCCGAACAGACCCGCCAGCGCCTCGCGCGCCGGCGCGAGAAGCTGGAGTCCGAAAAGGCCGCACTGCCGCAGACCCATCCGGGCGAGGAGGCCGAGCGCGTGGAGGGCGAGCTCGCCGGGCTGCGTGAGGCCCTGGAGGCGGAGCAGGCGCGCAGTGCCGAGGCGCGCGCCGAGCTGGAACGTCTGGAGGCGGAGCAGGCGGAGGAACAGGAACAGGCCCATGCCGTGGAGCGCGAGCACCGCGAGGTGGCCGGGCGCCTGGCCGGGCTGGAATCCTTCGGTGGCGAGGCCGATCCCGAGGCGACTCGCAAGCGGCGCGAGGAATGGGCCCGGCGCCACGGTATCGACGCCGGCCGCCCGCTGGTCCAGGCGCTGGAGGTCGAGGACGGCTGGGATACCGCGGTGGAGGCGGTGCTGGGGAGCTGGCTGGAAGCCGAGGTGCCCGAAGGTGCCGGCGATCCCCTGGGGCTGGAGGCCGCGGCCCTGGCCGATCTGCCCGAGGCGCCGCTGCGCCGCCTGGATGGCACGGCGTCCGCCGAGCCGGTACCCGACGACAGCCTGGCCGCGCGGGTGCGCGGTCCGGCTGCCGTGCGGCGCTGGCTGGCCGGCATCTACTGCGCCGCCGATGCGCAGGCGGCGCGCGAGCGGGCCCGGGACTGTGGCCCGGGCGAGAGCGTGATCACGCCCGGCGGGACCTGGCTGGGCCCGGGCTGGCTGGCGCATGGCACGCTGGAAGCCGAAGTCAGCGGGGCGGTCGCGCGGGTGCGTCTGGCACGCGAGCTGGAGCAGCAGCGCGATGCCCTGCAGGAGCGCGGCCGGGCGCTGGAGGCTTCACTGGCGGGGCGCAGGGAGCGCATCGGCGAGGCGCGCGAGGCCCGCGACGCGGTGGACGCGCGGATCGCGGAACAGCGCAAGCAGGTGCAGGAGGGCGAGAACCGCGTGCAGCGGCTGCACGATCAGGCGCGCCAACTGGAACAGCAGCAGGCGCGCATCGACCGCGAGCTGGAAGAGGTCGCCGAGGAGGACGAACGCGTACGCACCCAGTTCGACGAGGCCGAGGCCGAACGCAATCGGGCACTCGAGCGTCTGGAGGGTCTGGAGGCCGACCGCGAAGCCGTGGAGGCCCGCGTGGCCGCGACCCGCGAGGCCCGTCAGCAGGCACGCGAGCAGGCCCGTTCGGCACGCGATGCCGCGGGCAAGGCGCGCCTGGCCGAGCAGGAGGCGCGCCATCGGCTGGAGCGCGAACAGAGCGAGCGGGAACGCCTGGAACGCCAGCTGAGCGAGGATCGCGAGCGTCAGGAACGTCTGCGCGAGGGTCTGGAGGGCCGGCGTGCCCCGCTGGAACAGTGGAAGAAGGACCTGCAGGCGGCGGCCGAGGCGCGTCAGGCCGCCGAGAGCGCGCTGACCGCCGCGCGCGGCCAGCTGGACGAGTGCGATCATGCCCTGCGCGAGGTGGCCGGCGAGCTGACGGAGCTGGAGCAGCGGGTGGAGCAGCAGCGTTCCACCTGCGAGGAATACCGGCTGGACCAGCGTTCACGGGCCACGCAGCTGGAACAGCTGCGCGAACAGCTGCAGGAATCCGGATTCGACGCGCGCGAGCTGGCGGCCGAGCTGCCGGACGACGCCGGCGTGGAGGCCTGGGATCGGGCGATCGCCGAACTGGACCGGGCGATCGAGAAGCTCGGACCGATCAATCTGGCGGCGATCGACGAGGCCCGCGAGCTGGAAGAACGCCAGCGCTATCTGGAGGAACAGCACGCCGATCTGATCGA
Source organism: Thioalkalivibrio sp. ALE21 (assembly GCF_003208255.1). Lineage (NCBI taxonomy): Bacteria > Pseudomonadati > Pseudomonadota > Gammaproteobacteria > Chromatiales > Ectothiorhodospiraceae > Thioalkalivibrio > Thioalkalivibrio sp. ALE21. The sequence continues at coordinate 44,210 of NZ_QKMA01000016.1, forward strand.
GGCGCTGGAGACACTGGAGGCGGCGATGCAGCGCATCGACCGCGAGACCCGCACGCTGTTCCGCGAGACCTTCGACAAGGTCAACGCCGGGCTGGGGGAGAAGTTCCAGCGCCTGTTCGGCGGCGGCGAGGCGCGCCTGGAGATGACCGGCGACGACCTGCTGGATACCGGCGTGGCGATCATGGCGCGTCCGCCGGGCAAGCGCCTGTCCACCATCCATCTGATGTCCGGGGGTGAGAAGGCGCTCACGGCTTCGGCCCTGGTATTCGCCATCTTCGAGCTGAATCCGGCACCCTTCTGCATGCTGGACGAGGTGGATGCGCCGCTGGACGAGGCCAACGTGGGGCGTTTCGGCGAGCTCCTGCGGGAGATGTCGGAGCGGATCCAGTTCATCTTTATCACCCACAACAAGTCGACCATGTCCATGGCGGAACAGCTGATCGGCGTTACCATGCACGAACCGGGCGTGTCGCGTCTGGTCAGTGTGGACGTCGACGAGGCCGTGGAAATGGCCGGGGCCTGACGGCGCCGGCGCGCAACGAGCGAGGAATTTTCGTGGACTGGATGCGGTTGAGTCTGCTGCTGCTGGGAATCGTCCTGATCGCGGGGATCTGGATCACGCACCGCGTGCGCACGCGTGCGCGCGAGCGTGACGAGGCCGATGACGCCGGCGACTGGGCCGATGATGCGGTACATATTCGTGCCGGCGCGCCCGATCCGCTGGACGAGGGCCCCCGGGTGACCGGCGGACGGCGCGAGCCGCATCTCGGCGTGACCTCACCGGGCCCGGATGCGGAGCCCGATCCGGATGATCCGTTCGAGGCCGCGCCGCGCGGCTCGGCCTCCGCGCAGGAACCCGTCAACGACATCTACGGCGTGCTGGAGGACGAAGAGCCCGGCGCCGGAGCCGGGGCCGGGGCCGGGGCCGCCGACCATGGTGCGTCCGGCCCGCGCGGGTTCGAGACCGATTACGGCGGCGACCTGCGGGCGGCGCCCGAACCCGAGCCCGAACCCGAGTCCGGGCGCCGTGCGGCTCCGGGGCGCCAGCGTCGCCGGAGCGCGAAGCCGTCGCCCGGGGAACGCCTGATTGCCGTCGGTCGCCAGGGTCTGGATGCCGTGCGCGCACGCATGCCGGGACCCGGACGCAAGTCGCGTGGCCCGGTGGGCGAACGCCTGGACCCGGACCACGAGGTGGATCCGGATCTGATCGAGGAGCCGGACCGGCCGGATCCGGAATCGCTGGGCGAATACGTGTCCGATCCGTGGAAGGCGGGCGAGAACCCGCGCGCCGCGTCGGCGTCGCTGCAGGAGAAGATTCTCCTGCTGCACGTGGTCGCGCCCCGGAACAAGCCGTTCACCGGCGTGGCGCTGGGCGCCGCGCTGGAGCGCGCGGGCCTCAAGCCCGGGGCGATGGACATCTACCACTACCATGAACCCGAGAGCGACAAACGACAGCCGCTGTTCTCGGTGGCCAACATGGTGGCGCCGGGCACCCTGCGTGACGAGGACCTGGCGGACATGATGACCCCCGGCGTCACCCTGTTCACCCAGGTGCACTACAGTGCCCATCCGCAGCGTGCGTTCGAGGCACTGCTGGAGAACGCGCACGCGCTGGCACGCGACCTCGGGGGCACCATCCTGGACGCACAGCAGTCGACGGCGACGAACCAGACCCTGGCGCACATGCGCGAGGACCTGAACCAGTGGCTGCTGCGCAACCGGCCCGACATCCTCCGTCGCGGGAGGACGCAATGAGCGCCGACCGCGAGCGCCTGGAGGCGCTGCGCCGGCAGATCGAACACCACAACCGGCGCTACTACGTCCACGACGACCCCGAGATCTCGGATACCGAATACGACGAGCTCCTGCGCGAGCTCGAGGCGCTGGAGGCCGCGCACCCCGAATGGATCACGCCGGACTCGCCGACCCAGCGCGTGGGCGCGCAGCCGGCCGAGGGCTTCGCGACGGTGCGCCACCGCCTGCCGATGCTGTCGCTGGCCAACGGTTTCGAGGCGGAGGAGATCCACGACTTCGACCGGCGGGTACGCGAACGTCTGGCGCGCGAGACCGGTGATCCGGCACGCGCCGAACAGGCCGTCACCTACATGGCCGAGCCCAAGCTGGACGGGCTGGCGATTTCGCTGCTGTTCGAGGACGGGGTACTGGTGCGCGCCGCCACCCGCGGCGACGGCGAGACCGGCGAGGACGTGACGGCCAATATGCGCACCGTGCGCCCGGTGCCGCTGCGCCTGGATCCGGCCGGGGCGCCGGGCGTGGGAGGCACGATCCCGGCCGTGCTGGAGGTGCGCGGCGAGGTGTTCATGCGCCGGGCCGATTTCCTGCGCCTCAACGAGGGCCTGGAGGCCGAGGGGCAGCGCGGTTTCATGAACCCGCGCAACGCCGCCGCGGGCAGCCTGCGCCAGCTGGACCCGAAGGTGACGGCCCGGCGGCCGCTGAGTTTCTTTGCCTATTCCGTGGGGCATGTCGAGGGCGGGGCACTGCCGGGGCGGCAGTCGGCGGTGCTGGACGCCCTGCGCGATCTCGGCCTGCCGGTGTGTCCCGAACGCCGCGTGGTGACCGGGGTGGCGGGCTGCCTGGGCTACTACGAGGAGCTGGCCGCGCGCCGGCGCGATCTGGATTACGAGATCGACGGCATCGTGTACAAGGTGGACGATCTGGCCGACCAGCAGGTGCTGGGGTTCGTGTCGCGGGCCCCGCGCTGGGCGATCGCGCACAAGTTTCCGGCCGAGGAACGCACCACCACGCTGCGCGATGTCGAGTTTAACGTGGGGCGCACGGGGGCCCTGACGCCGGTGGCGCGGCTGGAGCCGGTGCTGGTGGGCGGCGTGATGGTCTCCAACGCCGGGCTGCACAACATGGACGAGGTGGAGCGCAAGGATATCCGCGTCGGCGACCGCGTGATCGTGCGCCGCGCCGGCGACGTGATCCCCGAGGTGGTCGGTCGCGCCGGGGGCGAGCGGCCGGCGGAGACCCGCCCGATCGAGCTTCCGGCCGCCTGCCCCGAATGCGGCTCGCATGTTGAGCGGCCAGAGGGCGAGGTGGTGGCGCGCTGCACCGGCGGGCTGGTCTGCCCGGCGCAGCGGCGCGAGGCGCTCAAGCACTTCGTGTCGCGCCGCGCCATGGACATCGAGGGCTTCGGCGAGAAGCTGATCGAGCAGCTGGTCGACAACGGCCGGGTACGCACCCCGGCGGAGCTGTTCGCGCTGGACACGGAGACCCTGCAGCAGCTGGAACGGGTGGGGCCGAAACTGGCCGACAACCTGGTGCGCGCGCTGGAGACCGCGCGCGAGACCACGCTGGCGCGTTTCATCTTCGCCCTCGGCATCCGCGAAGTTGGCGAAGTCACCGCGCAGGCCCTGGCCGCGCATTTCCGTGACCTGGATGCCCTGATGGCGGCGGATGCCGAGACCCTGCAGTCGATCCCGGACGTGGGGCCAGTGGTGGCCGAACACATCGTGCATTTCTTCGCCGAGCCGCATAACCGCGAGGTGGTCGAAGCCCTGCGTGCGGCCGGCGTGCACTGGCCGGAACCGGAGCCGGCGCCGGCCCCGCCCGGCGACGCCGGGGACCATGCCGCGCAGGCCCCGCTGGCGGGCCGCACGTTCGTGCTCACCGGGACCCTGGAGGAGATGAGCCGCGACGAGGCGCGCGCGCATCTGGAGGCGCTGGGTGCGAAGATCACCGGCTCGGTGTCCAGGAAGACCAGCGCGGTCATTGCGGGTGCCGACCCCGGCTCCAAGGTCGCAAAGGCCGAATCGCTGGGCGTCACGGTGCTGGGTCCGGAGGAACTGGCACGGCTGCTGGAGGGCGAGGATCTGCTGGCCGAGCCCGAGCCCGAGCCCACGGAAGGAGGCAGCGCATGAGTGACGGCCTGCTGGTGACCCCGCTGCGCGACGCGGCCGCCTCGCTGGAGCGGGCGCTGGCGCAGCCGAAGGACGAGTTCATGCGCGACGCGACCATCCAGCGCTTCGAATACAGCTTCGAGCTGGCGTGGAAGCTGCTGCAGCGGCGCCTGGTCGAGGATGAGGGCCGCGAGGTGGTGATGCCGCTCAGTCGTCGGGAGTTGTTTCGTCTGGCGGCGACGCGGCGATTGATCGAGGATCCCGCGCAGTGGTTTGCCTTTCACAGGGCCCGCAACATGACCTCCCACACGTATAACGAAGCCGTGGCGGAGGAAGTGTACGAGATTGCCCGAAGCTTTCTGCCCGCCATGCAGGCGCTGATCGAGAAGCTGGAGCGTCCGGATGGTTGATCTTGCGCCGGCTCAGCGGGAGGTGGTGGAGCGTCTCGTGAGGCGGCACCTGCCCGCGGGGACGCGGGTGTGGATATTCGGGTCGCGCGCCACCGGGTCCAGCGCGCCCGCTTCGGACCTGGACCTGCTGGTGGATGCCGGCGAGGCCCTGGACTTCGCGATCCTCGGGGAACTGGAGGCCGACCTCGCCGAGTCGGATCTGCCGTTTCCGGTGGATGTGGTGGATGCGCACCGCATATCGGAGGCGTTCGCGGCCCGCATCCGCGCCGAATGCGTGCCGCTCCCGGAGGTCGGGGAGCTGGGCTAGCGTCCTTCGCGCGATCGCTGTTCCAGCAGGTTCTGCATCCGGGACAGGCGTTCCTGTAGCGCGCTGGTCTCCTCGTGCAGGGCCTGCAGTTCGTTGTGCAGGGCCTTGTTTTCTTCGTGCACACTCTCGTGGATGGCCTGCTTTTCGATCTCCACCGCGCGGTCGTGCATGCGCTGCATCGCGTCCACGATGATGGCGATGAACAGGTTGAGTACGGTGAACGTGGCGATCAGGATGAACGGCACGAAGAACGCCCATGCCCAGGGATGCTCCTCCATGACGGGGCGGGCCACGTCTTCCGACCAGCCCTCCAGAGTCATGACCTGGAACAGGCTGTACATGGTCGCTCCGAGACTGCCGAACATCTCGGGATGCGTTTCGCGGAACAGCCCGGTGGCGATGATCGCGAACACGTAGAAGATCAGCAGCAACAGACCGATGATGGAGATGATCCCCGGGATCGCGCGCAGCAGCGCCTCGACGATGAAGCGCAGCTTGGGCACCAGCGAGACCAGGCGCAGCAGACGCAGCACGCGCAGCACCGAGAACGGACCGGTAGCCGGGATCAGCGCGATGCCAACGACGAAGAAATCGAACACGTTCCACGGGTTGCGCCAGAAGCCCAGACGATAGACGAACATCTTGGTCAGGACCTCGACGGTGAAGATCGACAGGATGATCACGTCGGCGCTGTTGATCACGGGGCCGATCGCCTGCATCACCGCATGCGAGGTCTCCAGTCCCAGGGTCAGGGCGTTCAGCAGGATCAGTCCGATGATGAAGCGCTGGGTGTAATTGGCTTCGATCAGGGCCGTCAGGCGGCCGCGCAGGGTTACGGTCTCGGTCATGGTGGCCTGGTCGTGAAAACGAACGTATGAAGAAGCAATCGGGTGACTGCAGGGCGCGCCAAGAGTAGGCCAAACCCGCGCGCCCGGCAATGGAGCCCGGAACATGCAAGGAGTGGATGATGTGGGATGAACGCTATTCAACGGAGGAATTCGCCTACGGCACCGAGCCGAACGACTTCCTGCGCGAAGCGGTGGCGACCCTGCCGCCGGGCGACGCGCTGTGCCTGGGCGAAGGCGAGGGCCGCAACGCGGTGTATCTGGCCGAACAGGGCTTCGACGTGACCGCGGTCGACAGCTCTCTGGTGGGCCTGCGCAAGGCCGAACGGCTGGCGGCCGAGCGCGGGGTGAGTATCCGGACCGAGGTCGCCGATCTGGCTGACTACCGCATTGATCCGGAAAGCTGGGATGTGATCGTGTCGATCTTCTGTCACGTGCCACCGGAGATCCGTCGCCGTGTGCATGCCGATGTCGTACAGGGGCTGCGCCCCGGCGGGACTTTCATCCTCGAGGCGTACACGCCGGCGCAGCTGGCGCACGGCACCGGTGGCCCGCCGGTGGAAGAATTGATGATGGACCTGAACGCGCTCAGCGAGGAGCTCGATGGCCTCGAGTTCGATTACGCCCACGAGCTGGAGCGCGATGTGCTGGAAGGGATCTACCACACCGGTCGCGGCGCGGTGGTGCAGGTGGTCGGCCGGCGTCCGTCCTGAGCGGGCTGCCCGCGGGTATTACAGCAGGCTCTCCACCGGGAACAGGATGGTAAGGTCCGAAAGGATCTGACGCATGTGGCCGGCCTTGGGATCGCGCCGCCACGTGCGGCCCTGGTCGTCGCTCCAGATCAGGTTGTCCTCGGCGTCCAGCTCGACCCGGTAGGCGAACTCGGGCTGGATAATCCGCTCGTGCAGGTCCACGACCTGGCCGACCAGCGCCGGTTCGCGCAGGAACACCCCGGATTCGGTATTGCTGTAGGCCGAACGCGGATCGAGGTTGTAGGAGCCGACGAACGCCTCGTGGCCGTCGATCACGAAGGCCTTGGTGTGCAGGCTGGTCTGCGACGACCCCAGGCCCCAGCGCCTGGCCCGTTCCTCGCCGTTGGGCAGGGCGGTGGGACGCAGCTCGTGCAGCTCTACGCCACCCTGCAGCAGCGCCGGTCGGCGGCGTGAATATCCGCTGTGGGTGAACACCACATCATTGGAGGCCAGCGAGTTGGTCAGCACGCTGACGCGAACGCCACGCTCCGCCATCTCGATCAGTTCCCGGGTGCCCCGCCGCTGCGGCACGAAATAGGGCGTGATGATGCGCAGCTCGTTGCGTACCCCGGAAAAGCGGGCCCGCAGCGCCGGGGTGACCCCGCCATCCCGCTCGGGATCGAAACCCGCGGTGTCCAGCGCCTTGGCGGGCGGGTCCGCCACGAAGTCCGCCGCCGCAGTCCAGACATAGGCTTCATCGTCATCGATATGTCCGGGGGGCAGGCGCCCGGCCGGGGCCTTCTGCAGCAGCGGGTGGTCGTTCTGTGTCGACAGCCATTCCTGCAGGGCCTCGCGATGCTCCTGCAGCCGGGGCGGATCCGGGAGACGCGAGACCACACGCTGGATGCCGATGGCACCCTGGCTGTTCCAGAAATCGTGGAAGGAGGCCTCCACCTCGGCGGCCATTGGCCCGACGATCGCCACGTCCAGATCCGCGAAATTGTATTCCGGACTGGCCTCGAAGTACTCGTCGCCGATGTTGCGCCCGCCGATGATCGCCAGGTGGCCGTCGACCACCCAGGCCTTGTTGTGCATGCGTCGGTTGAGCTGAACGCCCCGGGTCAGGAATTCCAGCCCCTTGCCGAGCATCCCGTGACGGGTGCGGAAGGGATTGAACAGGCGGATGTCGATGTTGGGGTGCTGATCGACGGCGGCGAGGATGTCGTCGCGGCCGCGGGCATCGATGTCGTCCAGCAGTACCGAGACGTTGACCCCGCGGTCGGCCGCGCGCAGCAGCTCGCCGAGAAGGGCCCGGCCGGCGGCATCGTTGCGCCAGATGTAGTACTGAATGCTCAGCCGATCCTCGGCCTTGCGCGCGCTGAAGGCCCGCCACTGAAAGGCTTCGACGCCATCATCCAGCAGACGGAATCCGGATTTCCCCGGAGATGCATCCACCCGGGGCGTGATCCATTCGGCGAGGGGACCTTTGGCGGCCGGTGCAGAGGGCGGATTCGCGGGGCGGTCGTCGCGCGGTTCCAGCGACGCACAGCCGGAGGCCAGCAACAGCACCGCAAGCCCCGTTACCAACGCCCTGAGCCTGGACTCCATGTCTGACCGCCCCGATCTCCGGCAGCCCGACCCGATGTACGGGTTCCGGGCGAAAAAAAGGCGAGCCGGACCAGGTCGGGCTCGCCTTTCACAAATCTGGTAGGCGCGAGTGGACTCGAACCACCGACCCCCACCATGTCAAGGTGGTGCTCTAACCAACTGAGCTACGCGCCTGTCGTGTCCGAGACGCGTATTCTACAGCGTCTTTCGGGTGTGTCAAAGGATGCTGTAAGTGTCGGATTTGTTGAGCCATTTCGAAGGGCGTTCTGGCTATTGTGGCACATGTCGCGTTGATCATGGACTGCCCGGTTCCGTACCGGCCATCGCTGGTTATGCTGCCTGGGCCTTGTGTGGGCCTTACATGTGCCTAGATCGAACGGGGCTGGCCCGATTCGGTGCCGAGGTGGAAGCACAGAAGTGAGTACCACCGTGTTGGGCCTTAACGGTCGTTCGATGACTCCGAGGGCGGGTGGCCCTCTCTGCCACGGCGCTCCAGAAATTCCTCGATCGCCATCCGAACGACATCCGAGCGTGTCGGGATATTCGGGAACTGATCTCTGAGATCGGAGCGGCATTCATCAAGGCGGTCGAGCGTCTCGTCGTCCAGCCGGATGTTCACCTGCTTCTGATGGGTCTTGGAGGGTTTCATGGAGAGATCCGTCGTCGGTTTCGATTCCGGGCAGTATACCCGCGCGTCCGTATAGCCGTATAGCGAATAGCGCCTATTTACTTGACTCCAACGTATAGCCGCTATACACTTAACGCATGGCCGTATAGCGGCTAGACACCGACAAAAGGAGATGAATGATGACTTATCTGAGTTCGGCAGAGCTTGCCGAGAAGCTTCACCTCAATCCCCGCTACGTCAACAACGTCCTGCGGCATGAGTGCCTCTCGGAAGGACGGCACTACGTCCGGCCGTTCGGGCGCCGCAAGGTGCTCTACATCTGGGAAACGATCGAAGAGGACATGTTCACCGACGCGGTGGCCGCGATCCCGATGGCCAACGGAGGTAAGACCAATGGGTAGTGTTCGTGTAAGGAAGGAAACGGGCCGCCTGTTCCTGGACTTCATGTACCAGGGGGTTCGCTGCCGGGAGTACACGGCCATGACCGACACGGTTGCGAACCGAAAGCGGGTCGCGAAACTGCTGGAGCGGGTGGAGGCCGAAATCCGGGTAGGGGTCTTCGATTACGCCAAGACCTTCCCGAACAGCCGCAATGCGCAGCGCTTCGCGCAGCCGGATGCGGTCGTGTCGCAGGATAGCGGTCCCGAGTCGTCAGCGGATCAGCCCACGATGCGGGAGTTCAGTGACACCTGGTTCGCGGAAAACGCTCCGCTGTGGAAGCCCTCGTACCAGACGAAGGTGACCGACATCCTGTCGAAGCACGTGGTCCCGCAGTTCGGGGACCGAAAGGTCGGCGACATCCAGAAATCCGAAATTCTCCAGTATCGCGCAGAACTCGCCAAAGTGAACCGCGATACCGGGAAGGCGCTCTCCGCGTCTCGGATCAACCAGATTCTGAACGTAACGAAGCAGATTCTGGAGGAAGCCGCCGACCGCTTTGACTTTAACACGCCGTTTCAGGGCATCAAGCCCATGCGGATCGGGCGTTCGCAGGTGGATCCGTTCTCGCTGGAGGAGGTCCAGCGGTTTCTGGACGCCGCGCCGCCGGAGTGGCGCGGGTATTTCCTGGTCCGCTTCTTCACCGGCATGCGGACCTCGGAGATCGACGGGCTGAAGTGGGACTGCGTCGACTTCGACCGTCGGGAGATCCTGGTGCAGTCGGCCCGGGTGCAGGGCGAGGAGACCACGACCAAGACCGACGGGTCGACGCGCACGATCCAGATGTCCGACGTGGTGTACCGAGCGCTCATGGAGGAGCGCGAGGCCATGCGTCAGCGCCCGGAGACCCACCGCAGCCGCTACGTGTTCTCCACCCGGTACGGGTATCCGATCGCCTACCGCAACGTGAACAACCGGGTCTGGTACCCGACGCTGAAGAAGGCGGGACTCAAGCGCCGCAATCCCTACCAGACGCGGCACACGGCCGCGACCCTGTGGCTGGCGGCCGGGGAGAGTCCGGAATGGATTGCCCGGCAGATGGGGCATTCCAACACCAAGATGCTGTTCACGGTGTATTCGCGTTATGTGCCCAACCTGACGCGCCAGGACGGGTCCGCCATCGACCAGCTCCTGCGTATGCGCCTGCAGGGCGGGACGGTCGACAGCAGCAGGGAGGTGGAGCATGAAGGCTGAAACCGTGGAAGACCTCAAGATGTTCGTGGAGCTCGACGACATCGCCTGCCACGAACCGGTGGACCTGTCGGCCCGGGTCGAGATCCAGGGGAAAGGGACGGCACCGAGTGGTGAGGAGTACCTGAGGCTGCGCCTGTATGACTCTTCCGGATGGGTCGGGGCGTTTGCCCGGTGCGGTGACTGGGCCGGCCACGGTCTGGTGGACGGCCAGCTCCGGGACCTCTCGCTTCACACGGCGGACACGCCCAAAGGGCAACGGGTGCTGGTCGCGCACCCGGATTACGGTCAACCGCCGTGCGAACGGGATGCGCTGGACCTTCTGCCGGCGCACCGGGCGCCGAATCCGGAGGATCTGGGTCGTCTGATCGATCTGGTCGAAGGCCTGGAGACCGAAGGCTATCGAGCGTTTGTTCGGGACGTCTTTTCCGACCCCGACTTCGCCATCAGCTTCGTGACCGGCACGGCCTCGGGCCGCTGTCATCATGCGGAGCGGGGCGGTCTGCTGAACCACAGCCTGGAAGTGGCCGAAGCGGTCTCCGTGGCCACCGAGCGCATGAGCGTGGCGACCTGCATGCGGGAAGCCGGGATCCTGCTGGCGCTCTTTCACGATGTGGGGGAGTTATGGTCAAGTCTGGTGTATGAGTGATCGCTGGTTCAGGCGGCGCTCCGGTCGGTGATGGAGGATTCCTCGTCGTTGGTCGGTTCGGTCTGCTCGATGCCGTCGATGAACTGA
>NZ_QKMA01000017.1:0-39388 GCF_003208255.1 Thioalkalivibrio sp. ALE21
GCGGCGGCCCGGCGCGCTATGTGCAGGTGGCGGGCACGGACATCCGCATCGGCTTCATCACGCCGATCTCGCAGCACTTCTGCGACACCTGCAACCGCGTGCGGCTGTCGGTGGACGGCACCATCCATACCTGTCTGGGCAACGAGCACAGCCTGGCGCTGCGCCCGCGGCTGCGTGACGGCTGCAGCGATGCCGAGCTGGAAGAGGCAATCCTCGAGGCGATCGCGCTGAAGCCCGAGCGCCACGAATTCAACGAGCGCCCGGAGAAGGTCATGCGCTTCATGTCCATGACCGGGGGGTGAGTCAGGCCACCCAGATCGTCTTGGCATTCACGAACTCGCGGATCCCCAGATCGGCCAGTTCGCGCCCGTAGCCGGAATCCTTTACCCCGCCGAAAGGCAGGCGCGGGTCGCTCTTCACCACCGCATTGACGAACGCACAGCCGCATTCCAGCTGGCGCGCCATCGCCTCGCCGCGGGCGCGGTCAGCGGTCCACACCGACCCGCCCAGACCGAAGCGCGAGCGGTTGGCCAGCTCCACCGCCGCCGCGGCATCCGCAGCCCGCGTAATCGCGGCGACCGGCCCGAAGGTCTCCTCGTCGAACGCCGCCATCCCCGGCTCCACGTGATCCAGCACGGTCGGCGCATAGTAGAAGCCTTCGCCCTCCAGCGGCTCACCCCCGGTGCGGCACACCGCGCCGGCCGCGACACTGCGCTGCACCTGATCGTGCAGCTCGTCGCGCAGATCGCCGCGCGCAAGCGGGCCCAGATCCGTCCCGTCTTCCATCGGATCACCCGTGCAAAGGTCCGTCACCGCCCGGCTCAGGCGGTCCGCAAAGGCCTCGGCGATCGAATCCTCGACGATGAACCGCTTGGCCGCGATGCAGGTCTCGCCGTTGTTCTGGAACCGCCCGCGCAGGGCCTCGCGCACCACGGTGTCCAGGTCCGCGTCATGCAGGACGATGAAGGCGTCCGAACCGCCCAGCTCCAGCACCGAGGTCTTCAGGGCCTTGCCCGCGGCCGCACCCACCGCACGCCCGGCACGCTCCGAACCCGTCAGACTCACGCCCTGCACCCGCGGATCGGCGATCAGATCCTCGACCGCATCGGAGCCCACCGGCAGATTGCGGAAGCCCCCCTCGGGGAACCCCGCTGCACGGAACACCTCCTCCAGCGCCTGTGCGCAGCCGGGCACATTGGAGGCATGCTTGAGCAGCACGGTGTTGCCGGCCAGGGTCGCCGGAATGGCCTGGCGGAAGGCCTGCCAGTAAGGAAAATTCCAGGGCATGACCAGCAGCACGGTGCCCAGCGGCTGCCAGGCCACGTACGAGCGGGCCGCCTCGGTGGCCACCGGCACGTCCAGGAGGAAGCCCGGCCCGTGCTCGGCGTAGTATTCGCAGGCCACCGCGCACTTCTCCACCTCGGCCAGAGCCTCGACCCGCCGCTTGCCCATCTCGCGGGTCGCGGTCACCGCCAGCTCCTCCTGGCGCCCGCGCAGGACAGCGGCCAGCTGGCGCAGCAGGGCGGCCCGTTCATGCACCGGCTTCAGAGCCCAGGCCGTGCGCGCGTCCACCGCGCCCTGCAGCGCGGCTTCCACGCCGGCGGCATCCATCCGCGGGTAATTCGCCAGCACCTTGCCGGTGGCCGGATTGATGGCAGTCAGTTCAGTCATCTTCGGGCCTCTCTCTCGGGACTCGCCGGGCCAGCGCCCGCCCGGGTGGATTGATCACGCGCCCACAGCCGAGTATAAGACGCACACATCCGTATTCGGTAAGGGCCTTCGCAATCATGTCGAATCTCTCGATCCGCAATGTCTGCCTGCTGGGCGGAACGGGCTTCGTCGGGCACCACATCGTGGCGCGGCTAATCGACCGTGGAGTGAATGTACGCGTGGTCACGCGCCATCCGCACCGTCACCGCGAGCTCATGGTGAACCCCGAGGTGGACCTGATCGCCGGCAATCTCCACGAGCCGGAAGAACTCGACCGCGTCCTGCGCGACCAGGATGCCGTGATCAACCTGGTCGGGATCCTCAACGAGCGGGGGCATGACGGCTCCGGTTTCCGCCGCGCCCATGCCGAACTGACGGAAAAGGCCCTGGCCGCCGCCGAACGCCAGGGCGTGCGCCGCTTTCTGCAGATGAGCGCGCTGAAGGCCGACATGCCGGACCCGCCCAGCCACTACCTGCGGACCAAGGGCGAGGCCGAACAGGCGGTGTTCGCAACCACGGCATTCCCGGTCACGGTGTTCCGCCCGTCGGTGATCTTCGGCCCGGAGGACAGCTTCCTCAACCGCTTCGCCACGCTGCTGCGCTTCTCGCCGGTGATGCCGCTGGCCCGCGCCGAAGCACGCTTCGCCCCGGTGTTCGTGGGCGACGTGGCCGACCACTTCGCCGAGGCACTGAACGATCCGAAGACCTTCGGCCAGGGATTCGAGCTGTGCGGCCCAAGGGAGTACAGCCTGGGCGAACTGGTGCGCTACGTCGGCCGGGTCTCCGGTCACCGGCGTCCGGTCATTGGCCTGCCGGACTGGGCGGGCCGCCTGCAGGCGAACGTGCTGGAGCACGTGCCGGGCAAGCCGCTGTCGCGCGACAACCTCGCCTCGCTGTCGATCGACAGCGTATGCACCGGGCAGACCCTGCACTGTCCCACCCGGCTGGAGAGCATCGCACCCACCTATCTGGGCAAGGGCGGCCGCGAGGCGCGCATGCAGAAACTGCGCACCAGCTACGAGCGCGACTGAGGCGCCCGCCACCGGGATGCACATCTATCTGGTCGGTGGCGCGGTCCGCGACCGGCTCCTGGGCCGCCCGGTCAACGAACGCGATTACGTAGTGGTCGGCGCCACGCCCGAGGCCATGGAAGCGGCCGGCTATCGCGCCGTGGGGCGCGACTTTCCGGTGTTCCTCCATCCGCGGACCCAGGAGGAATACGCCCTCGCCCGGACCGAGCGCAAGACCGCGCGCGGCTACCACGGCTTCCAGTTCAACGCCGCCCCCGATGTCCCGCTGGAACAGGACCTGGAACGGCGCGACCTCACCATCAACGCCATGGCCGAGGACGACGGCGGCGAGGTGATCGACCCCTTCGGCGGCCGCAATGACTTGGAAAACCGTACCCTGCGGCACGTCTCCCCGGCGTTCGCCGAAGACCCGGTACGCCTGCTGCGTCTGGCACGCTTCGCCGCCCAGCTGGCCCCCTGGGGGTTCGAGATCGCCGACGAGACCCGCGCCCTGCTGCGCGAGCTGGTCGCCTCGGGGGAGGTCGACGCCCTGGTTCCGGAACGCGTCTGGGCCGAGTGCGAAAAAGCCCTGGCCAGCCCCGCTCCGCGCCGGTTCATCGAGGTGCTGCGCGAATGCGGCGCGCTGACGGTGCTGCTGCCGGAACTGGAACACCTGTTCGGCGTACCGCAGCCGGCGAAATACCACCCCGAGGTCGACACCGGCGTACACACCCTGATGGTGCTGGACCAGGCCACGCGCCTGAGCGACGCGCCCGAGGTCCGCTTCGCGGCGCTGACCCATGATCTGGGCAAGGCGGACACCCCGGAGGACATCCTGCCCGCGCACCACGGGCACGAGGAACGCAGCGTCACCCACATCAAGGCGCTCGCCGAACGCCTGCGCATTCCCCGGCGCTACCGCGACCTCGCGATCCGCGTAGCGCGTCATCACGGCCTCGCGCATCGCCTGTTCGAACTGCGCCCGAAGACCGTGATGAAACTGATCGAGGGCCTGGATGCCCTGCGCCGCCCGGAGAACGTCGAGCCCTTCCTGCTGGCGGTCGAGGCCGACTTCCGCGGGCGCACCGGCTGGGAGGAGCGCCCCTACCCCCAGGCCGACGCCCTGCGCCGCGCCGTGGAGGCCGCCGCGGCCGTCAGCCCGCAACCCCTGATCGAGGCCGGATACCAGGGCCCGCAGCTGGGCGAGGCCCTGCGCCGCGAGCGCATCCGCGCGATCGCCGAAGCCCTGGAAGGGCACTGAACCCGGCCCCACTTGCCTGCAACGCGCAGCGGCCGTACTCTTCACGGTTCGTTGCCGCACAGAGGATCCCGCAATGGATTTCGCCAAGGCCCGGATGAACATGGTGGAACAGCAGGTACGCCCCTGGGACGTACTCGACATGCGCGTACTGGGGGTCATGGAGACGCTGCCGCGCGAGCGCTTCATGCCCGAACCCTACCAGGCCCTGGCCTATGCCGACACGGAGATCCCCCTCGGTCACGGCGAGGAAACCCTGCCGCCGCGCGTGATCGGGCGCATGCTGCAGGCCGTGGCGGCCAGGCCCACCGATACCGTGCTGGAGATCGGCACCGGGTCCGGCTATGCCACCGCCTGCCTGGCGCGCATGGGCGCCCATGTCGACAGCGTGGAACGCCACGACGACCTGCGCCTGGCCGCGCGCAACCGCCTGCACGACCTGAACATCACCAACGCGGCGCCGCGCACCGGGACGGTGACCCCCGAATGGCGTCCGCCGCGGGAGCGCTATGACGTCATCGCCGTCAACGGCGCCATGACCGAATACAACGACTTCCTGGAACAATTCCTGGCGCTGGGCGGCCGCCTGTTCGTGGTGACCGGGGAGCCTCCGATCATGGAGGCGCTGCTGGTGACCCGGACCACCGAGGACAACACCCTCCACGAGCAGCTGTTCGAGACCCGCGTGCCGCCGCTGGCCGGCTTCGAACCGCAACCGGCCTTCGAATTCTAGGCCACCGAAAGCCCTGTCCGTCCCGAGCCCGTCCGCCACTGGCGGCGGGCTTTGCTAGTATGTAAAGCCTCGCCTGTCCGGATCGAATCGCCATGAAACGACTGCACCCCCTGCTCGCCGCCGCCGGTCTCGCCCTGTTCACGGCCGCCCCCGCCCAGGGCGCGAGTCTGATGGAAGTCTACGAACAGGCCGCGCGCGAGGATGCCGAACTGCAGATCGCCGAGGCGGAATACCGCAGTGCCCTGCAGAACCGTCCGATGGCGCGCTCGGCTCTGCTCCCGCAGCTGACCGGCGAGATCGAGGGCGGGGCCTTCTACAACAACCCGGACGGGCGCGACAGCATCGACGGGCGGCAGAGCAGTTTCGCCCTGCGTCTGGAACAGAGCCTCTACGACCGGCGCAACTACATCGAGCTGAGTCAGGCGGACCTGGAAATCGCCCGGGCCGAAGCCGAACTCGACGGCGCCCGCCAGGACCTGATGCTGCGGGTGTCCGAGGCCTATTTTGACGTGCTCGTGGCCCAGGAAGGCCTGGAATTCAGCATCGCCGAACTGGAGGCCATCGAGCGCCAGCTGGAGCAGACCGAACGCCGCTTCGACGTCGGCCTGATCGCCAGCACCGACGTAAAGGAAGCCCGCGCCCAGCGCGACCTGGCCGAGGCCCAGCGCATCGCCGCCGAAAACGAACTGGACGTGGCCCGCGAACAGCTGGCCTTGATCACCAACCGCTACTGGGACGAACTCGATACCCTCACCCCCGAGGCCGAACTCCAGCTGCCGCAGCCGCGGGATGCCGAGGCGTGGGTGCAGCGTGCCCTGGAAAACAACCTGGAGCTGGCCGCCCAGCGCCTCGCCACCGAGACCGCACGCGAACAGATCCAGCGCCAGCGGGCCGAAGGGCAGCCGCGCGTGGGCCTCAGCGCCTCGGTCTCGGAAAACCGCTACCACGGCATAGACGGCAGTGGTGACACGGATATCGACTTCACTGCGGCCGGATTCAACGCCCAACAGGCACGGGCGCTCGAAGGCCTGGCCGGCGCCGGCGGCAGCCAGTTCGAGGATGGCCGGGAGGCGCAGATCGGCATCCGTCTGGAGATCCCGCTGTACACCGGCGGCCGGGTGACCGCCCTGACCCGTCAGGCGCGCGAGGACTTCCAGGCCGCGCAGCAGGGGCAGACGCAGGTCGAGCGCATGACCCGGCGCGACACCCGCAACGCCTATCTCGCCTCGGTGGCCACCGAATCCCGCGTGCGCGCACTGAACCAGGCACTGGAATCGACCCAGGCGGCGTTCGAGGCCGCCGAGGCCGGGTTCGAGGTCGGAACCCGCACCCAGGTGGACGTGCTCCTCGCCCTGCGCGAGGTATTCGGCGCCGAGCGCGACTTCGCCGAGGCGCGTTACGACTTCCTCGCCAACACCCTGCGCCTGGAACGGGCGGCGGGACAGCTCACCGAGGAAGACCTGGAATCCATCGACGCCATGCTGGACTGATGAGCACCGCCGCGCGGGCCCGCTGCGAGCGCTCCGACCGCTCGCCGCTGCTGCTGGTCGACCTGCAGGAGCGGCTGATGGCGGCGATGCCGGAAACCGATCGTGAACGCACCGTGCGCAACGCCGGCCGGCTGGTGGAAGCCGCGCGCCAGCTGGGTATTCCGGTGGAGGTGTCGCGCCAGTATCCGCAGGGGCTGGGCGACACCGTTGAACCACTGCACTCCGCGCTCGAGGATCTCGGCGATCTGGCCACGGTGACCGACAAGACCGCCTTCTCCTGCTGCGGCGAGGCGGCCCTGGAACAGCGCCTGGCGGGTTGCCACAGCGTGGTCATCGGCGGCGCCGAGACCCACGTGTGCGTGACCCAGACCGCGCTGGACCTGCTGGATGCCGGGGTCACGGTGTTCGTGGCGAGCGACACGGTCTGCTCGCGCAACCCCGAGCTGCGCGTCAACGGCCTCGAGCGTCTGCGCGCGGCGGGGGCGATCATCACCAACCACGAGTCCGTGCTGTTCGAATGGCTCGGCGATGCCCGCGCCGCCGAGTTCAAGTCGGTCAGCCAGTTGCTGCGGGAGGTCTGACACATGCGCGTCGTCGGCAATCTCCTGCTGGGGATCTGGCTGGTCCTGTATGGCCTGCGCGGCCTGCTCGGCCTGCAGTTTCAGTACGATCACTACGTCATGAGCGCCCTGGCACTGATCGCCGGCGTGCTCTTCATCCTGCGCCGATAGAGAGACTCCGATCGCATGCGCCTGACACCGGACGAATACCGCGAACTGGACGGCCGCCGCATCACCCTGCTGGGGATGTCGGGTGTCGGCAAGACGCGGCTGTCCAACATGCTGCGCCAGGAGGACTGGTTTCATTACTCCGGCGACTATCGCATCGGCACGCGCTACCTGAACGAACCGATCCTGGACAACATCAAGTCCCAGGCGATGCAGGTCCCGTTCCTGCGCGAGCTGCTGCGTTCGGACTCCATCCAGATCATCAACAACATCACGGTCGACAACCTGCATCCGGTCTCCAGCTTCCTCGGAAAGCTGGGCAACCCGGAGCTGGGCGGGCTGCCGCTGACCGAGTTCAAGCGCCGGCAGGCCCTGCACCACGAGGCCGAGGTGCAGGCAATGCTGGACGTGCCGGACTTCATCCACAAGGCGCGCACCCTGTTCGGTTACCCGCATTTCGTGAACGATGCCGGCGGATCGGTGTGCGAGCTGGACAGCCCCGGCGTGCTCGAGACCCTGGCCGAACACACCATCATCCTCTATATCCAGGCCACGGACGAGGACGAGCGGGAGCTGATCGAACGCGCCGAGGCCAACCCCAAGCCGCTGTACTACCGCGAGGCCTTCCTCGACCAGCAGCTGGCCGAATACATGCGCATCGAGGAACTGGAGTACGTCGCCCAGATCGACCCCAATGCCTTCGTGCGCTGGGTCTTCTCGCGCCTGTTCCGGGCGCGGCTGCCGCGCTACGAGCAGATCGCCGAAACCTGGGGCTATACCGTCAGCACCACCGAGGTGGCCCGGGTGCGCAACGCGGCCGACTTTGACGAGCTGGTCTGCATGGCCCTGGAACGCGAGAGGCGACTGTAATGCCCCTGGTTGCACATTCCGGACTCCCCACCTTCGAACGCCTGCGCAGCGAGGGCGAATCCGTTCTGCCGAACGATTTCGCCCGCCAGCAGGAGATTCGCGCGCTGCACATCGGGCTGCTGAACATGATGCCGGATGCCGCGCTGGCGGCCACCGAGCGTCAGTTCTTTCGCCTGATCGGCGAGAGCAACCAGATCGCGCAGTTCTACATCCATCCGTTCACGTTGCCGCAGCTCAAGCGCGGCCGGAAGGGGCGCGAGCACGTCGAGAACTACTACGAGGATTTCGAGCAGCTCAAGGAAGAAGGCCTGGACGCGCTGATCATCACCGGGGCCAATGTGACCCAGCCCGATCTGGCCCTGGAGCCGTTCTGGGAGCCGCTCGCCGAGGTCGTGGACTGGGCCTGGGACAACGTGACCTCCACGCTCTGCTCCTGTCTGGCGACCCATGCGGTGCTGCAGTCGCACTACGGCGAGCACCGCCAGCACATGGGCGAGAAGCTCTGGGGGGTGTTCCCGCACCGGGTGGTCGACCGCAGACACCCGCTGGTGACCGGGGTGAACACCCGCTTCGACGTACCGCATTCGCGCTACAACAAGGTCACCCGCGATCAGTTCGAGCACCACGGGCTGCGCGTTCTGGTCGAGAGCGAAGAAGCCGGCATCCACCTGGGCGCCTCGCCGGACGGCTTCCGCATGGTCTTCTTTCAGGGCCACCCGGAGTACGACTCGATCAGCCTGCTCAAGGAATACAAGCGCGAAGTGGTGCGCTACATCGAGGGCGACCGCAAGGCCTATCCGCCACTGCCGGAGAACTACCTGATGCCGCAGGCGGCCGCGATCCTCGATGAACACCGCGAGCACGTGGAGGCGGCGCTGGAACACTGCACCGAGATCCCGGCCCTGCCCGAGGCCCTGCTGCTGGACCGCCTGGACAACACCTGGCACGACACCGCGCTGGCGGTCATCAACAACTGGCTGGGCAATGTCTACCAGCTGACCAACCTCGACCGCCGCAAGCCCTTCCGCGACAGCGTCGACCCCGACGACCCGCTGGCCGGGCGGCGCTGAGCGCGGACACCGCCCGGGAGATTGCCGGGGGATTGCCGCAGGAGGCCAGCCCTCTGGCCGATTTCCCTGGGCCATCCCCCGGGCCATCCCTCCGGCCGATTCCCCCGGGACCAACGCCGGCATGCCCGACATCCGGGAGGGTTGATACAAGACAGGAGGCCCGATGGCCGAAACCGATCGCGCGAAACGCCGGCGTCCCCTCGTCAGCCTGTACGAGACTATCGCCGGGGACGAGGACGCCCGTGCCTGCAAGGACATCCCCGAGGGGGCCTGCAACGCGCAGCCACGCAATTTCCTCGTCCACCTGGTCGCCAACACCCTGTCCAAGATCGGCGACGAACTGGCCTCCGCGCGCCTGGTCCTGGCATGGCTGCTGAGCGCGCTGGGGGCACCGGCCACGTTTGCCGGCTTCCTGGTCCCCATCCGCGAATCGGGCTCCCTGCTGCCACAGCTGTTCGTGGCCGCCTCGATCCGCCGCCGCGCCATCCGCAAGGGGTTCTGGGTGCTGGGCAGCGCGCTCTCCGGTATCGCGGTCGCGGGCATGGCCATCACCGCCCTGACCCTGGAAGGAGCAGCCGCGGGTTGGGCGATCATCGCGCTGCTGATCGTGTTCGCCCTGTCGCGCGGCATCAACTCGGTAGCGTCCAAGGACGTGCTCGGCAAGACCATCGCCAAGCAGCGCCGCGGCACGGTGATGGGCTACGCCGCCTCGGCTGCCGGCTTCTTCACCCTCGCCCTGGGCGGGTACCTGACGCTGGCCAGCCTGGACGATGCCGGTGTCGGCCTGTTCGTGGCCCTGCTGGCGGCCTCGGCCGGCGCCTGGTGGATCGCGGCGGCGGTGTTCGCCCGCCTGCACGAGGATCCGGGTGCCACCGAAGGGGGCGTCAACGGGTTCGGCGAGGCCCTGCGCTCGCTGCGCCTGCTGTGGAGCGATCGTGCCTTTGGTCACTTCGTGCTGACCCGGGCGCTGCTGATGAGCACCGCGCTGGCGCTGCCGTTCTACGTGCTGCTGGCCGAGGATGCGACCGAGGGGGCGCTGGCGACCCTGGGCCTGCTGATCCTCGCCAGCGGGCTCGCCTCCGCGCTCAGTGCGCCGGTGTGGGGCCGGATGTCCGACCGTTCCTCGCGCGGGGTACTGGTGCTTTCCGGCGGGCTGGCGACGCTGCTGGGCTTCGTGGTCGCCCTGGGCAGCTGGTTCGCCCCGGCCGCCTCCGGCCTGCTGGACACGGGCTGGGTGCATGCAGTGCTGTTCTTCCTGCTGGGCATCAGCCACGCCGGCGTGCGGCTGGGGCGCAAGACCTATCTGGTCGACATGGCCACACAGGAGACCCGCGCGGCCTTCACCGCGGTCAGCAACACGGTCATTGGCGTGCTGCTGCTGGTCGGGGGCCTGTTCGGCCTGCTGGCCCAGCTGGCCGGCACCGAATTCGCCATCTTCGTACTGGCGCTGATGAGTCTGGCCGGGGCCCTGAGCGCCTGGCGCATGAAAGAGGTCTGAACATGAGAGACGCTGAACCATGGCCCTGATCACCCTGCGCGACATCCACCTGGCCTATGGCATGGCCTCGCTGCTGGACGGCACCGGCCTGAGCCTGGAGCCGGGCGAGCGGGTGGCGATCGCCGGACGCAATGGCGAGGGCAAGTCGACCCTGCTGCGCATCCTCGCCGGCGAGGTGGAACCGGATGCCGGCGACATCACCCGCCGCGACGGGCTGACCGTCGCCTGGCTGACCCAGGAGCTGCCGCCGGGCATCGAGGGGAGCGTGTTCGACGTGGTCGCCGAAGGCCTGGGCGAGTCCGGGCGGCTGCTGGAACGCTTTCACCACCTGAGCCAGGCGGCCGCCAGCGGCGACGCCGAGGCACTGGAGAAGATGGGACCGGTGCAGGCGCAGCTCGACGCGATCGACGGCTGGAGCCTGCAGAACCGGGTCGAAACGACCCTGTCGCGGCTGGAGCTGGACCCCGAGGCGGAATTCGCCACCCTGTCCGGCGGGCTCCGGCGCCGGGTCTGGCTGGCCCGCGAACTGGTGCGCGACCCCGACATCCTGCTGCTGGACGAGCCCACCAACCATCTGGACGTGGCCGCGATCCGCTGGCTCGAGGGCTTTCTGACCGGCAGCCGCATGACCGTGGTGTTCATCAGCCACGACCGCCAGTTCATGGAGAACGTGGCCACCCGCATCCTCGAACTGGACCGCGGCCAGCTGCACGAGCACCCGCCGTCCATCGCCGCATTCCGCGAGCGTCAGGCCGAACGCCTGGAGGTGGAGGCCCGGCATCAGGCGGAGTTCGACCGCAAGCTGGCGCAGGAAGAGGCCTGGATCCGCCAGGGCATCAAGGCCCGGCGCACACGCAACGAGGGCCGCGTGCGCGCATTGCAGCAGCTGCGTCAGAAACGCGCCGAACGCCGCGAACGCGCCGGGCAGGTACGCATGCAGCTGAGCCCGGAACAGCGCTCCGGCAAACGGGTGATCGAGGCCGAACACGCCAGTTTCGGGCACTCCGGCACGCCGGTGCTGCGCGACGTGAACCTGCTGCTGCAGCGCGGCGACACCCTGGGCGTGATCGGCCCCAACGGGGCCGGCAAGACCACCCTGCTGCGCGGCCTGCTGGGCGATCTTCCGCCACTGTCGGGCACGGTCAAGCTGGGGACCCAGCTGACCATCGCCTATTTCGACCAGACCCGCGCCCACCTGGATGAACAGACCACGGTGCAGGATGCCGTGGGCGAGGGCCGCGAACAGGTGACGGTCAACGGCGAAACGCGCCATGTGCTGAGCTATCTGGGGGATTTCCTGTTCCCGCCGGCACGCGCCCGCCAGCCCGTCTCCGCGCTGTCCGGCGGCGAACGCAACCGCCTGTTGCTGGCGAAGCTGTTCCTGCGCCCGGCCAACCTGCTGGTGCTCGACGAACCCACCAACGATCTCGACGTGGAGACCCTGGAGCTGCTGGAGTCGCTGCTGATCGAATACAAGGGCAGCGCCATCGTGGTCACCCACGACCGCGCGTTTCTCGACAACGTGGCCACCAGCACCCTGGTGGTGCCCGGCGATGGCAGCATCGAGGAGTTCGTCGGCGGCTGGTCGGATCTGCCGGAACGCGTGACGCGGCGTCTGATCGAGGGTGACCCGGCGCCGGACTCCGGGACCGCCGCGGACGCGGCAACCCGGGCCACGACCCGAGCCGCCCCGGCGCCCGAGCCCGCCGCTGCGGGCACGGGCTCGGGCAAGCTCTCCTACAAGGACGCCCGCGAACTGGAGGCCCTCCCGGGCCGCATCGAGGCGCTGGAGACGGAGCAGGACTCGATCAATCAGGCCCTCTGCGACCCCGGGACCCAGCGTGACGGCGAACGCGTGCGCGAACTGCAGGCACGCCTGGCCGAAGTGGAACGCGAACTGGAGGAAGCCTACCAGCGCTGGGAACAGCTGGAATCCTGAAGCCTTCGCCCGCGTCTTTCCTCCCTGAGCGCCGGGCCGAGGCATTCGCTGCCCGGCCCCGGCAACCGATGCCCGCCAACAAAATACTCAACTCAGGGGCACCTTTGCCGTAACAGCAGGAGAAACGACACGACCCGCGGGTCACCCTTTTCGTGTACGCCCGTACGCGATGGTAGCAAGCGCCCGCAGAGGCGCCGGCGGAGGAGCAACTCATGCTGGACAAGTTTTCGATCCGCGGACTGCTGACGGCCGGCTTCGGCCTGGTGGTCCTGATCCTCGTCATCAACTCGGTCATGGCCCTGCATGCGCTGCAGACCGGCGCCCGGGACGTACAGAATCTGACCGGAGAAGACTACCCGGCCGTCGCCCGGGTCAACGAAGTCCAGCAGCGGCTGCAGGAAAGCGCGGCCTTCCTGGGCTTCTACCTGATGAGCGACGAGCAGGGCCACCATGACGCCTGGCTGGAATCCATGGACGCCCTGCAGACCGCGGCACGGGAGCTCAACAACGACCCGGTGGTGGCGGCCGACCGCGACATGGCCCGCTCGGCCGAAGCGGTCCGCGAACACGTCGACCGCTTCCACGGCCACGTCGACCGTCTGACCGAACTGGCCACCGACGACGCCGCCAACATGCCCGCGCTGGACATCGCCAACCAGCGGGCCAATCCCGCGACCCGCGCCATGGCGCAGCAGGCGTCCACGATGATCGACGCCGAGAACAACCTGCCGGAGTTCCAGCGTTCCTGGGAGCGTCTGGACCAGTTCCACGACCTGCGCATGAACGCGCTGCAAATCACTTCGAACCTGCGCGGTTTCCTCGCCTTCCGCGAAGACGCCTTCGTGCAGAACGTGAATCTCTATCGCGGCCAGCTCGAAAGCATCGTGGAGGATCTCGAAGGGCAATCCGCCACCCTGGACTTCGAACAGGAAATCGCGCTGGAAGATTTCGCCGGATCGCTGGAGACCCTGCGGGGCGCACTGGACGACATCTTCGAGGTCCACGGCTCGCCCGAGGCATTCCAGGATGCCGACATGATCCGCACCGAAATCGGCCCGCTGCTGATGGAAGCCCGCGGGGAACTGGAAGGGCTCAGCGAGGCCATCACCCGGCGTGCGGAGACCCGGGCCGGCGAACTGACCACCACCATGCGCAACACGCAGGTGGCGCAGATGGTGCTGGCCATCGCCGGCATCATCCTCGGACTGGCCGGCGCGGCCATCATCATCATCACCATCCGCCGGGCCATGAACCGCTCGTCCACCGCGCTGGAGGAGATCGCCGACGGCGACGGCGACCTGACCCGCCGGCTGGAAGAGCACGGGCTCAAGGAGACCGCCGCGCTGGGGCGCGCCTTCAATCGCTTCACCGACAAGATCGCCGGCGCGGTGGGCAAGGCCCGCGGCAGCACCGAGACCCTGCGGACGGCGACCGAGAACCTGGGCCAGGAAGCCTACGGCGCCCGCGAAGCGGTGTCGCGCCAGCGCGACGAGACCGAACGGGTCGCCACGGCCATCAACGAGCTGCAGAGCAGCGCCGAGGAGATCGCCCGCAACACCGACGCCACCTCGCAGTCGGGCCAGGAGGCCGGTAACGCCGTACACCAGGGCATGGAGGTGATGGAACGCAACGTGGCCTCGATGTCCTCCCTGCTGGGCACCGTGGAACAGGCCGCCGACACGGTCTCGAACCTGGGCGAGGATTCGCGCCAGATCGGCACCATCCTCGAAGTGATCCGCGGAGTGGCCGAGCAGACCAACCTGCTGGCGCTGAACGCCGCGATCGAGGCGGCCCGCGCCGGCGAACATGGCCGCGGCTTCGCGGTGGTCGCCGACGAGGTGCGCAAGCTCGCCACCCGTACCCAGGAGTCCACCGACGAGATCGAGGGCATGATCTCGCGGCTGCAGAGCGCCACCAATAACGCGGTCTCGGTGATGAAGAAGGGCCAGGAAGAGGCCGAGACCACCATGGAGCACACCGCCGAAGTGAACGGCGCGCTGCAGCAGATCCGCCAGTCGGTGGACAACATCTCGGAGATGACGGATCAGATCGCCGTCGCGGCGCGCGAGCAGACCACGGTGGTCGAGGACATCAACCGCACCATCGTGCAGATCTCCGACGGCGCCGACCAGTCCGCCGAGACCGCCGACCGCGTCAGCGCGGCCTCCGACGAGCTCAAGCAGGTGGAAAGCGAGATCCAGCGCGCCCTGGCGCAGTTCCGTCTCTGAACGCCGGCCCCGGGGTAGCCGGGTCCGCCGCCGGGGCTGCCCGCGCGGACCCGAAACCGCTGCCCCGGGCGGTGCATTGTTCCCCGTCACGCCCCCGTGGCAGTCTTGTTCGATGCTGAACCTGCGACGCCCGGCACCCCCGACGGATCCCGCGGCCGATCGCGAACGCTTCCGGCGCGCGCTGCTGTGGCCCTTCGTCGGGGTGATGGCCCTGGTCCTGATCCACGCCCTGCAGGAACTGCTGGGCGCGGATTTCTCGCGTCTGGGCATCCTGCCGCGCGACGGCGTCGGCGCGCTGGGGATCTTCACCTCGCCCCTGATCCACGGATCCTGGGGGCACCTGATGGCCAACGCCCCCACCCTGTGGGTGCTGGGCATCCTCACGCTCTACGGCTTCCCGCAGGCCACGCGCACCGCGGTCCCGCTGATCTGGATCATGGGCGGGCTGGGGGTCTGGCTGTTCGCCCGCGAGGGCCTGCACATCGGCGCCAGCGGCCTGACCCACGGCCTGATGTTCTTTGCCGTGGTCATCGGCATCCGCCGCCGCGATGCGCTGTCCATCGCGCTGACGATCATCGTGCTGTTCCTCTACGGCAGCATGTTCTGGGGGGTGTTCCCGACCACCCCCGGGGTGTCGTTCGAGGCGCACCTGTTCGGCGGCACCGTGGGTGCGGTCTGCGGGTGGTTCCTTTATCGCCGTGACGCGTTCCCGGCGGTGCAGCGCTATGCCTGGGAAGAAGACCCCGACGACCCCACCGACGCGGAGACCCTGCGCAAGATCGAGCAGGGCCGCCTGGACGAGATCGAACCGCCCCGTCCCCGCGACGAGCACGGCCCCGACGACCCGCCCGACCGTCGGGATTAATCCCCGAAGGTCACCCGCAGACCCGCGCGCAGGGTCAGCCCCGGGGCGGGTTCGTAATGCCGTCCGAAGTTTGCGTTGATACGCACGTTGTCGATGTTGTCGGCATCCAGAAGGTTGTCCGCACCGACGAAGGTCTCGATGTTCGCGCCGTTGCGCGTCCACTCGCGCCCGGCCCGCAGGTTGACCGTGGTCTGCGAGCCGACACGCTCGTCGTTGGCGTCGTCGGCGTAACGCGCCCCGGCGTGCAGCGCATCCACGGTGACGAACCAGGGACCCTCGCGCCAGTCGGCCTCCAGTAACAGCTGTTCGCGCGGCAGTCCGGGCAGCCGATTGCCGTCGTGGCGCACGCCGTCGACGTCTTCGTATTTTCGAAAGCGGAAATGATTGAGGGTGAAGGCGCTGCTCAGGGTCCATTGCGGCGTCGCCTGCCAGTCCAGCGCCAGCTCCAGCCCGTCGCGCGCGGTGCGACCGGCATTGGTGTAGAAGTCCCGGTCCCCTTCGCCCTCGATCTGGAAGGGCGTGATCTCGTCGCGCACCCGCGTGCTCCAGAGCACCGCCTCCCAGCCGAACGCACCCTGTTCCCCGCGCCAGCCCAGTTCCAGGCTGCGAGCCTTCTGCGGCTCGAGGTCCGGGTTGAAGCCGCCTCCGCCCCCGGGATTGGCAAATTCCGTGAAGGTCGGGGTCTCGAAATTGGTGGCCACGTTCACCCACGCCCGCTGTCCCGGGCGGAAATGCCACACCAGCCCCGCCATCAGGCTCTCCTCGCGGAAGGTGCGCCCATCCGAACGATCCGGCTCGCCGACCTCCTCGGAAAAGTCATCATCGATGCTGAAACGAATACGATCGTGGCGCGCCCCCAGCACCAGGTTCCAGTCCTCGCCCAGCAGGGTATCGGTATGCAGGAAGGCGCCACGCGTACGGGCACGTTCGGTCTGTTCCAGGGCAAGGTTGGTGACGGGATCATTCGGGTCCGCGGAACAACCGGGAGCCTCGTCATCTTCCTCGGGATCACGGTCGAACAGCTGTCCGGCGGAACAGCGTCGCGTCCGCTCGTCGCGCTGTTCCTCCAGATCCACGCCCGCCAGCCAGCGCGTCGGCCCGAGATCGCCCTCCAGCTGGGCATTCAGCCCGTAGAAGTCCCGCTCGTAGGCCACCCGGCTCGACCCCGGGAACGGCAGCTGCTGGTCGTAGTCGCGCTGCGTCCAGAATCCGCCGACGCGCAGATCCAGCTCACCCACCGGCTGCTCCCAGCGCAGCCCGGCGGTCAGCTGTTCGGCCTCCTGGGTCGCATCCAGCGACTCGGCGTTCGGGGCGGCCTGGCGCCGGTTCGCGCGCAGCTCGTCGCGGGTCAGCCCGCCCGGGTCGTCGGTGCGCGGGGCGTCCAGGTAGCGCAGGTGGGCACGCAGCGTGCCGTCGCCCAGTTCGCTTGCCGTATGCAGGCGCAGATAGCGCTTTTCCGCCCGCGACTGGTCCCGATAACCATCCATGCGGAAATCGTGCGCGGTCAGCGAGTAGCGGTGTTCGCCGAGGTCCGCCTCGCTGGTCGCCTCCAGCCGACGAAACCCGTGCGAGCCTGCCAGCACCCCGCCCCCATGCCCGCGGGGCTCGCTGCCGTCGCGGGTGCGAATCGAGATCACCCCGCCCGAGGCGTTGCCGTACAGCGCCGCGCTGGGCCCGCGCAGCACCTCGATGTCGCGGATGTTCAGCAGGTCGATCGCATCCACCTGCGACTGCCCGTCCGGCGTGGTCTCGGGGATCCCGTCCTGCAGGATGCGCAGCCCGCGCACGCCGAACGGAGCGCGGGAACCGAACCCGCGGATGGAGATGCGCACATCCTGCGCGAAGTTGTGGCGGTTCTGCGCGAACACCCCCGGAACGCGATTCAGGGCCTCGTCCAGCTGCAGCCCCTGGCGCCCCTCGGTGGCCTGACGCCCGTCCACCCGGCTGACCGAGGCCGGCAGCTCCGCCAGCGGCGTCGTCAGCCGCGGCGCCGACACCTCCACCGGATCCAGCACCGGCACATCGTCGCCGGCCGCGGCCGCCGGGACCGCCAGACCGGACACACCCAGGGCCGGCAACATCAGAAAAAACAAACGCGCCATCGGGCCGGCCCCCATGACTTCGGCGAGGCCCCGCACCGTGCTCTCCGTCATCGCCGCGCCTCCAAAATCACGCGTCAGCCACACCGACCCGGAACGCCTCTCACG
Organism: Thioalkalivibrio sp. ALE21; assembly: GCF_003208255.1. Lineage (NCBI taxonomy): Bacteria > Pseudomonadati > Pseudomonadota > Gammaproteobacteria > Chromatiales > Ectothiorhodospiraceae > Thioalkalivibrio > Thioalkalivibrio sp. ALE21. Next base: position 17,607 of record NZ_QKMA01000017.1, read on the forward strand.
GAGCAGGACATTCCCCGCTGCGCTCACTCTTTGCGCAGGTGCTCGTTGACGAAGCGGGTCACGCGGACCATGGCATCGCGCGCAGCCAGGTCATCGGCAAAGGTGCGGTTGTCGCCGTTGCGGAAGTCGAAGCCGCGACCCACACCCGGGTATTCGATCCACGTGACGTCGCCACCACGATCCTTGAGCCCGTCGGCGGCCATCTTCGCCGTACGGTGGCGCTGGTACTGCTCCTCGTCGCCGATCAGGATCATCACCGGGATCTCCAGCTGATTGAATTCGCTGGCATAGCGATACACCTGGTGGGGTTCGCCCAGGTTGGGGTCCTGCACATGCGGGTAATAGCCCGCCCAGCAGGCCACGTCGTCCACCTGGCGTTCATGGGTCACCGCGACCTTGAGGGTCTTGTACCCGCCCCGGGTGATCGACACCAGGCAGGCGCGGTCGCCGAGGATGTCTTCCCGCGCGAGCAGCTCGTCCAGACCGCGGTCCAGATCCCCTTCCAGTTCGTAGTCGTGATCCAGCGGGTGGGTCTCGATGAAACGACCGGTATAGAGGTCCGGCGCCAGCACCACGAATCCGCGTGCGGCGAGGCGTTTCACGTGCAGCTCGGCCAGATGGTCCAGCCCGCGCCGCCCGTGCGACCACAGGATGGCCGGATAGTCCTCGCCGTCGGCCGGGCGCGCGACCATCGCCGGAACGATCACGTCGTCACGCTCGTATTCCAGGCGTTCGACCTCGACCTCGTAGTTCTCGATGTCGGGATTCAGCTGGCCTTCCTGCCACCAGCCATCGTCCCACCACCACTGGCCGTCGCCGGTCTGCGCCTCGTCGGCCGCGAGCGGCCCCGCCATCATGCCGGCCAGAAACGCGCCCGCGATACCCCGTACCATCGCTCCCTTCATGCTCTTCCCCCGCTGGTTGCAGCTCATGGTTCACTTTGCATCGAAAGATAGACGCAACGGACCGCCTTCGCCGTCCATGACGCCCGACCCTTGCGCCCGGGCCCGGTATCCGCTAGTATCCGCGATCTTTCGTCCCGACCCGAACATCTGGAGTAGCCCCGATGTCCCGAGTATGTCAGGTGACGGGCAAGCGCCCGGCTACCGGTAACAATGTCTCGCATTCCCAGCGGAAGACGCGGCGTCGCTTCCTGCCGAACCTGCACACCCATCGTTTCTGGGTGGAAAGCGAAAAGCGGTTCGTGAAGCTGCGCCTGAGCAGCAAGGGCATGCGCATCATCGACAAGCGCGGCATCGAGGCAGTCCTGGCCGACTGCCGGGCCCGCGGCGAAAAGGTCTAAGGAGGCAGCACGATGGCAGCCAAGAATCAGGGGCGCGAAAAGATCCGGCTGGTCTCCAGCGCCGGCACGGGTCACTTCTACACCACGTCCAAGAACAAGCGGAACATGCCCGAAAAGATGGAGATCAAGAAGTTCGATCCCGTCATCCGCCAGCACGTGATGTACAAGGAAGCCAAGATCAAGTAAGCGCGGCCCGTCGCGCGCGCATGAAAAAAGCCCGGCCATGCCGGGCTTTTTTGTGGCCGGACTTCGGCCGGGGCGGTGTCAGCTGCCGTCGCCCTGCGCCTCCACCACGTCTTCGGCCCAGCGGGTCATCAGCTTGCCCCAGCGATGGGCCGTGGCCGGATCCAGTTCGATCTTGGTGTAGCGTTCGCCATCGCGGATAATGACCCGCAACAGGGGCATCCCGGAGTCGTGCAGGATCTGGCGCAGCTCCACGATCTCCCCGAACGGCGCGTTGATGGAATCCATGTCGCGTTTCCTCTTGTTGCGGCCCGTGTCCCGCAGGAAGGACCGATCCACATCGTTTGCAGACAATAAGCATGCAGCCAATATTTGTCGGACGGCAACCCATTTTCGATGGCGAGGAACGCATCATCGGGTTCGAACTGTTGTTCCGGGCCGGGGCCAACGCCAGCGAGGCAAACGTGGTGGACGGAGATCTGGCGACCTCCGACCTGCTGCACAGCGCCTTCATCGACATTGGCATGAAGAACCTTGTCGGGGACCATCTGGCCTTCGTCAATCTGCCGCGCGGATTTCTGGATCACGAGGTCCTGCTCAGCCTGCCGCCCGAACAGGTAGTGCTCGAGATCCTCGAGGACATCGTGGTGGACGACGAGGTGATCGCCGCGGTTCGCCGCCTGAAAGAACTCGGCTTTCGCATCGCCCTGGACGACTACCAGTTCCGCGAACAGGATTCGCCGCTGATCGAGCTGGCGGATATCGTGAAACTCGACCTGCTCGCCTTCGACGGTCCCGGCCTGCGCGCGGAGCTCGAGCGCCTGCGGCCGTTCGACGTGGAGCTGCTCGCCGAGAAGGTCGAGGATGCAGCCACCTACGAGACCTGCCGGGAACTCGGCTTCGTGTATTACCAGGGCTTTTTCCTGTCCTACCCCAACGTGGTGGAGGGCCAGCGCCTGGAGCAGCTGGAAGTCGGCCTGCTGCAACTGATCGAGAAACTGCAGGACCCGGAGATGTCGGCCGAGCAGCTGGCTGTGCAGATCAATGCCCACCCCGACCTGGCCATCCATGTGCTGCGCCAGGCCAACAGCCCGCTGCTGCGTCACCGCCGTCCGATCGAGACCCTGCGCGAGGCGATCATGCTGCTGGGGACCGACCGCGTGCGCTCGCTGGCGATGGTTGCCGCCCTGCGCACCAGCACCCCGCAGCGCCAGGGCCTGGAGCAGGTCATGATCCGGGCGCGCATGGCCGCACTGCTGGCCGCGCCCTCGGGCGTACCGAACGAGTCCGAGCGCTACTTCACCCTCGGCCTGCTGTCGGGGCTGGACCGGGTGCTGGGCATTCCGCTGCACCGGGTGCTCGGCGAACTCAACCTGAGCCCGGCAATGGAGGACGCTCTGCTGGAGCAAAGCGGCGAGCTGGGCGCCGTACCCCGGATCATCGAGACCTTCGAGGACCCGGACCGGCGGTTCCCGTTCGAGGTTTCACCGGTGTCGCCCCAGGTCGCCGGGCGACTGTACATGGAAGCGGTACGCTGGACGGAGAGCATGCTGGTGGAGATGCAGGGAGCGAGCAGCACATGACCATTGATCTGGATACACGCCTGATACCGGCGGATACCGCATCCGCAGAGCCCGCAGGCCTGAGCCTGCGGCCCGCGAACGATCCGGGTATCCGCTGCGCGGGAGCGAACGGCACGACCCTGGCGATCGACCCGGGGCTGGCCTCGCTGGATCCCGCCCCACCGGAGGAGCGCTGGTTCGCCGGGGCGGCGAGCAATGCCCCGTCCGGAGAAGGGGGCCTTTACCGGAGGGTCTGCGGCGACGTCCTGTTCATTGCGCGTGAAGGCCCCGACGACGACCTGCGCGAACGCACCCGGGACGTATACCGGGACCTGGTCGCGGCCTGCCGCGAGGCGGGTTATCCGTACCTGCTGCGCATGTGGAACTTCTTCGGCCGCATCCACGAGCCGGAGAAGGGGCTCGAACGCTATCAGGCCTTCTGCACCGGGCGCGCCGAGGCCCTGGAGGCCCTGGAGATCCCCCTGGGCGGCATGCCCGCCGCCACCGCGATCGGGTCCGACCACGCCGGCCTGTTCGTGCATGCGATCGCCGCGCGCGAACCCGGAACCCCGGTGGAGAACCCGCGCCAGGTCAGCGCGTACCACTATCCCGAACGCTACAGTCCGAAGAGCCCCAGCTTTGCCCGTGCCACCCGCATCGAGACGCCGCGCGGCCCGATGCTGCTGATCTCCGGCACCGCCAGCATCACCGGGCACGAGAGCCGGCATCCGGGTGATATCGCCGCGCAGACCCGCGAGACCCTGGCCAACCTGGACACCCTGCACGCCGAGGGCGGCGCCGATCTGCCCGGACTGCGCTGGCTGCGGGTCTACCTGCGCCACCCGGAGCATCGCGATGCCGTGGAGGCGATCCTGCGCGAGCACTACGGTGCCCGCACCCCGCCGGTGCAATGGGTACGCGGCGATGTCTGCCGCCAGGAACTGCTGATCGAGATCGAGGGCGTGCATGCCTGAGCTGCCGGAGGTGGAGACCACCCGGCGCGGCCTCGAACCCCTGCTTCGCGAACGGCGCATCCTGCAACTCGAAGTTCGCGACGCGCGCCTGCGCTGGCCGGTCCCGGCGGATCTCCCGGCGCGGATCGCCGGCGCCACCGTGCGCGGCCTGCGGCGGCGGGCCAAATACCTGCTGCTGGATACCGATGCCACCGGGCTGCTGCTGCATCTGGGGATGTCCGGCAGCCTGCGCCACTGTACGCCGGACACGCCGCTACGGCGTCACGATCACCTGAGTCTGGTCCTCGACAGCGGCAGCGAGATCCGTCTGCACGATCCGCGGCGCTTCGGCTGCTGCCTGCCACTCGACCCCGCGCCGGACGGCGGCCCCGCCACCCATCCGCTGCTGGAGGGTCTGGGGCCGGAACCGCTGGAGGCGGACATGGACGGCGACTACCTGTTCCGGCGCAGCCGCGGCCGCCGCGGCCCGGTCAAGGCCTTTCTGATGGATCAGGCCACGGTGGTCGGCGTTGGCAACATCTACGCCACCGAGGCACTGTTTCTGGCGGGTGTGCGCCCCGGCCGCGCGGCCGGCCGCGTGACCCGCGCGGAATACCAGCGCCTGGCCGAACACGTAAAGGCCGTACTCGCCGCTGCCATCGAGCGTGGCGGCACGACCCTGCGCGATTTCCTGCGCGAGGATGGCAGCCACGGCTATTTCCGTCAGGAGCTGCAGGTCTACGGCCGCGCCGGGGAGCCCTGCCGGGTCTGCGGCACGCCGATCCGCACCCGCAGCGTGGGCCAGCGGGCCAGCGCCTACTGCCCGAGCTGCCAGCGCTGACCCGGCTCAGCGGCTCAGCGGCCGAAGACGCGCGCCTCGCCCTCGCCGCGCGGATCCGAAGCCGCCTCCAGCCGTCCGGCCTCGCGCTCCCACAGCACCGCCTGCATGTCGCCGAACGGGCGCACCTGCGGGGTCAGGCGATGGCCGCGCTGCACCAGCTTGCCGCGCAGCTCGGTGTCGAAGGCCCCGGTCTCGAATTCGACCCGGTCGGGCAGGTACTGGTGGTGCCAGCGCGGGGCCTCCACCACCTCGTCGATCGACTGACCGTCGACCACACCGAGGATGCCGTGCAGCACCATGGTGATGATGCGGCTGCCCCCGGGCGTGCCGAGGATGGCCACGCGATCGCCCGTGTCCACGAAGGTGGGGCTCATGGACGACAGCGGCCGCCGCTGCGGGGCGATGGCATTGGCCTCGAAGCCGATCAGGCCGTAGGCGTTGGGCTCGCCCGGCTTGGCGGAGAAGTCATCCATCTCGTTGTTCAGCAGGACGCCGGTCCCCGGGACCACGTAGCCGGAGCCGAACGGGTAGTTCAGCGTCAGGGTCGCGGCCACGCGGTTGCCCTCGGCATCCATCACCGAGAAATGCGTGGTCTGCGGGCTCTCCGCCGCGCCATCGGTCCCGGGACGGTTCTCCGGCTCCACCACCGGCGGCAGGCTGTCGCTGGGGGTCGCCTGGTCGGGGTGGATACCGGCGCGCAGGCCGGCCGCGTAGTCGCGTGACAGCAGCCGCTGCAGCGGCATGTCGACATGATCCGGATCGCCCAGGTACTCGGCGCGGTCACGGTAGGCCCGGCGCATCGCCTCCAGGATCAGGTGGATGCGGGCGTCCTCCTCCATCGCGTCCAGATCGTGGAAGGACAGGATGTTGAGGATCTGGCCGATGGCCACACCCCCGGAGGACGGCGGCGCGGCGGTCACGATCTCGGTGCCGTTCCACTCCAGGCGCACCGGTTCGCGCTCCACCACCTCATAACCCGCGAGGTCCTCGGTGCTCCAGATCCCTCCGGCCTCGCGCACGCCCTCCACCAGGGTCTGCGCCAGCTCGCCGGTGTAGAAGCCGTCGCGGCCCTCGGCGGCGAGGCGCCGCAGGGTGCCGGCCAGATCCGGCTGCACCAGCTCCGTGCCGGCCTCCGGCGGCCCGCCATCGCGCAGGAAGATCCCTGCGGCATCGGCGCCGTCGCGCAGCGCCTGATGCCGGAACTCGGCCATCTGCTGATAACGCGGCCCGACGGTCACGCCTTCCTCCGCCAGGCGGATCGCCGGGGCCAGGCTGCGCTCCAGCGACAGTGCACCGTATTCCGTCGCCAGATGATCCATCCCCGCCGGCATCCCCGGGATACCCGCCGCCAGCACCCCGTCCAGCGACAGCCCGTCGATGACCTCGCCGTCCTCGTCCAGGTACATGTCGCGATCGGCCGCGGCGGGCGCGGTCTCGCGCGCATCCAGCATCAGCGTGCGGTCGCTGTGCGCCTCGTGCAGCAGAAAGAAGCCCCCGCCGCCGAGCCCGGAGCCGTAGGGCTCCGCCACGCCCAGCGCCGCAGTGATCGCCACCGCTGCGTCGAACGCATTGCCGCCGTCAGCGAGGATCGCCTCGCCGGCCGCGGTGGCCTCGGGGTGGGCGGTGACGACGGCGTGTTCGCCGGGCGTGTCCGCGGGCCCGGCAACGACCGGGGCAGCCAGCGGGGCCGCGAGCAGGCCGAGTAGCGCGGCGGCTGACAGGAGATGGCGACGCATAACGGGCCGCCCCGGCTACTTCGCCGCCATCAGGGCTTCGTATTTCGTCATCAGCTGCTCGCGGGTCTCCTTGTGATCCGGATCCAGGGGGATGCAGTCCACCGGGCAGACCTGCTGGCACTGCGGCTCGTCGTAATGCCCCACGCACTCGGTGCACAGGTTGGGATCGATCTCGTAGATCTCGTCGCCCGGGTAGATGGCCTCGTTCGGGCACTCGGGTTCGCAGACGTCACAATTGATGCATTCGTCGGTGATCATCAGGGCCATGGCTTTTCCTCCTCGGGCCAGGAAGGGGTGCGAGCGGTCAGTCGGCCACCCCGGGATCCCGGGCCAGCATGCGCGCCACCCCGGGGCTCACGAATTTTGAGACATCGCCGCCCAGGCGCGCGATTTCCCGTACCAGACTGGACGAGACAAAGCTGTATTCCTCGGCGGGTGTCAGGAACAGAGTTTCGACCTCCGGCGCCAGCTGGCGGTTCATCGCGGCCAGCTGGAATTCGTGCTCGAAGTCGGAAACCGCACGCAGGCCGCGCAGGATCACCGTGGCCTGCTGTTCGCGCACGAAATGGGCCAGCAGGGAGTCGAACCCGATCACCTCCACCCGCGGAACGTCCTTCAGCGCCTCGCGGGTCTGTTCCACGCGGGTCTCCAGCGGGAACGCCGGGCTCTTGCCGGGGTTCGCGGCCACCGCCACCACCACCCGGTCGAACAGGCAGGCGCCGCGACGCACGATGTCGGTGTGCCCGTGAGTAACGGGATCGAAGGTCCCGGGATAGATGGCGGTAATCGGCATGCGGCTCGCAGACAGTCCGGTTCGGGGGCGCCATTACACCGCAACCCGCCGCCCGAGGGAAACTCGCCGGTCGCCGGCGGGCCGACAGACGCCGGGCAAAGGGCTACACTGCGGCCCACATTCACGCCGGGCCGACCGGGAGACACGCATGACCGACGACTACCGCCCGCCGCTGGCCGACTACTGGGACGAACTGGAATCCCGTTACGGCGGCGGCTTCAACTTCCAGCAGATCAGCCGCGAGGAACTGGATCAGCTGATCGGGCACCTGCGCCAGGCCGTGAACCAGGATCCGCAGGTGACCGAGGTGGAAAAACAGAACCTCGCCCTGGTGCTCAAGCACGCCGAGGAAAGCCGCAAGCGGCGCAAGGGCTGAGCGCCCCGACCCCGAGGGTTCGCGTGCGAGCACGCTCCCACAGATGGATTGATGGGGCGACGGGGTGATGCAACCAGAAAGGTGGGAGCCTGCTTGCAGGCGAACGGGACAGGCTCAGCGGTCGATCAGACTGCGGATCACCTCGCCGGCTGCGGTCAGGCCGAACAGCGCCGGCAAATAGGAGATGGTGCCGTTCACCGAGCGCGGCCGCCCGCCCAGCGGCCCGTCCACCGGCCGGTGCTCGGTGCCCTTGCTCGGGTTCTCGATGGAGAACACCACCGGATAATCCAGCCGCGCATCCAGCCGGCGCAGGCGCTTGCGCATCTGCCGCGCCAGCGGGCACACCCGGGTGCCGTCCAGCGGCCCCACGCGCACCGCGCGCGGGTCGATACGGCCGCCGGCCCCCATGGCCGAGATCACCCGCACCCCGCGGGCCTGCGCGCCGGCCACCAGCGCCGCCTTGCAGGCGATGGAATCGATCGCGTCCAGCACGTAATCGGCATCCTCCGGGATCAGCTCCGCGACCGTGTCCGGGTTGAGGAATTCGCGCCGCACGGTCACCGCGATCCCCGGATCGATGTCGCGGATGCGTTCGGCCATCACGTCGGTCTTGGGATGCTGCACCGTGGAGCGCAGGGCCACCAGCTGGCGATTGAGATTGGACGGCGCGACCACATCGTGGTCGACCAGGGTCATGCGGCCGACCCCGGCACGGGCGACGGCCTCCGCGGCATAGCTGCCAACCCCGCCCAGCCCGGCAATGAAGACATGCCGGTCGCGCAGGCCGGCAGTGACATCCGCCCCCAGCAGGAGATCGGTGCGTTCGGTATAGGCGTCGTGTGGCAGTTCGTCAGTGCCGCTCATTGGTCCGGACCGTATCCAGCCGGAAAACCCGGCGTGCATTCCGGGTTGTGAGTATAGCGGTACTGACGGGGTCCGTGTTGCGCAAACGCGCCACGGCCGCGTTGACCCCGGCGATCATCGCCGGTTCGTTGCGCTCGCCGCGATGCCCGGCCAGCGGCTGGTCCGGGGCGTCGGTCTCCAGCACCAGGGCTTCCTCCGGCAGGTCGCGCACGATCCGCTGCAGGCGCCGCGCACGATCGAAGGTCACCGGCCCGCCGAACCCCAGCACGCAGCCCCGATCCACCGCCTGTCGCGCCTGCTGTTCGCTGCCGGAGAAGCTGTGCAGGATGGCGGTCACGCCCGGGTGCTGGCGCAGCCCCTTGAGAATCGCGTCCACCGCGCGCCGGCAGTGCAGGATCACCGGCAGGTCGTGGTTATGCGCGATGGCCAGCTGCGCGGTGTAGAACCGCCACTGGGTATCGAAGTCGAGCTCCGCCACGAAGCCATCAAGCCCGGTCTCGCCCACCGCCACCGCCTGTGGATCGGCATCCAGGGCGGCGTCCAGGGCGTCCAGATCCGCGTCGGCGTGCTGTTCGAGAAACACCGGATGCAGGCCGCGGGCCACATACAGCCCCGGCTCGCGGCGAGCCAGGGCATCCATGTCCGCCCAGCGGTCACGGGTCACGCCGGGCAGGACCATCTGCGTGACCCCGGCGGCGCGGGCGCGATCCAGCACCGCCGGGCGGTCCGGATCGAACGGATCCAGATCGAGATGGACGTGGGTGTCGAACAGTTCCACGCCGCCGGCCCCCGGGCTATGGGCTGGGGTAGGTGTAGCGGGCGTGGATGTCCTCGATGGCCTGCAGGATCTCGTCGGACAGGGCCACGTTCACCGAGTCGATGTTCTCGCGCAGCTGTTCCATGGTGGTCGCACCGATCAGGTTGCTGGTCACGAACGGCTGCCGGTTGACGAAGGCCAGCGCCAGCTGGGTCGGCGTCAGGCCATGGCTCTCGGCCAGCCGGGCGTATTCCTCGGTGGACGCCAGCGCCTGCGGGTTGCTGTAGCGCTGGAAGCGCTCGTACAGCGTCAGCCGCGCCCCCTCGGGCTTGCGCCCCTCGCGGTACTTGCCGGAGAGCATGCCGAAGGCCAGCGGGGAGTAGGCCAGCAGGCCCGCATCCTCGCGGATCGCCATCTCGGCGAGACCGGCCTCGAAGCTGCGGTTCAGCAGGCTGTAGGGGTTCTGGATGGAAACGATGCGCTCGGCCAGCCCGCGCTCGTGCTGGCGCAGCCATTCCATGAAACCCCAGGGCGTCTCGTTGGAGATGCCGATGTAGCGCACCCGCCCGCTGGCGACCACGTCCTTCAGCGCGGCGGCGGTCTCCTCGATCGGCGTGGCCCGGTCGTCCGGATCGTGGACGTAGCCCAGCTTGCCGAAGAAATTGGTCGAGCGCGCCGGCCAGTGCACCTGATAGAGGTCGATGCAGTCGGTCTGCAGGCGTTCGAGGCTGGCATCCACCGCCTGTTCGACGTGCTCGCGGGTCAGCTGCGTGCCGCCGCGCAGATAGTCCATGCCCGGCCCGGCGACCTTGGAGGCCAGCACCACGCGGTCGCGGCAGCCGCGCGAGCGCAGCCAGTTGCCGATGTAGCGCTCGGTCAGCCCCTGGGTCTCGGCCCGCGGCGGCACCGGGTACATCTCCGCCGCGTCAATCAGGTTGATGCCGCGCTCCAGCGCATAGTCCAGCTGCTCGAAGGCTTCAGCCTCGGTGTTCTGCTCGCCCCAGGTCATGGTGCCCAGGCCGATCAGGCTCACGTCGATGCCGGTGCGTCCCAGCTTGCGGTATTCCATGACCATCCCCCTGCGACGGATTCAAGTAAACAGTGTCAGCACGCCTGTATAGGCGTACAGACGGTTGGAAAAGATTTCACCGTTGGCGAAGAAGCCCACCAGCGGCACGCCCCCCAGGGCCCGCTGCACGGTGCCCAGCTCGACGTCCGCGTGCACGAACTGATGCCGTCCGCGCCCCAGACAGGACACGTAGATCGCCCCGCGGATCCCTTCCGGGCACTGCTCACGGATCTGCTGCAGCATGCGCTCCAGGTCCTCGTGCGCCGACTGGCCGTCGCGGCGCACGAACAGCACCCGTGACCCCTGCTCCAGGGTCTCGCCCACGGCCAGTAGCTCCTGGTCCATATCGACGCCGGTGATATTGCGCACGCGATAGTCCCCGGTATCCGATCCGGGGATGGGGAACCCGATCTGGATGTACCCCAGGGCCCGCTTCAGATCGCGCGAAAGCACGTCGCCGATGATCCGCCGGAACGCCGGCAGTGCCGGTTCGCCATTAAGGCGGACGATGATGTTGCGCCAGGTCTCGGTCAGTTCGTGCTGCCCGGGCAGCGGCGTGCAGCCCTGGGTGTGGCGGGCCACCAGCGGCACGTCGTCGCGCAGCACGAGGCCGGTGATGCCCGAGCTCATCACGCCATCGGCGATCTGGACCGCGTCGTCCGCGCCGGAGTTGATCCCGCCGGTCGCGAACCATGCGGTCTCTTCGCCGATACGGGTCAGGATCCCCTCGACGTCTTCCAGGCGCGGATCGGCGTTGAGAATCAGTCGCGCCGGCGTGGCCGGATCGACAAAGCCCTCAAGGGCCCGGGTCAGTTCATCGAAGGAGCGCACCGGATGCCGGATCAGGCGCACGGAGTCCGCCGGCAACTCCCCGACCATCAGGGTGACGGCGGGATCGTCGTAATACTCGTGCTCGCGGCCCATGACCGCGATCCCCATGCCGCCGACGAAGTGATCGATGGGGGCCTTCTTGCGCAGCTCGCGCAGCAGCAGCCGGGCGTTACGCGCGATCTCGTCGGAGATGCAGATGAAACCCACGCGCACGCGGCCGTCCGGGGCCGGCGACAGCTCGCCAAGCTGACCGGCGAGTTCGGCGGCCAGTGTCCGGGGCTCGTCGCCTGTGGCACTGGCACAGAGGAAAGGTTCGGTCGCGCTCATAGTCCGAGATGCTCCAGCATGCTGAGGGCCTCGTTGTCCTCGACCGGAATACCGACCTCCGCCCGCATGTCTTCGTTCCCGACAAACTCCAGACGTGCATGATGACGCTCGTCCAGCTCCTCCAGGAACCAGGCGATCTCCGAGGGATGGACCACATGTTCGCCACGCACCAGATGCCGCGCCAGCACCACGTCCTCGCGAATGTCCAGGAACAGCGGCTGCGGCAGGTCCAGCGGCAGGATATGGGTCTGCACCAGCCATTCCACCGGAGTCGGCCGCTGGCCGGCCGGCAGGCGCCGGCTGTCGATGCGGAAATGCCCGCCTCCTCCGGGCTGCTTGAGCAGCTCCTCCAGCCAGTCACCGGAAAAGCCCTGGTGAACGACCAGTGAACGCCCGGTGTAGCGGGCACGGAAACGCTCCATCTGGCGGGCCGGGCGCGGGCCGAATATTCCGAACACGGCGACTCCGTTATTTCGGGAACAGGCGAGCAATCCTATCCGAAACCGCCGGGGCATTGAAAAAGGGCGCCCCGGCTCCGTGCGATCCGCAGCAACAAAAAGGGCCGCGCCCCGAAGGTCGCGGCCCCTGCAACGGGCCCGCAGCCCGCGCCATGCACTCGCGATCAGCCGCGACGCGCCAGCATGTCGTGGATGATCGGGGCGAGGATGACCTCCATGGCCAGAGCCATCTTGCCGCCGGGCACCACGATGGTGTTGCGCCGGGACATGAACGAGTCCGGGATCATGTTCAGCAGGTAGGGGAAGTCCACGCCGAACTTCTTGGGATCGCTGAAGCGGATCACCACCATGCTCTCGTCCGGGGTGGGGATGTCGCGGGCGATGAACGGGTTGGAGGTATCCACCGTCGGCACGCGCTGGAAGTTGATGTCGGTACGCGAGAACTGCGGGGTGATGTAGTTCACGTAATCCGGCATGCGCCGCAGGATCGTGTCCACGGTCGCCTCGGCAGAGTAACCGCGCTCGAGGTTGTCGCGGAAGATCTTCTGGATCCACTCGAGGTTTACGATCGGCACCACGCCGATGCCCAGATCGACATGCTGCGAGGCATCGATGTTGCCGTCCGCCACCAGCCCGTGCAGGCCTTCGTAGAACATCAGGTCGGAACCCGGCTCGATCTCTTCCCACGGGGTGAACTCGCCCGGACCGAGGTTGGTGCCGAGACGCTGGTTGTGTTGCTCGGCTTCCTCGTCGGAATGCAGGTAGTAGCGCTTCTCGCCCTGGCCGGTCTCGCCGTAGGTCTTGAACAGATCCTCGATGCGGTCGAACAGGTTGGCCTCGGGGCCGAAGTGGGAGAAGTGCGGGTTCCCCTCGTCGGCCGCCTTCTGCATGGCTTCCTTCATCGCCTTGCGGTCATAGCGATGGAAGCTGTCGCCCTCGATCACCACGGGGTTGATCTGCTCACGGCGGAAGATCGACTCGAACGAGCGCTTCACGGTGGAGGTGCCGGCACCCGAAGAACCGGTGACGGCGATCACGGGATGTTTCTGGGACATGAGAGTCTCTCCTTACGCAATCAAGCGTTACAAACGTCAGCAAATCGGGGTCAGAAGACCAGATTGATCATGAACATGGCCACCACGCCGAACAGGATCGTCATGATGCTGCCGGCCTTCATGTAGTCCTTCACCCGGTAGCCGCCGGGGCCCATGATCAGGGCGTTCACCTGGTGGGTCGGGATCAGGAACGAGTTGGAGGTGGCGATGGCCACGGTGATGGCGAACACGCGCGGGTCCGCGTCCATGCCCGCGGCCTGGGCCGCGGTGGCGAAACTGATCGCCAGCGGCACCAGCAGCACGGTCGCCCCCACATTGGACATGACCAGGGTAAAGAACGTGGCCAGCGCGAAGATCGTGGCCTGCAACACCCAGGGTGGCACGGTTCCCAGCATGTCCAGGGTGTTCTGGGCGATCCAGGCAGCGGTCCCGGTATTCTCCACCGCCATGCCCAGAGGTATCAGCGAGGCCAGCAGGAACACGGTCTTCCAGCTGATGGCGTTGTAGGCGTCGTCCAGGCTCAGCACGCCGGTCAGGATCATGCCCATGGCCCCGGTGAGCAGGGCGACCGACAGCTGCAGATCGGTGAACAGGATCAGCGACACCGCCACCACAAGGAAGGTCAGCGCGTGCGGAACCTTGCTCGGGCGCAGCTCCTCGCGCGGGTAGTCCGAGGTGATCACGACGAAGTCGCGGTCCTTCTCCAGACGCGCCAGTGAAGTCCAGTTGGTGTGGACCACCAGGATGTCGCCCGGCTCCAGCGGGATGTCGCGCAGCCCCTCACGGTAGACCTCTCCGCCACGCTGCATGCGCATCACCGACAGGCCGTAGGTCTGGCGCATGGCGACTTCGGTCACCGTCTTGCCGGCCAGGTTGGACCCCGGCGAGATCGCGACCTCGGCGATCCCGGACTGGGAGGAGTCCAGGGCGCTGGCAAACACGTCCAGGTCGGTGGAGGGCCGGAACTTCAGGTTCTGGCTCAGCTCTTCCATGCGCCGCGGGCTGGCCAGCACCGCCAGGCGCGAATTGGCCTGGATCTCGTAACCGGTCCAGGGGGCGATGCGCATCTCGTCGCGCGCATGCGAGCCCACGATCGCCACGCCGGTTTCGCGCTCGACATCGGCCACGGTCCGCCCCACCAGCGGGTCGTCATCCGCCACCCGCACTTCGTGGATCTCGTAGGACAGGCCGTAGACCCGCTGGAAGTAGTCCCGGGTGCCCTCGGTCGCGGTGGGCTGAGCCCCTACCGACGGCAGCACGTAACGCCCCAGCAGCACGAAATAGACGATCACCGTGGCCAGCAGGGCCAGGCCGATGGGCGTGACATCGAACAGCTCGAAACGCTCCATGTCGTCCGGCAGCAGGTCGTTCAGCAGGATCAACGGGCTGGAACCGACCAGGGTGATGGTTCCACCCACGATCGCGGCGAAGCCCATCGGCATCAGCAGGCGCGACAGCGGGATACCCAGACGGCTGGAGATGCGGCTCATCACCGGCATGAACAGCGCCGCCGCACCGATGTTCTGCATGAAACTGGAGATCACGCCGACCGTGCCGGACACCGTGGGGATGATGCGTTTCTCCCCGGTGCCGCCCACGCGCATGATGAAACTGGCGACCTTGTGCATCACGCCGGTCTTGTCCAGCCCCGCACCGATGATCATCACCGCGATGATCGAGATCACCGCATTGGAGGCAAATCCGCTGAACAGCTCGTCCTGCGCCACCAGCTCGCCCAGCTCGGGCAGCAGCGGCACCACGCCGAACACCAGCGGGAGCAGCCCGATCAGAACCATCACCAGGATCGCGGCCAGATCGACCCGCACGATCTCGGAGACGAACAGGAAGATGGTGAAGGCGAGCAGGCCCAGCACCACGATCATTTCGGTGGTCAGCGTCAGATTTTCCATGAACCGCCAGTCCTGAAGGAGCAAGGCCGGCGGAATCAGTCCGCCGGCACGGGAAGCACGGGTGCGTCGCCCGGTCACGACACCGCGCAGAGCACCGGGCCACGCAGGCCGGGCAGAACTCCGCAGACAACACCCATTGAAAGCGCGCGATTATTCCATCCCGGCGGGCCGGACGCAAAAACGCGCCCGAGCCGAAGGCGTGCGCAGGCCGCGTCCCCTCCGGTATGCTGGGAAAATCAATCGAGAAGGAGAAACCGCCATGGCCGAAGCGGCGTCCACCGGCAACCAGCCCCAGTTTCGCACCATCGTCGTCGCCACCGACGGCTCGGAATACAGCACCGCCGCCGAGAACGTGGCCCTGGAGCTCGCCGGCCGCTGCGGGGCACGTCTGCGGATCGTGCGCATCATCCCGACCGACACCCAGCACGACGCCCTCTCTCCGCGACGCAGCCACGATGCCAGCGTGTCCGCCCAGGGCGACCTGGACGCGCTCGAGAAGCGTGCCCGAGAAGCCGGCCTGGAGGTCTCGGCCATCCTGCGCCACGGAGTCGACCGGCATCAGGAGATCGTCAGTGTGGCGGAAGAGCACGAAGCCGACCTGATCGTGATCGGCCGGCGCACCCGCGGCGAAATGGCCCGCCTGATGGTGGGCGACGCCACCGCCAAGGTGATTGGCCTCGCACCGTGCAACGTGATGGTCGTCCCGCGCGACACCGAAGCCCCGCGCCAGGGCCTGCTGGTGGGGACCGACGGTTCCGAACTGGGCGACAAGGCCGCGCGTGCGGCCGTGGAGCTCGCGCAGCACTGCAGCCTGCCGCTGACCGTGGCCTCGGTCGCCGTACCCGGACAGAGCGAGGCCCGGCGCCAGGAGGGCGTGGACGCGATCCAGCGGCTGCAGGGCGAGGCCCGCGAAGCGGGCGTGGAAACCGACGCGCTGTTCGAGGAAGGTCGCCCGGAGGTCACCCTGATCGAGATCGCGGAGCGCCAGCATCGCGACCTGATCGTACTGGGCAGCCACGGCCGCACCGGGCTCAAGCGGCTGCTGATGGGCTCGGTCTCCGAACGCGTCGTGGGTCAGGCGCGCTGCCCGGTCCTGGTGGTCAAGAAGAAGGGCTGAGCCGCCGCCTCACTCCGCCGGGGCGGGGGCCTCGGTGCGCCGGTAGACCAGATCCGCCACCGCATGCCCGCGCTGCAGCCCGCGGCGCTCGAATTTGGTCTCGGGGCGCCAGGCCGGGCGTTCCGGACGCGGCACCGGGCCATCCGGCGCGAACCATTCGGTCGCCCCGGCCATCACCTCCTGCATGTGTTCGGCGTAATCCGCCCAGTCGGTGGCCAGGTGCAGCCAGCCGCCCGGCCGGATCCAGCCCGCCAGCGCGCGCACGAACCCGGGCTGGATCAGGCGGCGCTTGTGATGGCGCTTCTTGTGCCAGGGGTCGGGGAAATACACCTGCACGGTGTCCAGACTGGCTGGCGCGAAATGCGCCTCCAGCAGCTCCACCGCGTCGCGGTCGGAGACCCGCAGGTTGGTCAGCCCCCGACGCTCGATTTCGCCCAGCAGGTGCCCCACTCCGGGGCGATGCACCTCGGTACCGATGAAGTCGCGATCCGGCGCCGCCGCGGCCTGTTCGGCCAGGCTGTCGCCGTCGCCAAAGCCGATCTCCAGGGTCACCGGCGCCTCGCGGCCGAAAACCGCCGCCAGATCCAGCATCCCGGCGTCGGGCGCCGGATCCAGGCCGAAGCGCGGCCAGAGCTCATCCAGTGCGCGCTGCTGACCCGTGGTCAGACGCCCCTCGCGGCGCACGAACGAGCGAACCCGGCGATGGTGCGCCGGGCGCCCCCCGTCCCTGTCAGCGGGCCGGTTGTCGTGCGATTCGTGCGGGGCCGTCATGAGCCGGCGAAGAACAGTCCGGTCTCCGGCGAGGAGGCCGAGGCATAGCGCCGTGCCGGCATGCGTCCGGCGCGCCAGGCCTCGCGGCCCGCCACGATCGCGTGACGCATAGCACGGGCCATGCGCACCGGATCGTCGGCCGCGGCTATGGCGGTGTTCATCAGCACGCCGTCGCAGCCCAGCTCCATCGCGATGGCCGCATCCGACGCCGTGCCCACACCCGCGTCCACCAGCACCGGTACCGACGCGTTTTCCACGATCTCGCGGATGTTGTAGCGGTTCTGGATCCCCAGACCCGAGCCGATCGGCGCGGCCAGCGGCATGATCGCGCGGCAGCCGATATCCTCCAGACGTTTCGCCAGCAGCGGATCGTCGGTGGTGTACACCATCACCTCGAAGCCGTCGTTAACTAGGGTCTCGGCGGCCTTCACCGTCTCGAACACGTCCGGGTACAGGGTCTTCTCGTCGCCCAGCACCTCCAGCTTGACCAGGTTGTGCCCGTCGAGCAGCTCGCGCGCCAGCCGGCAGGTGCGCACCGCGTCTTCCGCGGAATAGCAGCCGGCGGTATTCGGCAGCAGGGTGTAGCGATCCGGCGGAACCACGTCCAGCAGGTTCGGCTCGTCGGGGTTCTGGCCAATGTTGGTGCGGCGGATGGCCACGGTCACGATCTCGGCACCGCTGCCCTCGATCGCCTCGCGGGTCTGCTCCAGATCGCGGTACTTGCCCGTGCCCACCAGCAGGCGGGACTCGAAACGGCGCTCGCCGACGTGAAACGGATCGTCGGCGGATCCGGCGGCCATCTGGCTCATGCATGCTCCTCGGTTAACGGTTGCGGGTGCGGATGCGGATACGACTGCGGGCAAGAATATCAGCCACCGCCGATCGCCTGAACGACCTCGACCCGATCACCCTCCTGCAACCGCCGCTCGGCGTGCTCGCTGCGGGGCACCAGGGTCTCGTTCACCTCCACGGCCAGTCGCCGGCCGGCAAAGCCGCGCTGTTGAATCAGGTCCGCCACTGTCGGCGGCTCCTGATCCGCAGGGATTTCGCAGGTTTCTCCGTTCAACTTGATCTGCATGGGACATACCGTTGGTGATTCGGGCATTGAGCCGGGGCGCGTACGCGCATACAATTCGTGGCCAGGCGGGTGTAGTTCAATGGTAGAACATCAGCTTCCCAAGCTGAGAACGTGGGTTCGATTCCCATCACCCGCTCCATCCCTTGCTCGTTCCCGGCTTCGTTCTGTCGGCGGCATTCTATCAGCTTGCCGCGCCGAGTCGGCGTATGCCTTCTTCCCAAAACAGAACTGGACTCTGTCCAATTCACTGTTATATGTTGGAAGCATGATTTCCCGAACCCCCCAACCCGATCTGCTGGGAATCGACGACGCGCGCGCCCTGCTGCGCGATTACCGCATCTCGCCGACCGAACAGCGAATCGAGATCGTCCGAGTGCTGTTCGCCCGCAACCAGCACCTCAGTGCCGACCACATCCTCGCGCAGCTCACGCGCCAGGAGTCGCGCGTGTCCAAGGCCACGGTGTACAACGCTCTCAAGCTGTTCGCCGAGAAGGGCCTCGTGCGCGAAGTGATCGTCGACCCGTCGCGGGTCTTCTACGACTCCAACCGCGCCCCGCACCACCACCTGTTCCACGTGGACAGCGGCCAGCTCGAGGACGTGGAACCGGCCCAGGTACAGGTGAACGACCTGCCGCCGCTGCCCGAAGGTACCGACGTGCTGAGGGTGGACGTCATCGTCCGGGTCGGGTCCGGACAGAAGTCCGGCGACAGCTGATCCCCGAAAGCGGGCCCTCACCCGGGTTACGGCCCGTTGCCCGCCCGGGCATTGTTGGCGAAGCC
Source organism: Thioalkalivibrio sp. ALE21 (assembly GCF_003208255.1). Lineage (NCBI taxonomy): Bacteria > Pseudomonadati > Pseudomonadota > Gammaproteobacteria > Chromatiales > Ectothiorhodospiraceae > Thioalkalivibrio > Thioalkalivibrio sp. ALE21. The sequence goes on from NZ_QKMA01000017.1 coordinate 36,371, forward strand.
CCGCTTCGCTATGATGTCGTGCTCAGCCGACGTAGCTCAGCAGGTAGAGCAATCGATTCGTAATCGATAGGTCGGGGGTTCAATTCCCTCCGTCGGCACCAGACCAGAGAAAAGGGCCGGCACTGCGTGTGCCGGCCCTTTTTCGTTCCAGCTTCGTTCAGCGGATTCCCGCCGGCAGGGACTACCCCCCCGCGGCACGCTCGGCGAACCGCGCCAGCAGGGCATCCATGGTGGTGAAATGGCGCTGGTACCAGGGGATGATCTCGTCATCCAGCGCCGAGACCAGATCCGCGCCCAGCATCGACCCGTCCTCCAGCCCCGCCAGCAGGGCTTCCCAGCGCGCCAGATGGGCCGCATGTTCCTGCCGGTGGTAGTCCTTCTGCGGAAAACCGACCCGCTCCATCAGCTCGTCCTCGCGCGCGAAGTGCTCGCGATTGAACTCGACGAAGGCCGCGAACGCCTCCCGCACGGCGTTGTCGTCGCCCTCCTCCCGGGCCCGCCCCACGGCTTCCAGCAAACGGGCGGCCTCGTGGTGATCGTCGTTCATGAAGGCCTGTTCCAGCTCCGGGACCGTCAGGCTGCGCTGTACTTCACTCATGGCTCACTCCGGGTTCTGCAGCAGGTTGTCCGTTCTCAGTTCGTATCAGCGCGGGCAGGCACCAGCAGGGTCAGACGCCGCGCATGGCGACAGACCGCCTCGGCGGTACTCCCGAGCAGCAGGTCCGCGACCGGGTTGCGGCCCCGCTTGCCGACGATCACCAGATCCGCGCCCCGCTCCTCGGCGATCCGGCCGATCTCGACGGAGGGCCGGCCCTGACCGGGCAGTACGGTATCGAATGCATCCTCCCCGCCTCTTTCCGCCAGTTCCCGAACATGGGCCGCGATTTCACGGTGCTCCTCCTCGCGCGAGGGGTCGCCCTCCCAGCGGCCGACGGAGACCACCACGCCACGCCCACACGCCGGCAGCAGCTGCACGAAGACCTCTTCCGCGGTTCGGGCCGCGTTCGAACCATCGGTGGCCAGCAACGGCCGGCAGACCGGCTCGGTGCCCGGCGCCACCTCGCTGTGGACCGGCGCCAGCAGCAGCGGGCGCCGGGCACGCCGGACCAGATCCCGCACGGTGCTCCCGAGAAACAGGTCGCGCAGCGTACTGTGGCCATGCGTTCCGGCCAGGATCACCCCGGCACCACGTTCGGCCGCCAGCCGCTCCAGCTCGGGCGCCACGGCCCCGACACGCACTGCGGTATCGGTCTCGAACCCCTGCTCGCGCAAGTGCGCGGCCAGCTCTTCCAGCCGCTGTTCGTAATGCCCGGCGTGACCCGACTCGGGAGCCCGGGTATAGCCCTCGACCAGCACATGGGCCAGCGTCAGGCGCCGGCACCCCAGTGCCCGCAAGCGTTCCAGCTGGCTCTCCAGCCGGGTCCACGCCGGAGAAAAATCCGCCGCCACGAGAATATGCTCGAACATCGTCTACTCCTGCGCCTGGCCCATCTCGCCTTCCACCACCAGACGCCGCCAGCGGAAGAAGCCCTCGAGGCCGACCCGGTACGGACCCGGGCCCATGTCTTCGGCCACGTACACGTGGATGCCCTCGATCTGCGTCCTTGCGTACCCGTCCTTTGAGCGCGGCGCGCCCGGCTCGGCCACCGGCACGCCCGCCTGGCCACCGCAGCAGCCGTGGCGGGCGGACAGCCGCAGCGTCATCTCGGCACTCCGGCCGGCGAGCCAGTCGCGCGCCGCGTCACTGAGGGACACGGAGGTCACGTGCCCGGCGCCTCGTTGTTGGTCGGGAACCAGTGGCGCGTGCGATTCGCGATGCGCACCAGCGCCAGCATCAGCGGCACCTCCACCAGCACGCCAACGACCGTCACCAGCGCCGCACCGGACTGCAGGCCGAACATCGCGATCGCGGCCGCCACGGCCAGCTCGAAGAAGTTACTGGCGCCGATCATCGCACCGGGGGCCGCCACCGCGTGGCGCACACGCCACGCCTTCGCCCAGTAATACGCAATGTAGAACACCAGGAAGGTCTGGATGATCAGCGGAACGGCGATCAGAGCGATATGCCCCGGATTCGCCAGGATGCGCTCGCCCTGGAACGCGAACAGCAGGACCAGCGTCACCAGCAACCCGATGGGCGTGACCGGGCCGATCCGTTTCATGAAAACGTTGTCGAACCACTCGATGCCCTTTCTGCGGATCAGCCAGATGCGCGACAGATAGCCGGCGGCGAACGGGATCACGATATACAGCAGCACCGACAGCGCGACCGTGTCCCACGGTACGTAGATATCGGAGATTCCCAGCAGCAGGACCACGATGGGCGCGAAGGCGAACAGCAGGATGATGTCGTTCACCGCCACCTGCACCAGGGTGTAGGCCGCATCGCCGCGAGTCAGGTAACTCCAGACGAAGACCATGGCGGTACACGGCGCGGCCCCCAGCAGGATCGCCCCGGCCAGGTACTCGCGGCCGAGGTCCTCCGGGATCCAGGCGGCGTAGACCACCATGAAGAAGAACCAGGCGATCGCGAACATGGTGAACGGCTTGATCAGCCAGTTCACCGAGGTGGTGATGGCCAGCCCTTTCGGCTCCCGGCGCACGCCCAGGATGGCCGAGAAGTCGATCTGCACCATCATCGGGTAGATCATCGCCCAGATCAGGATGGCCACCGGGATCGAGACCTGCGCGTACTCCCATTGCGACAGCGTCTCCGGCACCGCGGGGAAGAACTGCCCCAGCGCGACGCCCGCCACGATGCACAGCGCCACCCACACGCTCAGGTAGCGCTCGAACAGGCCCATGCCTTCTTTCGCCGAGATCTCGCTGGTGGAGTCCTTCTGATCGGTCATGCGTTCGTTCACCGTTGGTCGGAAAGGAGTGACGCCGGAGGGCGCCGCCGAGTTATGGTCAAGTCTGGTGTATGAGTGATCGCTGGTTCAGGCGGCGCTCCGGTCGGTGATGGAGGATTCCTCGTCGTTGGTCGGTTCGGTCTGCTCGATGCCGTCGATGAACTGA
>NZ_QKMA01000018.1:0-37859 GCF_003208255.1 Thioalkalivibrio sp. ALE21
TCGTGTGCATCGTCTTCGGACGATGGGTCCGGTCTTCCACCTCGGTGCGCCGGCGGCGCCACTTGCGCACCGTCATGCGACTGATGCCGTAGCGCCGGGCCAGTTCCGGGTCGCTGACGCCGGCCGGCGCCTCCTGCAGTTCCTGCCGGATCCGGGGTGTGGTGCGGGCGTTGGAATGGATGGTACTCGCCATGCGGTCAGCCTCCCGTTCGCTCATCGGGCACAATACTCATCCACTCCCGGGCATGAAACAGGGGTGCCTTCTCTCGCGGTATGCAATCAGGCGTGACCTGACAGATAGGGAAAGGGCAGACAAATTTTTCTGAGCTGCCTGCGCGGCAGCGAACGGGTCCTGCGCAAAGTGCTGGTGGACGGCTACTTTCTGAGCTGCCTGCGCGGCAGCGAACATCTGCGCGGTCTAGCACATAGCGAGCCGCTTTTTCTGAGCTGCCTGCGCGGCAGCGAACTCCGACTCGGAGGGGCGCACGCGCGGCCTGGTTTTCTGAGCTGCCTGCGCGGCAGCGAACTCACCAGGCCGTGGATCGGGTCGGGGAACTCGTTTCTGAGCTGCCTGCGCGGCAGCGAACTCACGGGTGCCAGTCCTCACCAATATCAATCATTTCTGAGCTGCCTGCGCGGCAGCGAACAGATTGCGGCGGACGCGCTGAATGTGATCCACTTTCTGAGCTGCCTGCGCGGCAGCGAACGCACGCCGCCAAAAATCCCAACCAAATCAATCTTTCTGAGCTGCCTGCGCGGCAGCGAACCCGCGCACGCTATAGACTTCAACGCGGGCGATTTTCTGAGCTGCCTGCGCGGCAGCGAACCTCGGTAGGTAGTCCACGATCCATCGCTTCCTTTTCTGAGCTGCCTGCGCGGCAGCGAACGAAAACAAGGACTTGCATGAAATGTCGCGGCATTTCTGAGCTGCCTGCGCGGCAGCGAACACACGCTTAGAAGCCCTGATCCGGGCCGCACTTTTCTGAGCTGCCTGCGCGGCAGCGAACGCCTTAACCCGCCCCTACACCCCAGGGGTCCATTTCTGAGCTGCCTGCGCGGCAGCGAACAACGCCCAACCCGTTTGTTTGCGGAGGGTCATTTTCTGAGCTGCCTGCGCGGCAGCGAACCTCCTCTCGCCATCTATGCCCCTGGTCTCCGATTTCTGAGCTGCCTGCGCGGCAGCGAACGGTAGGCCGTATTGATGTCGGTCCCAGGTTATTTTCTGAGCTGCCTGCGCGGCAGCGAACTTCTCGACGTCGTGGGGCCCAGATGACGGGGCTTTCTGAGCTGCCTGCGCGGCAGCGAACTAGTCGGTCCAGTTGCTATCTAGTTCTGTCATTTTCTGAGCTGCCTGCGCGGCAGCGAACTGTCGGATATTGCCGATCAGCTTCAGGCGGCATTTCTGAGCTGCCTGCGCGGCAGCGAACCCTCGCATTCCGGCGCCTTTGGCCGATAGCTTTTTCTGAGCTGCCTGCGCGGCAGCGAACCGATGCGCCCGCCCGAAAGCAATCAAGACGAATTTCTGAGCTGCCTGCGCGGCAGCGAACACCATCCGCCAGCTCGCCGGCTTCCGCGTCGATTTCTGAGCTGCCTGCGCGGCAGCGAACCGACCCAGCGGCGATTGCCCGCATCTTGTCGATTTCTGAGCTGCCTGCGCGGCAGCGAACGACGAGGGTATCTTCTTCAATGGCTGCGGTTTTTTCTGAGCTGCCTGCGCGGCAGCGAACGACGTTTATGAGGCATCTGGCCCTGCATTGCATTTCTGAGCTGCCTGCGCGGCAGCGAACGGGCTCGTGTGCCCCGGCTCGCCGGTGTCAGTTTTCTGAGCTGCCTGCGCGGCAGCGAACGACTGCAACAACAAGCCAACCCGCTACACCACTTTCTGAGCTGCCTGCGCGGCAGCGAACGCCCACTCCATGTCATCCCGCGCGGGCTCAGGTTTCTGAGCTGCCTGCGCGGCAGCGAACCGGCTGGCGATCGAACGGGTGGCTGTTGCCGTTTTCTGAGCTGCCTGCGCGGCAGCGAACCCATAGCGGAGCGATCACAAACGTCCATAGCATTTCTGAGCTGCCTGCGCGGCAGCGAACGACTGCAACAACAAGCCACCCCGCTACACCACTTTCTGAGCTGCCTGCGCGGCAGCGAACCCGACAAAAGCAGCGCGTTACCTAGACCGAGCTTTCTGAGCTGCCTGCGCGGCAGCGAACGGGCAACCGAAGAAGAGATTGACGAAGTAAGCTTTCTGAGCTGCCTGCGCGGCAGCGAACCCCACCTTGTCCACCCGATCGTTGATTGCGACTTTCTGAGCTGCCTGCGCGGCAGCGAACGAGCTGCTGACGGACAGCGACTTCGAGCGGCTTTTCTGAGCTGCCTGCGCGGCAGCGAACGTTCCGGACCTGTACAGCGCGCGGGTTCCAAATTTCTGAGCTGCCTGCGCGGCAGCGAACGCGATCATGTCGCATCAGGAACAAGGGCAGTGTTTCTGAGCTGCCTGCGCGGCAGCGAACGGGGTCAGGCGCAGAAGGTCCAGCCGGTTGGCTTTCTGAGCTGCCTGCGCGGCAGCGAACCTGACGGAGCCCTGCGAGCAGCCGGAGATCGATTTCTGAGCTGCCTGCGCGGCAGCGAACGATGGGCGCCCTCCTGATGCTATCCTTGAGCGTTTCTGAGCTGCCTGCGCGGCAGCGAACCCCTTGATAGTGCGGACCTGGTGAATCAGTCGTTTCTGAGCTGCCTGCGCGGCAGCGAAGTAGCATCAATCCGATTTCGTCAATCATGAAAATTTCTGAGCTGCCTGCGCGGCAGCGAACTGTGTATAATAGGCCCAACGTCAACGCAGACATTTCTGAGCTGCCTGCGCGGCAGCGAACGCTGGCGCACGTTCTCCGCGTCATCCGCCATATTTCTGAGCTGCCTGCGCGGCAGCGAACCTGGACAAGACCGAGCACGCGGACCTCATCAATTTCTGAGCTGCCTGCGCGGCAGCGAACGCTCGACGCCATGCCCCGACATGCCGAATAAGTTTCTGAGCTGCCTGCGCGGCAGCGAACCGGGGAAAACTCGCGCAGCTTGCGCAGGGCCATTTCTGAGCTGCCTGCGCGGCAGCGAACGACGCGGAGCAGGTCCGCGAGATTGTCCGCGATTTCTGAGCTGCCTGCGCGGCAGCGAACGACGCGGAGCAGGTCCGCGAGATTGTCCGCGATTTCTGAGCTGCCTGCGCGGCAGCGAACGACGCGGAGCAGGTCCGCGAGATTGTCCGCGATTTCTGAGCTGCCTGCGCGGCAGCGAACGGTGAGTTGGATTCTCCACCGCCTGAGCCTATTTTCTGAGCTGCCTGCGCGGCAGCGAACGTGCTCATGTACGCCTTCAGCGCGCCCGACTTTTTCTGAGCTGCCTGCGCGGCAGCGAACGTCTCGCGCGGGCGCGGCGGCAGCCGGCCCCATTTCTGAGCTGCCTGCGCGGCAGCGAACGGCGATGCTGGGCAGGGGGTAGCCCCCGCCCATTTCTGAGCTGCCTGCGCGGCAGCGAACTTGCATCTACGCGTCCTCAGTCGGGCGGATGTTTTCTGAGCTGCCTGCGCGGCAGCGAACGCCGACCATCGTGGCCACCTGCTCCAGCGCCGTTTCTGAGCTGCCTGCGCGGCAGCGAACGATCGACCGCATGCGTATTCACGACGATACCGTTTCTGAGCTGCCTGCGCGGCAGCGAACGCACTCCGAGCGCACCGCGCAGATTACCGCATTTTCTGAGCTGCCTGCGCGGCAGCGAACGACGGCCCCGGTGTGCTGATCCGGTTCGAGCATTTCTGAGCTGCCTGCGCGGCAGCGAACAGCCACTCCCCCTTCGTTTGCTCCGACAGTAATTTCTGAGCTGCCTGCGCGGCAGCGAACGGCCGGTCTCCGTAGTCGTCCATCCACACCACTTTCTGAGCTGCCTGCGCGGCAGCGAACTCGCTGCTGTGACCCGGAGTCGACGGACTACTTTTCTGAGCTGCCTGCGCGGCAGCGAACCTGTACGTCCCGGCCGAGCCCGAACCCGAGCATTTCTGAGCTGCCTGCGCGGCAGCGAACGGCCTATCAGTGGGCGGCTGGCGTCGACGTGTTTTCTGAGCTGCCTGCGCGGCAGCGAACGGGTCAAGTTTGGTGTGGCGGGTGCCGTGGGTTTCTGAGCTGCCTGCGCGGCAGCGAACCGGCCAGCACCAGCAGCGTGCCGCCGGTCATTTTTCTGAGCTGCCTGCGCGGCAGCGAACGGACTTATCTTCCCTGTCTCGCTCATCTGCGCTTTCTGAGCTGCCTGCGCGGCAGCGAACTCCCCATTCTCCCACCGGACGTAATGCCCGTTTTTCTGAGCTGCCTGCGCGGCAGCGAACGACGTACCGGATCTGACGCGCGAGGCGTGCGATTTCTGAGCTGCCTGCGCGGCAGCGAACCTATACCGGCGAGGCGCGCGCTTCTATTGACGTTTCTGAGCTGCCTGCGCGGCAGCGAACGCGGAGGCTGACGAGTTGCGGGAGGCGCTGCTTTTCTGAGCTGCCTGCGCGGCAGCGAACACTCCCTGATGGACCTGATCGGGGGATCGGAGTTTCTGAGCTGCCTGCGCGGCAGCGAACGGCGAAAAAAGCGGAGACGGCGACGTACGAACTTTCTGAGCTGCCTGCGCGGCAGCGAACGCGCGGCGGGTAACCACCCCCACCACCACCAATTTCTGAGCTGCCTGCGCGGCAGCGAACCCGCAGCCGAGCGCAAGCTGACCGAGCTACTATTTCTGAGCTGCCTGCGCGGCAGCGAACGCCATGCACCGCGACCTGCTGGCCCTTGGTCATTTCTGAGCTGCCTGCGCGGCAGCGAACTGCCGGGCGCGATCGCTGTTCGGGAACGTGTATTTCTGAGCTGCCTGCGCGGCAGCGAACCGACGGTAGCGTTCACAACGTGGCGATCGGAAGTTTCTGAGCTGCCTGCGCGGCAGCGAACCAAGTCCATCAGACGGTTCACCACGCGCATCATTTCTGAGCTGCCTGCGCGGCAGCGAACTAGACCTCCTGATCCACCCCCCGCTCCCGGCCGTTTCTGAGCTGCCTGCGCGGCAGCGAACGGTGTCGGCGGTGTATGCCGCCTCCACTTGCATTTCTGAGCTGCCTGCGCGGCAGCGAACTTTGGACGGTGTTCCCCAGCTATCCGATGAACTTTCTGAGCTGCCTGCGCGGCAGCGAACGAAATTCGGCGCGACATCCCGTTGGTCCCGACTTTCTGAGCTGCCTGCGCGGCAGCGAACGGGCGAGGCAGCCGGTAGGGACTCCTCAGAAATTTCTGAGCTGCCTGCGCGGCAGCGAACAACTTCCCCGTGGCCGCAAAGGCCGGCTTCGGTTTCTGAGCTGCCTGCGCGGCAGCGAACGATGTCGTGGCGGAGTTTCCGGATCTCGATCTTTTCTGAGCTGCCTGCGCGGCAGCGAACATGCACGGGATGCGCCGGACCCTGCGGCTGTCTTTCTGAGCTGCCTGCGCGGCAGCGAACGATCCCACCGATGTAGACGGATTCGGCGAATTTTTCTGAGCTGCCTGCGCGGCAGCGAACGGCGGATACCTTGCAAGCACTCACCACGCTATTTTCTGAGCTGCCTGCGCGGCAGCGAACCTCAATGTCCACCACTCCCGCGTTGTCCATGTTTTCTGAGCTGCCTGCGCGGCAGCGAACCCCGAACTCCGCTTGCGCCGTGCGGAGTCGCTTTTCTGAGCTGCCTGCGCGGCAGCGAACGAGTTTCTTGTGCGGATTGCAGGCGCGAATCATTTCTGAGCTGCCTGCGCGGCAGCGAACTTGGAGTTGGAGTTGGAGTTGGAGTTGGAGTTTTTCTGAGCTGCCTGCGCGGCAGCGAACAATCGGAGATCTCCGCCGTTGCCTCGACCAGTTTTCTGAGCTGCCTGCGCGGCAGCGAACACCAAAGGCGGCGTGATCTCCGAACTATTTGATTTCTGAGCTGCCTGCGCGGCAGCGAACTGGTCGCCGGTGCGGGCGTCTGGGGAGTCTGCTTTCTGAGCTGCCTGCGCGGCAGCGAACGGCATCAAATCCGGCTGATCGGATTCATTCTTTTTCTGAGCTGCCTGCGCGGCAGCGAACCGGTGTTCCCCGCCCACTCCCCTGTTGATGGTTTTCTGAGCTGCCTGCGCGGCAGCGAACCCGATCGTACTGCCGACGGTGCATTTTCAGATTTTCTGAGCTGCCTGCGCGGCAGCGAACATGTCGCGGACCTGTCAGGCGTCAAGAAGCGATTTCTGAGCTGCCTGCGCGGCAGCGAACTCTGGTGTCAGCAGAACGCCGCGACCCTGCGCTTTCTGAGCTGCCTGCGCGGCAGCGAACTGACGGCTATCGAGAAAGCGGGTGGCGTTGTCTTTCTGAGCTGCCTGCGCGGCAGCGAACATTGACGCGATCCAAGCGGCGCTGACACCGGATTTCTGAGCTGCCTGCGCGGCAGCGAACAAGAGTTACTCGACTCCATCTTACTGATTGTTAGGGAACAGGGCACATAAACCCATCCAGAACCCTCTCGACCAGATGCCAGATAAGTCTCTGATCGAGAGGGTTTTCTGAAAGGCTTTCGAAAAAGGGTCAGAACCAGGGTATGGTCGCCCCGTGGCTCAGGCCGTACGTGCTGAAGGTTCCGGTCACCGGTGTCTGCTGGCATTCACCGTGTTCGATGAAGAGACTGAAGGCCTGCCCGGAACTCTGGCTCCGCACCATAACGAAGGGGGTCTTCACCTTCCGCTCGACGCTGTCGGGGATGTGTCTGGCTGCCTCCTCGTAGCTCTCGTTGTGACGCTTCATACGACGCCGCCGGAGGCGATCGGCGTTGGTCTTGTACTGTCGCCGTCTAACCACGCGGTGAGCAGCCCCGGGGGGAACCGCCCGGACCTCGCCGATCTCCAGGTGGTCCCGCATTCCCCGCAACCACCCGATTTCCATCAAGGTTCCCAAGCGTGTCGCAGTACCGTGGAGCCGAAGCGTCTTCCCCAGAGGCGGCTCCTCTTCGTGCTCCGGGAGGCTGATACCCAGGTCATCGGCCTCCAGTTCTACCAGCGCACGGTGCAGCTTGCTGACAAGGGCCCCCAGCAGGGTGTTCACAGGGAACTCCGGATCGGGGCGTACCTGAATATCCATATAGTGATCCATGGCTTCAGTCCACCTTGTCACCAAAAACGCCACCGCGGATCAGGGTAGCCATTACGAAGTGCTTCTGCCCCTGCTCCGGCTCCTTATCCTTGAGGACCCAGTTATCCAGCAGAGAGTAGAAATCGACCTTCTGCTTGGGCTGGCGGTAGGCTGTGCCCTGGGTCGTGACCGAGCCGTAGGGTTCGACAGCAATGGGGCCGGGACTGGTCGCCTCACTGGCCGCTGGATACCAGGTGTCGACAGTCCGAATGGCGTTGCCCAGCTTCTGGGAATGAATACCGGCCACGCCATCCACGGCGTAGAGCGTCTTGCTCTTGTCGCCACTGCTGCGGTTGAGCACCAGCTCCTGGGAGGGGAAGACCTCCTGGCCGCAGCCCATACGAGCGAAGGCGACGACGTCCAGAAGAACGAATCGCTCCCCGCTGAGACCCTGCCGGATCGCATCCGCCAGGGCTTCCAGGTCCGAGGCAGCCTTGCCCTCGGCACCAAAATCCCGCAGGGAGACATCCAGAGCACTGAAGGTCCAGCTCTCCACGGGCTCCCCGCCTTCCAGACGGCTCACCCGCACCTCGACCTCTTCCGAGCCCATACGGTTGCGCCACAGGAAGCGGCCGTTGGCCAGGTTCTGGGCATAGCGGTACGCCAGGGTGCCGAAGCCCTCCTGATCGATGTAACTCTGCACCAGGGACTGCAGCTTCTGCTCGTAGGCGGCGTTGTTGCAGGCGGAGGGCCGGCCGGCGTTGCCGAGGACCTTCAGGGTAAAGTGGGCCATGAGCGTGTCGGCATCATTGGGCAGGGCCGCGACATCGACGGTCTGTAGGTTGGGGTTCTCGATTTTCGCGTCCAGCTTGGCCGGATCCTGGTCCTTCGTCTTGAGCCGGTTGCTGATGGTCCCGCGGACGGACTTCTCGCGGACGGAGACCCCCGGCCATTCACCAGCCTGCTCCCGCTGCTCCCAGTTGCCGGCCCGGAAGAGGGCATCGGAGGGGTCCAGCTTACGCTCGAAGGCGAGGACGGAGGCGGTCTTGAGTTCAGTCTTTTCAGCCATTTTCACGGCTCCTTCTCATTTCAGTCGATGATGCGGGCGTAGTTGTTGCGAAGGCGGTAGAGGCCGTCGGCCGCCTGGTTATCCACGTACCAAAGCAGTTCGGCGGGGCTCTGGAGACGATGGGGGCTCTTCCATTCCCCAATGGAGTAGAGGCTCTCAACGAAGCGAAAGGGCGTGCGGTCATCGCGAGCGCCCTCCACAGTGCCGGCCTCGTGGAGCGGTCCAAGGGCGCCATATCCCACCGGAATGGGGACGAGCCAACCCCGGGCCGGGCCACGCCGCTCCCAGATAACCTTCCCCTCGTCACCGTCTTCGGGGTGTTCGTGGCACGCAGCCCAGTTGATGCGGGCCAGGTCGAGCCAGGCATCCAGGAGATCTGTCTCCGGATCGGTTTTCCGGAGTTCGGAATGGTGGTCGTGAAGGAGATCATCCCGGCCCAGGAGCGCAAACCCCGGCAGCCACCGGCGCAGTAGCCACCGGGCCTGCTTCGCCTGCCCCTCTTCGGTCTCGGCAACCGAGATGAGCTGGGGTCGGGGAAGCGTTCCCCGCCGGCCCCGCGCCGGCTGGATGGTGCCACCAGCCACCCGCAAGGTGGGCAGGATGGCGGAAACGGCCTCGTCGATATCCGGGCCGTTGCCCCGGGAGTGCGCTTCGGCTGCCGGACCGGATGCGGCGAAGACCAGGGTGATCTCCAGGTGAGTCCGGCCCTCCTCCACGATGGCGGCGGTATCGCCCTTCTTGTCCACCGGATTTCGGGTGAGGTGAAAGGCGTGGGTATGACCGCTCCGGCTGACCTGGGGCTCATGCCGGTGACAGATGACGCCGACGCTATCGAGGTTCAGCTCGATATCCTCCGCGTGGAGGCGCCGCTCCAGGGCGTGCATGAGGCCGACGAAGGCACTCATGGCCGGGAAGCCCCAGGTATGAGGGCTGGAGATGGCATTGGCGTTCTGGACGCGCAGCCGCGGGACCTCCAGGAGGTAGGGGATCTCATGCATGGGTCAGTACCTCCTCCAGCGCGGCGGTCTCGTGTTTGAGTTGCTCCTCCCAGTAGTCGTGCTCGGCATCCCCCACTGGAAGGCTCTTATGCAGCCGCTGATTGAGCCAGGCCGCGAAGCGGTCGCGGACCTCGCTCACCCAGTCCCCCCTTTCCCGGCGCTGCGCGAATTCCGGATCCACACTGGCGCGCTCGGGGTCGAGCCACAGGGCCTCTTCTTCCGGGAGTTCGCAGGCCGGATCGGCACTCCAGCCCGGCTCCAGCTCCTGGAGTTCCGCGGCAAAGACGAGCAGCTCGTCCACCAACGCGGCAACCAGGGCGTCGCGTCGCTGGCGGGTCTCCTGGTTCGGGCGCGGGTTCGCCACGAGGAAGCGTTCCAGCTCGCGTAGCGTCTGGCGCACGGTGGTTCGCCGCCCGAAGGCCCGCAACGCCGAGTCCGTATGCAACAGCGGCCTCACCTCGGCCGAACGCCAGTTGGGCGGCAAGGAGCCGAGGAGGTAGTTGTTTCCGCCGCGCTCGCTGTTGAGCTGGGAAATGTTCTGCGGCTTGGAGCCCCCAAAGGTCTGAGCGGCCAGATAGGGGTATTCTCGATGTTCGTACTCGCTGTACTCCCCGTTCCAGTGGGCCTTGCGGGCTGCCCTGGACTCTTCACTGAAGCGCGTGTGGCTGATAACCGCATGAATGCGGTGGGCGAGGACCGTGGAGTAAAGCGGCGCCAGTAGATGGAAATCGGCGTCTCGAGTCGGTTCGTCACCCACCAGCCAATAGACCTGCTTGGCTCGAGGATCCCCTTTCACGGCACCCCGGGGTTCGGTAATCCCGGCAAAGCTCCGGACCCATTCCCTTCCCTGGTCGCTATCGTCACTGAAGGCGCGCGCCAGTTCCGGCTCATCCTCCAGGGCTCGGGCGAGGAGGGTTCGGCCTTCGTGTTCAATCTTCAGAAACTTGAAGACGTCCAGGGAGGCCGCATTACCGACAACATCGGTCGGGAAGTCCTTCCCCAGGACATGACTGCCCACCAGGCTGTGATCCGACAGCTCAGGGGGTGGTGTATAGAGGCTGGTCGCCTTGCTATCGGGGTGCGTTGCTTTCGTGGGGTGGGTGACAACCTGTAGCTGAGACACCCGGCGAGCGGCATCTGCGATCCAGGCTTCCCGCCGGAACTTCTCGCGAAGCTCCTGCTCCTTGGACACTTTTTCCGGGTCGTCGTCCTTCAGGCCACTGAGTTTGGTTTCCAGACGTTCGTCAAGAAACTCGGATATTCGTTGTCGGAGGGGCTGAACGCTCTCATCATGCATCGTGTAGTCCGTTTTCTAGGCAAGTCCAAAGGATGGGCGTACACTTAGAAAGCTGCGGACTTGGTGCTAGCAAGCCCGCAGCACCCCGTAGGCCCATTGGTGGAGCCTACGGGACTAGGGCTAATAACACGAAGTGGTAGCCAGCCACTCACTCATACCTCCTTGCCCTCTGCAGTGCGGAGAGGGTTCCGCTCGACGAACAGCCAACTTCTGCCAATGGTGCTTCCAACACCATTGGCATTTAGTCTAGACCCCTCTCCGATATTGATCAACCCTAGATTGACGTATCACTACAATCGTCTATCACCTGCAAAACTAAACAGCGGTGGTATATTGGCAAGCGCCTACCGAGCAGGTAGCTCAGAAACTAGACCGACGGACCACAACGTTCGCTGCCGAACAGGCAGAAGCAACCCCGCCCGTTGAATCGCCTCTTCCTTCAGGCCCACCGGAAGAAGCCTAGCCAGGGATGGCATTGCCAGCCCCGATCTCCTTCCCTCTGCTGCGGCACCTGAACGAGGCCGAAGGACCGGGCGCTGGCCTCCAGGGATGCGTCCCGCGTCTCCGCCAGCTCGCCCAGTTGCTCCATGTAGTCCACTACCGCCCAGGGCGAGACCCGTTCCCCGGCCACCTCGTCCCATGGGAGTTTTCGCACCTCGTTCGAGGCATCGACCTCGGCATCCGGCTTACGCTTGCCGCGTTGATACCAGAGCTTCTTCGGCAACCAGTCCTCGCCCACCTCATCCGGCATTAGGATGAGCTCAACCTGCTCCTGGTCCTGACGGCGAAAGGGCTGCTGGCGCGGAAGGTCCCCGCTCAGGGTGGCCCGAGCGAGGTGGTACCAGGTGGAGGCATTCAGTGGCGGCACCGACCGCTGGCGCGAGGCTCGACGAGCCGGGCCACGGCGCCGCGCATTCCCCTCTGTAGAGGCGGCCTGCGGCAGCAGGGCATCCGCCAGGCGGGCATGCTCCAGATCCACCAGGAAGTCGTTGGGGGCAAGCTCCTCGGGCGGGAGAACGCGGGGACGGGCGTCCACGATCTCGTACTCCTCCGGTCGCAAGAGATCCCGCAGATCATGGCTGTTGAGTCGCCAGCGGTCCGTGCCTTCAAAACCGGGCCGCGTGAACGCCGCTCCCTCCGTCTGCTTCACTGCCCTGACATTGGTATGGAGGAGATGGATATTGGGTGTGTTGCAGGGACCCGGCCGGTGGCGCCTCACCCGGCCAGCGAGCTGGATGAGGGAGCGCATGGAGGAAGGCTCCACGATGGCCCAGTCATAGTCGTGGTCGCGGCCAACTTCAGTTACCGGCGATCCGAGGACGATGAAGAGGTGATCCACCTCTTCATGGCCGTCGATGGCGGCGCGGATTTCCGGCTGTTCGAACACGGCCAGGTCATCGCGGCGGTCCAGCGCTCGGTCCAGCTGGTACTCGATGGCCGAGCGCGACAGGGCCGGGAACTGGGAGTGATAGACGCAGAGATGGATCCGCTTGCCGGCCGGACCACCCTGCTGGATGAGCGCCCGGGCAACGGCCACCAGTGGCTCGATGTTGGCCATGCGGACGAGTCCGAAGCTGACCCGGCGGCCGGTCCTCGGGTCCAGGCTATGGTGGCTTTCGTGGAGTTCCTCGGACTGCTCCACGAGTACCTCCGCCAGCTCCGTCGCGATCTGTTCCTGCGACCTGCCTGGCTCCGTGGGTAACGCAACAATGGCGGCGCGGCGACGAGCCTCGTCGCGGGAGAGGCGCCGCTGTCGATTGGCGGCGAAGTCCTGATGGGCATCCCGGAAGCGCTCCGGGTCGGGACAATCGACGTGTCGGCGGTCGTGCTCATCGAACCAGGCGCAGGGGATATCCACGGGCGCGCCGGGCTCGCCCCGGTTCTGCTGATAGATAGCCCGACCCGCCCGATAGGCGCGGTAAAGCCCCTCGACCAGGGCCGGCGGCAGTGTCGCCGATGACAACAGAACCCGCCCGCCCAGCATCGCGCTCCAGTGGACCAGCCGGGAAAGGGCCGGCAGGTCGTCCAGGCCGAAGTCGTCCACCTCGTCCAGAATCAGGTCGCTGCTCATCAGCCGCATCATGGGTGCGATCTGGCGACCGCCCCGCGTCCCCTCGGTGGCCGGCATGAGGTGGTCGACGGTGGAGACGAGGACCGGGGCCGACAATAGCTTGCGTACGCCGGGGTCATGGCCGAGTCGACGCAGGACGGGGTGATTCTCGAAGTCGCCCTCGAAATAGACGTGGCCATACTCGTCCATGAGGGCCTGGCTCGAGGCTGAACCGCTCTCGGCCGCCTGCTCGGCGAAGAAATCGAAGAGTTCCCGGCTTGTCGTACCCCCGGCCCGGACGGCCAGCTCGTCCTCGCCCAGGCCTAGAAGCTCACGGAAGGCCTCGCCGGTCTGGCGGGTCAGCGTCCGCAGACCCAGGGCCACCGAGAAGCGCGCACCGCGTTCGGGCTCGGCGAGGGCATAGGCAATCCGACCGTTGGCGAGGGTCTTGCCGTAACCGGTGGAGGCCATGTTCACGCCGAAGAAACCGCGCTCCGCCGCCGATTCCCGAAGAGAGGCCGCCAGATCGAAGGCGTGGTCCTGCCAGGCGAAGCGCCGGTCGGCGCTGCGCTTGCGGAATCCCTTGTGGCGGGCCAGACGCGGGAGGGCACTATCCATGCTCGGCAGTGAGCGCGTAATGGCGCGCGCGTCCGCCTCGACCCCCAAAAGGTGTTCATCCAGGGGCTGGTTGAGTTCGCCGGTATCCCGATCGGTATTGGCATAGAGGGGATACCCGACCTGGCCTCGGAGTCGTTTCTCAGACCCGGTCAGGCTGGAGTAGTGATGATCTGCCAGCATGAGGGACATGCGGGCAAGGTGCATGAGGTAGGGATTATCCAGCCACGGCTGGGCGTGATGTTTCAGCCGTCCGAGGAGGCGCTCGGCCAGGTGACGGGCTCGCCGCTGCCAGCGTTCGGTAACTACGGGTAGCGGGCCCTCGAATCGCCAGTAATCGTTAAGGATATCCTCGTCGGCCTGTTCGCGGAGCAACTGATTCCACTCGGCCGACATCACGGCGGGGAAGGCTTCAAGGTGATCGCTGCGAAAACCTTCCTCCCGCTCCTGCCTCGGCCACTGGGGAAGGCGATGGTGCGTCACCACCAGCCAACCGATGGCCGCAGCCAGAGGCGGCATTTCCCGGAAGGGGACATCCGCATCGGAATCCAGTCCATCGCGCAGGAGTCCCTTCATCCAGTCATCGCGGTCCTCGGCCGAGAGCCGGGACAGGCGCTGGAGCCAGCCACTGTCCTCCTCGCCGCCGACAAAGGCCTGAAACAGGCGCAGGCTGATCCATTCATGCCGGTAACGATCCGCGCCGTTACCGCGCTGGCCCCGCAGTTTGGCCTGAAAGGCGACGCAGGCCTTCCCCAGATCGTGGAGCAATGCGGCCAGGCTGGCCAGGAGCAGGATGTCCTCTCCGGTGTGCCAGTCGTTCTCATCATTCTGGCGAAGAATATCGCGCGTGGTCGTCTCGGTAGGTACGGCGCCGTGGGCGTTGAACCGGCTGGCATTACCCACTACCCATAGGAGCTCGCTGTGGTCGCGCCCCTTGATCCAGTGGCAGGCGACCGCCGTGTTCTTGCGCGCGGTACGCCGCAACATCCGCCGCAGGGTATCCAGGCCCGCCCGGGTAATGGGTGTCTGCCAGGTGCGCTCGCCGATGCGCTCGGCGAACTGGTCCAGGATCCGTCGCGTCTCCTTCAGGGCGTTCTTGTTGCACTGGGAAACGAGCAGGATATTCATCGCGCCTTCTGCCCCATTTCCTGTGCGACGGCCTTGAGAGTGTCGATCATGAAGTCCAGCGATTCCGTTCGTGTTAGCTGCTCAATGCAGGCCTGGCGGAATTCCTGTTCTTCATCACCCCGCATCGCAGAAATGAAGGCCTGCGGCAGGATCACCGCGTCCTTGACCAGATCCGCGACATCGAAGACCAGACCACCCCGGCGCGTCTTGCCGTGGAGCACGGCAAGACCATGGGGTATCCCCATCACCCAGGTCGCCGTCGCACCCATGCCATAGGCCAGGTAATTCCCGTGGTCGAGGAAGCGGTTGGCGGGATCGGTGCCACTCCCCCTTTTTGCACGCGCAAAATCGCCATAGCTCACGGCTCGCGCAGCGAGTCCGAAAAGTTCTTTGGTGAGCCGGGCCTCCAGGGTCAGCAGGTCGAGATTCGTGGTAACCGCGTCCACCGAGTTGCGGCTTGCATCGATGAGATGGACCAGGCGCTCACTCGCGACCTCGAACCCGGCATCCTGCAGAGCTCGGTTCTCCAGCCAGTTCGTCCGGATCCGCTCCAGGCGGGCCCGCTGGAAACGGCGAGCCGCTTCAAGCCGCAGTGCATCATCGAACCAGAAGGCAACCCAGTCCTGGAGGTACTCCGTCGGCCGATACTCGCTCTGCGGGCTGAACCACGCCACCTCGACGTCGACCTCGTTGGCACTGAAAAGGGGCGTCCCGCCCCCGCCGCAGAACCCCACCAGAACGCCAGCCTTTGCCAGCTCGCGCATGGCCGCCTGGGTAATGGAGGTTCCCGTACCCAGCAGGACCGTGGTGGTGTTGGCGATGGGTATATTCCAGTAGAGGGACTGTTTGCCCTCATCCGTCACGTATTCGACTCGGCCACCATTGACCAGTACACGACAGTGCTGCAGGTAATAGAGGTTGGCCCGTTTCGAATGAAGGATGGTCTTCAGGTCGCTGGGCGAAAGGTCATCCATGAGTCACCTGCCTGAATTCACGGAGGCGCACGTCTACCCGATCATCCGCCTCGCAAGAGTCTCCCGGGGCGAAGGCGACCCATGAGAACTCTTGCGGAGTGAAAGAATGGGGACCTGCCGCCCGCCCCCGCCTTTGCCCCAAGTTCATCGGCACCGTATCACCGCAATCCACGCTAAAAGAAGTATTCATGCGTTAATTCGTTGATGTGGCGCGTGCCGATGTCAATCTTCCGCATCCTCCAGGCGGGCCTGTTCGATCAGGACCGGGTAGACGTAGCCGGCACCGAAATCCCTTTCGAGCACGTAGACCCCTTCCACCCGCACACGGTCACCCGGATCGGCGGTCTGCTGGCTGGTGAGGGTAATGAAGTCGCCGGGCTCGCCCGTGCCGTCCACCAGCCGCAGGAAATTGCGGCCCATGATGTCCTCGTTGACCTGCGCGATGATGCCTTCCAGACGCACCGTCTCGCCCTCAAGCTCTTCCGGTGCCTGATTCAGGGCTTCCACGCTGTGTATCTCGTTCGCGGCAACGGCCGTGGCCAGCAGGCCCGCAGCCAGCGGCAGGGCCAGCAGCATGTGGCGGATTCGGATCATGAAGTTCTCCTTTGCGGATCGGGTTCGGGCTGCGCGCCATTTTCGTCCCCGACGGCGGGCGTGTTGCGCCGACGGGCGCGGAAGAAGTCGCGCAGCTGGGTCGCGGCACGTTCGGCCAGCACGCCGCCGGTGACCGCCACGCGGTGGTTGTGGGCCGGATGGTGGATCAGGTCGATGGCACTGCCGGTGGCCCCGGTGCGTGGATCGGCCGCGGCGTACACCAGCCGCGCCACGCGGGCGTGGATGATGGCGCCGGCGCACATGGAACAGGGCTCCAGGGTCACGTAGAGGGTGGTGCCGGGGAGGCGGTAGTTGCCCACACGCTCCCCGGCCGCGCGCAGGGCGCGGATCTCGGCGTGCGCGGTGGCGTCACGGCTGGCGATGGGTGCGTTGTGGGTCGCCGCGAGGGCGTTGCCTTCGGCATCCACCAGCACCGCGCCTACGGGCACCTCGCCGGCTGCGGCTGCGGCCTCGGCCTGTGCGAGCGCCTGTTCCATCCAGCGCACGTCATCCTGCTCGCTCATGCGGCGCTGGCGGGCGCGGGCTCGTCCAGCGCCCGTTCGATGGCGCTGGCCAGATCCTGCGGGCGCCGCGTGGGGGCGAAGCGCCGGATGACGCGGCCGTCCCGCCCCACCAGAAACTTGGTAAAGTTCCATTTGATCCGCTGCGTGCCCAGGGCACCTGGGCCGCCCGTCTTGAGGTGGCGGAACAGCGGGTCGGCGCCCTCCCCGTTCACCTCGATGCGGGCGAACACCGGGAAGCTCACGCCAAAGCGCAGACCGCAGACCCGGATGGAGTCGGCATCGCCCGGCTCCTGTCGACCGAACTGGTTGCAGGGGAACCCCAGCACCCGGAAGCCGCGTTCGCCATAGCGATCCTGCAGCGCCTGCAGCCCTTCGTACTGCGGGGTGAAGCCGCATTGCGAGGCGACGTTGACGATCAGCAGCACCTCGCCGCGGTACTCGTCGAGCCGCTGCCGCCGGCCGTCGGCGCGGGTCACTTCGAAGTCATACACCGTGGCTTGCGGGTCGGCCATTATCCGTCCGCCTCCTGTCGCGCGAAGGATTGGAGTTCCGCCTCGAGGTCCGTAAGGCTGGCCGCCATGCCGCGGGACAGGGCGGCCACCAGGGCCCGGGGCGAGCGTTGTTGCAGGGCTTCGGTGGCCTCGAAATGCGCCAGCTCGGTCCGGTCAGCACCACCCAGCCGGGTCCGCAGCCCCACGCGGGCGGCATCGCGGCCGCTGTTCGTATCCAGGTCACCGTACAGGGCCGTGACCAGCACGTGCAGTTCCACCACCGGTTGCCCGGCCGCCCGCGCGGCGCGGGCGTCGTCCACCAGAACCACGGCGCCGTCGCCACGGGTCCAGCGTTCGCGCAGCAGCTGTTCCACCTGTTCCGCCGGACGCAGGAACCATTCGTTGTAGTAGTCCGCTTCGTACTCGTGCGGCCCCAGGCGGTACACCAGCCCCTTCTCGGCATAGGCGGGGGCCACGCGCACCGAGCCCAGCTCCACCGCCACGGGCGCCCCGGCATCGGTTGCGGGCGGCCCGGTGTCCTCCGGCAGTTCCAGCAGGAACCACGCCCGCTCCACCGGTTCGCGTTCGGCCAGCAGGCCGCAGCCCCCCAGCAGGAATGCGGCCAGCACCGCCAGCAGTAGCGCGCGTGTCATCAGCGTTCCTCTCCCCGGTTGTCCCGGTCCATGATACTGCGCGGCGGCGGTGCCCCGAACAGGGTACCCGCCGGATTGCGCCGCACGTCCTCCGAAAGGCTGCGCAGGCTGCGCGTGGTGCTCTGCAGCTCTTCCAGGGTCTCCGCCAGTTTCGCCTCGTTCACTTCCACGCCACGATCCAGGCGTTCCACCATACCCTCGATCCGGGCCACCAGCTCGCCGATCTCGGCCTGTTCCGCGGTGCGTCTCAGCTGACGCATGGTCTCGCGGGTCTCGCCCGGGAGGGCCTGCGTATCGGGATGGTCGAGGAGATTCTCGACGGATTCCATGATGCGCTCGGCGCTGGTGGCCGTGGTCTCCAGTTCGCCGATCAGGTCGTCCGCCCGTCCGGCGATGCCCCCCACGTCGATACTCGAGACGGTGTCGTCGAGATTGACCAGCAGGCTGTTGAGATTCCCCACCACGCCCTCGATATCGATATCGTCGATGCGTTCCAGCAGCTTCTCGGCATACTCAATGAACTGCATCGTGATGCTGGGCGCCGACGGCAGATAGGCGTACTCGGGATCCCAGGGGTGGTCCAGCGGCGGGTGTTCCGCGGGATCGGCGAAGTCCGCCTCCAGGTAGTTCATGCCGGTGATGCCCTGGGCCGCCATGCGCACCCGCAGCCCGGCCTCGACCAGCTGCTCCAGGACATCGTCCTCGAACAGGGCTTCCTGCGGCGTGGTCGCAAAACGGTCCGGCCACAGGCGCGCGCGCACCAGCACGTAGCGCTTGCGTTCCGCCGGGGGCACATCCTGTTCGTACTCCACCGAGGTGAAGCCCAGCCGGGTGACCTCGCCGATCTGGACACCGCGGAACTTCACCGGGGCGCCGACCTCCAGCCCCTGCACCGACGAATCCATGTAGGTCTCGATCATCATCGACGGTCGGAAGAAATTCCCCGCCGTCGCAATCAACAGGATGATCACCAGCGATGCGAGCCCGCCGAGGATGAACAGGCCCAGCCGGAAATGCTGTCGGGCACTCATGCGGAGGCCTCCTCGCCGTTGGCTGCTTCGTCCTGGTCGCCGCCCAGAAAGCGCCGCACCCAGGGGTGTGCCGACTCCTCGCGCAGGCGTCGCGGATCCCCGTCGGCGACGATGCCCCGGGTTTCCTTGTCGAGCATAATCACGCGGTCGGCGATGGCAAAAATGCTCGCGAGCTCGTGGCTGACGATCACGATGGTCATGCCCAGGCTGCGCGCGAGCCGCCGGATCAACCGGTCCAGCTCGCGCGAGGTAATCGGATCCAGCCCGGCCGAGGGTTCATCCAGGAACAGCACCGAGGGGTCCAGCGCCATGGCCCGCGCGATGGCGGCACGTTTCTGCATGCCACCGGAGATCTCCGAGGGCATGAAATCCACGAACGCGCCCAGCCCCACCAGCTGCAGCTTCGCGCGGGCCACAGCGTCCATCGCCGAACGCGGCAGAGCGGTGTGAACCTCCAGCGGCAGGCGCACATTCTCCTGCAGGGTCATGGACCCGAACAGCGCGCCCATCTGATACATCACCCCCATGCCCCGCAGGATGGCCTCGAAACGCTCGCCGTCGGCGTGGGCAATATCCGCGTCGCCGATCCAGATCCTTCCGGCCTGCGGGGTATACAGCCCGATCATGTGCTTGAGCAGCGTGCTCTTGCCGCTCCCGGAGCCGCCCAGGATCACGAAGATCTCGCCACGGCGGACCTCGAAGTTCAGATCCCGCATCAGCACGAAATCGTCGAAGCCCATGGTCAGGCCTTCCACCCGGATCACCGGATCCGTATCGGACTGCGCCATGCCTCATACCCCCAGGTGATAGAACAGGACCGCGAACAGGCCGTCGAACACCACGATCAGGATGATCGCCGTGACCACCGCACTGGTGGTGGAGCTGCCCACGGCCGCCGCGCCGTTGCCGGTCTGCAGGCCGCGCAGGCAGCCAACGCTGGCCACCAGCAGGCCGAATACCCCGGCCTTGAACAATCCGGAGAACAGGTCCGAAAGCGCCACCGCGCCGGTCACCTGGTTGAGAAACGCAACCCACGGGATGCCGAAGCCCTGCAGCACCAGGGCCGCACCCAGCAGGCCGATCAGATTGGCGTACAGCGCCAGCAGCGGCGCGACCAGGATTCCCGCCAGCACCTTGGGCACCACCAGGAAGCGCACCGGATCCAGGGCCATGGTCTGCAGGGCATTCACCTCCTCGTTCACCTTCATGGTCCCGATCTCGGCGGCAAACGCAGCCCCCGAGCGCCCCGCCAGCAGGATCGCCATCATCAGCGGGCCCAGCTCGCGGAACAGCGACACCGCGACCAGATCGGCGACGAAGATCTCCGCGCCGAACTGACGCATCGCGATCGCCGACTGGAACGCCAGGATCACGCCCATCAGGAAGGCGATCAAAGAGACAATCGGCAGGGCCCGGAACCCGGCAACCTCGGCCACGCGAAAGGTATCGCCCCAGCGCACCTGCCGCGGATGCCGCAGCGCCGCCCCCAGGGCACGGCCCAGTTCGCCGATGAACGCCATCTGCTCCCAGCCTGCGCGTCCCACCTGTCCGACCGCGTCCATCCAGCGGCTGCGCCAGTCACTGCGGCCCTCACCGCGCGCGGGCGTCACCGCATCCAGCTCACGATACGGAGCCAGCTGCTCCTCGACCATGCGCGTGGCGCCGACCAGCTCCAGCGTCACCCCCCCGGCCGCGGCATCCCGTTCCAGCGCGTGCAGCAGGGCGGCCCCGGCTCCGTCACAATAGCTCAGACCGGTGACATCCACGGGCAGAGTCCCGCCCCCCGCCTCGCGCGCCAGCAGGCGCACGCGATCGCGCAGCGGGCCCCAGGACCGTTCCACCGCAGCGGTGTCCAGGCTGCCCGACAGGCGCAGACCGGGGGACGGTCCGTCTGTGGCATCATGTTGGAAGGCTGGCCGCTGGGCCCCTGACGCTGTGTCCATGCCGTTTTCCCGACTCGTGCGCGACCATGGTAGCCGCGCCGGAGCGCGGGGGACACTCTGCAGATACAGGGGAACCATCCGGCCGCTACAAACTCTTCTGCAACTCCCCCATAACGCGAGAATGCCATGTCTTCGGGAACGGACGCCCTGCAGCGGGTGGAACAGGCCCTCAACCAGATCCTTCTCGGCAAGCCCCGCGCCATCCGTCTGGCGCTCACCTGCCTGCTGGCCAACGGCCATCTGCTGATCGAGGACCTGCCCGGCGTGGGCAAGACCACGCTGGCGCACGCACTGGCGCGCGCGATGAACCTGGACTACCGCCGGGTCCAGTTCACCAGCGACCTGCTCCCGGGTGACGTGCTGGGCGTATCGGTGTTCGAACAGGGCAGCGGCGAATTCCGCTTTCATCCCGGGCCGATCTTCACCCAGGTGCTGCTGGCCGACGAGGTCAACCGCGCACCACCGAAGACCCAGAGCGCGCTGCTGGAAGCGATGGAGGAACGCCAGGCCAGCGTGGAAGGCGCGACCCGCGACCTGCCCGAGCCGTTCTTCGTGATCGCCACCCAGAACCCCGAGGAGCAGGTCGGCACGCATCCGCTGCCGGAGTCGCAGCTGGACCGCTTTCTGATGCGCATCGAACTCGGCTACCCCGACCCAAGGGCCGAGCGCGCCCTGCTGGAACGCCGCGGGGACACCGGCCACCCGGCCCCGGACACCATGGCCACGCCGGAACAGCTGGCCGAGTGGCAGGCATCCGTGGATGCCGTGCACGCCGATTCCAAGGTGCTCGACTATCTCCAGGAGCTGGTGGCTGCCAGCCGCGATACCGCCCGCTTTGCCCACGGCCTGTCGCCGCGTGCCGGCGTGGGCCTGCTGCGCGCGGCACGTGCCCATGCGTTCCTGGATACGCGCGACTACATCACCCCCGACGACATCGCCCGGGTCCTGCCGGCGGTGGCCGGCCACCGCGTACGCGCCCGCGAGCCGCAGGATTCCGCCCGCACCGTGGAGGCCCTGCTGGAATGCGTGCCCAGCCGCTGAACCGCCGGCGACGCCTGCGCGGCACCTGGCAGCGCCTGCGCGACGACGCGATCCGCTGGATCAACCGCCGTCACGCGCACGACGGCGAGCATGCGCGGCTGGGCCGCGACCGCATCTACATCCTGCCCACCCGCGCCGGTTACACCCTGCTCGGGATTATCCTGATCATGCTGCTGGGCTCCATCAATTACGCCAACAACATGGCGTTCCTGCTGACCTTCCTGCTGGCCGGGATCGGGCACAACGCCATCTGGTACACCCATCGCAACCTGCTGGGACTGGAGATTCGCCCGCTGCCGATCGACCCGGTGTTCGCCGGGAGCGCGCCCGAAGCGCAACTGCGACTCCATGAAACCGACGGCCGGGGACGCGAAGCCATTAACGTGCGGGTCGGTGCACACGCTTGCGAACCGGTCGCCATCCCCGCGGGTGGCCGGAGCGATGCCCGCATCGTGCTGCCGGCCGTGCCGCGCGGGGTCTACCGCCTGCCGCGCCAGCGCGTGGACACGCGCTTCCCGCTGGGGGTCCTGGAGGCCTGGAGCTGGCTCAATCTGGACGCCGAGATCCTGGTCTATCCGTCGCCCGTGGACCCCGGCCGGGCCCTGGCCGGACACGGCGACGGCGACGAGGACACCGGCGCCCGCGGGCAATCCGAGGAACCGCCCGACCACATCCGGCCCTACCGCCCCGGCGACCCGCCCGGCCGCATCATCTGGAAGGCCTATGCCCGCAGCGGCAAGCTGCATGTGCGCGAAAGCCCCGGCGGGGTACAGGACGACCTCTGGTTCGACTACGACGCCCTACCCCACGGCGACACCGAGACCCGCCTGTCGATGCTCTGCCATCAGGTGCTGGAGGCCCATGCGCAGGAGCGCGCCTGGGGCCTGCGTCTGCCGGGCCAGCGCATCGACCCCGGCCAGGGCCCGGAACATCGTGACCACTGCCTGCAGGCGCTGGCCCGTTTTCGCGCCGCCCCGGCACCCCTGCCGCTGGAGGACGGAGCATGAGGGAGGGCTGGCTCACCCGCCCGGCCCCGCCGCGCGAGGAACTGCGCGGGCTGGGCATCGCGCTGATCGCCCTGCCCGTGGCCGCGCTGCCGCACGCCTGGTACCAGCCGGCCTGGGTGACCCTGCTGATGGCCCTGGCCGTGCTGCTGCGCGGCTGGGTGCACTGGCGCGGGACCCGCGCGCCCTCGCTGTGGGTGATGAGCCTCCTCGCCCTGGGTGCCGGCGCCATGACCCTGGCACATTACGGCACCCTGTTCGGCCAGGAGGCCGGGAGCGCGCTGCTGCTGGTGATGATCGCGCTCAAGCTGCTGGAGGCGCGCAGCCGACGCGACGTGGTCATTGCGCTGTTTCTGGGTTATTTCGTCATCGTCACCACGTATTTCTTCGACCAGGCTTTCTGGATCGGGCTGTGGTCGCTGCTGGGGGCGCTGCTGCTGACCGCGGCCCTGGTGCAGCTGCACGCCGCCCGCCCGCTGTCGCCGCAGTTTCTCGGCCGGCGCGCCGGGGGCATGCTGGTGCATGCCCTGCCGTTCATGATCATCCTGTTCATCGTGTTCCCGCGCATCGAAGGGCCGCTGTGGGGCGAACGCGAGGATGCCGACGACACCGCGCAGACCGGGCTGTCGGACGAGATGAACCCCGGCGACATCGCCGAACTGCTGCAGGACGAATCGGTTGCCGCGCGGGTCGAATTCGACGACGCCGCCCCGCCCCCGCGCCAGCAGTACTGGCGCAGCATGGTGATGACGGATTTCGACGGGCGCCAGTGGCGGGCCGATCGTGGCGTTTCCACCATCGACGTGCCGGAAACCGACGGCGACACCGTGGCCTACACCGTGACCCTCGAGCCGACCCGGGCGCGCTACCTGCCGGTGCTGGATTACCCCGCCGAACTGCCCGAAGACGCCATGCTGCGGGACAACCATCAGGTTGTTCGCGAAGAGCGTGTGACCTCGCGCATCCAGTACTCCGCCACCGCGGATCTGTCGGCCCATCCGGGCAGTCGTGAAGATCCCCCGGAACTGGACAGCGCAACCCGCGAGCGCGCGCTCGCGCTGCCCCCGGACACCGCCCCCGAGGCACGTGCCCAGGCCCAGCTGTGGGCGGCCTCGCACGACGACCCGCGCGCCATCGTCGAGGCCGCGCTGACGCGGTTCTCCGGCGAGCCGTATCGCTACACCCTGCAGCCACCGCCCCCCGACGGCGACCCCACCGACGCCTTCCTGTTCGAGACCCATGCCGGATACTGCGAGCACTACGCCTCGGCATTCGCGGTGCTGATGCGCGCGGCGGGTATCCCCACCCGCGTGGTGGTGGGTTATCTCGGCGGCGAATGGCGCGACCGCGGCGACTACCTGCGCCTGCGAAACGCCGATGCGCACGCCTGGAACGAGGTCTGGATCGAGGATCATGGCTGGATGCGGGTCGACCCCACCGGCGCGATCGCTCCGGAACGCATCGAACAGGGGCTGCAGGGTCTGTCACCCTCGGATGGCGAGGAACGCCCGGCCTTCCTCGACCGGGAGGGACTGCCCTGGCTGCAGCAGGCGCGTCTGGAACTGGACGACTGGCGCGAATTCATCGGGTTCCGCTGGGAAACCTGGGTGCTGGCCTTTACCCCCGAGCGCCAGCAGGAGCTGTTCGAACGTTTCGGCCTCGACCCGCAGGACTGGCGCAGCGTGCTGATCGCGCTGGGCGTCAGCTTCGGCACCCTGGCCGCCGGGGTCGCGCTGTGGATGCTCCTGCGCGGCCGCGAACGCCGTGACCCTGCGCAGCGAGCCCTGCTGCGTCTGTCGCGCCGCCTGCGCCGCGCGGGTCTGGCGCATGCGCCGCACGAGAGCGTGGATGCCTGGGTACGACGCGTAGCCGCAGCCCGGCCGCAGGACCGCGATGCTCTGGAGGACTTTGCCCGGCACTACAACGCCCTGCGATTCGCGCCGCTGGACGAGACCGGCCGGCGCCACCACCGCCAGGGGCTGAAAGCCGCCGTTGCGCGCATCCCGCGCCGGCCCGATCCCGGCGCGGGCGCTACGCCCCCTGCAGCAGCGTCTGCCGCTGGCGGCGGTCACTGACGGCCGCACCGCCGCCCGGCGCCAGGCGCTGCTCCACGTAGTCGGCCAGCATCCACATCATACGCTCCACCCGATGGGTGCGCTGCAGCACCTGATCCAGAGCCCCGCCGGGCCGCGGATCGGCCGACTGCAGATAGCGCGCGCGCAGCCCGTCGAAGCGCGTGCGCTGGTTACTGCTCAGCTCGCGCAGCCACTCGAAGTCTTCCCGGTCGCCACTGTTGACGGCCATGGTCACGGTATCCAGCAGGCTGCGCAGCCCTTCGCAGACCCGGGTCTCCAGTTCGCGCGCCTGCTCCGCGTCGGGCAGATCGCCTGGCGCGGGCGCACGCAGATGGTCGTAGAGTTGCTGTTCCAGCGCGCGCAGGGTGTCGAACCGGCTGCGCAGGTTCTGATAGCGCACCACGGTGCTCTCGAACAGCGGTTCGGCGGCCAGCGAGGTGAACTCGGACAGCAGTGGCTCGAGGGCATAGCCGAAGTCCTTGTGCAGGGACTCCAGCCGGCCCGGTTCGGCCGCCCGGGCGCGACCCTGCGCGTCTTCCTCCAGGAACCCCGCCAGGCGCTCCCACAGTGCCGGTTCGGCGGCCTCCAGGTCGTCCAGCCGGCGCTCCGGCAGGGTGTGCGGGTCGCCCATCTGCAGCGGATTGATACGCCCCGACCACAGCACCAGCAGGCGCGCGGCGAACAGCACCAGCATCACCACGTTGGTAACCACCAGGATGTAGGTCATCGACAGCTCCACCGGGGGCCACAGCAGGAGCAGGGAGTAGGCAAGTCCGCCGAGGACCGCGATCTCGGCGAAGGAGTCGCGCTTGAGCATGTCGATGTTGAAATCCGAACGCACCACGTCGCGCATGATCACGCCGAAGGACGCCGTGACCACCGCCATCACCGGGCCCCACAGCCACAGCGGACTGGCCTGCGACTCCACCGCCACGCCCACGCCGATCACGGTGAACGCCGCCACCGCCC
The DNA here is from genome assembly GCF_003208255.1 of Thioalkalivibrio sp. ALE21. Classification (NCBI taxonomy): domain Bacteria; kingdom Pseudomonadati; phylum Pseudomonadota; class Gammaproteobacteria; order Chromatiales; family Ectothiorhodospiraceae; genus Thioalkalivibrio; species Thioalkalivibrio sp. ALE21. Next base: position 25,594 of record NZ_QKMA01000018.1, read on the forward strand.
AGGCATCCAGTCCCTGCTGCAGCCAGCCGACCAGTCGCCCGCCCACCCCGGCCCGCTGACGGGCAATCAGCCGCTGCACCGCGGCACGATGCACCAGCCAGTGATCGTGCAGCTTGTACAGCAGGAAACCGGTGGCCACCACCACGACGGGCAGCAGCAGGAACTCCGGGGTGTCGAAGATGAACACGGGCTCGCGGCCCAGCAGCAAGTCGCGCAGGACCCCGCCGCCGATCGCCGGCAGGGTGGCCAGCACCAGCGCGCCGAACAGGTTGTAGCGCTCGCGCCGGGCCAGCATCACCCCGGAGGCGGAAAACGCCAGGATCCCCATCAGGGTCAGCGCGTTGAACCACAGCTCACTGGTGGTCATCACCAGGAAGGCGGGCAGGATGTGCTCCACCTCCAGCTGGGCGATGCGCCGCCCCTCCTCCAGCGCTTCCACCTCGCGGTCGAAGGCGTCGACCAGGGCACGCGGGACCGTCGCCCGGCTGAACATCACCCGCACCCCCACCGAGCCGAGATCGAGCCCGGCACGCCGGATCTGATCCGCCTGCCCGGTGCGTGCCAGCATCAGGTCCATGATGACCGGATCGGCCACGAACCCGTCGATGCGCCCGTCCATCAGCGCAGCGAGGTTCTCGGCATCCCCCGCGGTGTCCACGATGCGGGCCTCCGGCGCCGGATCGGACAGGCGACCGGCCACCTCCGGATCGGCAAAGGTATAGCCGGTGGACAGCCCGAGGCGGAACTCGCCCTGCTCCACCGCATCCAGCCACGCCTCCCGGTCCGCGAACCCGTGGTCGGCATCGCGGCGCAGATACAGGGCGTTGCGCTCCTCGCGATACGGCCGCGAATAGTGCACGTAATCCAGCCGCCCCGGATCGAAATAGGTCCCGACGACGAAATCCACGGTCCCGCGACGCAATCCTTCGAGCTGAGCGGCCCAGTCCATCGGACGGTACCCGACCGCGTGGCCGACGCCTTCCAGGGCCTCCTGCGCAACACGCAGATCCAGGCCGGTCGGATCGCCGGCGACCCCGGCGGTCGCGGTGTCGGCGAACTGGTAGGGCGGTCGCTCGAACCAGCCGCTGCACAGGGTCTGTGGCGGATCCCCGCTGGCCACCGGCAGCGGCAACGCGACATCCGCGACGGACGTGCCGCCACTCGCCGGCAACGGCCACAGCAGGACCAGCAGCAACCACGCCAGGACCCGCCAGGCACGGGCGCCTGGCCGGGTGCGTCCCGCGTTCGCGGCCGGTATGCTGGTCGGCGTTGTCATTGGCCCTCCCGGTGATCCCGCACGCATGCCCCGTCCGACCCCGCATCCCGCAGGTCGCCCGCCCGTCCCGACCCGTCGTGGCCGCGCCGGTCTCGCCGCGCTTTGCCTGGCGGCGCTGGGCCTGCTGCCGATGACCGGCGTTGCCGACGATGCCCTGCGGGTGCAGCCGCACTGGGTGCCACAGGCGCAGTTCGCCGGCTTTTACCTCGCACAGGACCGGGGCGAATATGCCACGGCGGGCCTCGACGTGGAGATCCTGCCGCATGGTCCGGACCATCCCGCGCCGCGGGCCCTGGCCTCCGGCGAGGCCGACATCGCCCTGCTCTACCTGGTCCAGGCGCTGGAACTGCGCGAGGTCGGCGTGGAGGTCGTCAACGTAGCACAACTGCTGCACGAGTCGTCGCTGGTCATGGTGTCGCTGGCCGAACACGGGATCCGCACGCCCGAGGACCTGGACGGTCGGCGCGTCGCCCGCTGGGACAGCTTCCGCGGCCAGCCCGAGGCGCTGTTCCGCAGCCACGACGTCGAACCGGAGATCGTCGACCAGGGCGCCACCATGACCGCCCTGCGCACCGGCGCGGTGGAGGCGGCCACCGCCACGCTCTACAACGAGATGGTCGAGCTGTACCTGGCCGGGCACGACCCCGACGAACTGGAGACCATCTCGCTGGAGGAGCACGGCGTGGGGCTGGCCGAAGACGGGGTGTACGTGCTGGCGTCCACGCTGGAGGAACGCCCCGAGGCGGTGGAGGCCTTCGTGCGCGCCTCGCTGCGAGGATGGCAGCAGGCCTTCGACGAACCCGAGGCCGCAGTGGACGCGGTGATGGAGCGCGTGCGCGCACAGGGCGAGCCGTCCAACCGCGCGCACCAGCACCTCATGCTGGAGGCGCTGCGCCCGCTCTACCTGGACGACACCGGACGCCTGCCCGCCCCGGTGCTGGATCCGGAAGACTACCTGATGGCGCATACCCTGATGCGCGAGACCGGCACCCTGAGCCGGGAACCGGCGGAGCACGAACGTTTTCATCGCCCGGTGATCGATGCACGCCCCGAGTAAGAGCCTCGCGGTCCGGCTGGCGCTGGTCACGGTCCTGACCGTGGCCGCGATCTTCTTCAGCACCTCCGGGCTGCTGTATTACATGGTCCGGGGGATCATGCTCGACCACGCCGAGGAGCAGGCGCGCGAGCTGACCCATGCGACCGCCAGCCGCATCGAATCATCGCTCAACGAGGTCGCCGGCTCGGCCCGCACCCTCGCCTCCTCCCTGGCCACCGGCGCGCACCCGCCGGAGGATCTGCGCCCGCTGCTGGAGTCCGTGACCGGCGGCTCGGACGAGATCCAGGGGACCGCGGTGAGCTGGGAGCCCGGTGCCGGCGTGCCCGGGCGCGAGGCCTTCGGCCCGTTCGTCTACGAGGAAGGCGATTCGCTGCGCTACATGGATCTGGGCGCCGACAACGGCGACTATTTCACCCGCGACTGGTACCAGATCCCGGCCCTGACCGGGCACGACTTCTGGGCCGAGCCGTTTGCCTCCGCGGCCGACCCCGACCGTCTGATCACCACATTCTCTACCCCGTTCGGCCATACCGGGCCGGACACCGAGGGAGTGAGCAACACCGGGGCCCTCGCCGGCGTGGTCACGCTGGACGTGGAGCTGCCGCGCCTCACCGACCGTGTGGACGAGGTGGAGATCCTCGACAGCGGATTTGCCTTCCTGCTGAGCCCGCGCACGCGCTTCATCACCTGGCCCGATCGCGACTGGATCATGCGCGAGAGCCTGTTCAGCCTCGCCGAGACCCTGGAGGCGCCCGAGCTGCGGGAACTGGGCCGCGAGCTGCAGCGCAGCGACGAGGGCTTCACCCGGCTGCCCGAGGCACTGATCGACGAACCCGCGCGGCTCTATCACGTTCGCCTGCCGGACCCCGACTGGGTGGTGGGCGTGGTCATCCCCGAACGCGAGCTGTTCGGCGACGTGCTGCGGGTCATGCACTGGGTGCTGATCATCGGCAGCACCGGCTTCCTGGTGCTGCTGGGCGCCATCATCGCGATCTCGCGCGGCATCACCCGGCCGCTCAAGGGACTGGTCTCCAGCGCCGGGGAAATCGCGCGCGGCAACCTCGACCGCCCGCTGCCCCCGATCCGCTCGCAGGACGAGGTGGGCGAACTGGCGCGCTCGTTCGACGAGATGCGCCTGTCGCTGAAGGACTACATCAACGACCTCACCGCCACCACCGCGGCCAAGGAGCGCATCGAGTCCGAGCTCAAGATCGCGCGCAACATCCAGATGAGCTTCCTGCCCCGACGCCTGGACCTGTCGCGCATGCGCGCCGGGGTCGAGCTGCATGCGGACCTGCGTCCGGCCCGCGAGGTGGGTGGCGATCTCTACGACTTCTTCACCCTGGACGACGAGAGGCGACTGTTCTTCGCCGTGGGGGACGTCTCCGACAAGGGCGTGCCGGCCGCACTGTTCATGGCGGTCACGCGGACCCTGGTCAAGGGGATCGCCGAGCAGGAGCCCGACCCCGGCCGGATCCTCGCGCGCGTGAACAACGAGCTGTGCCTGCACAACGAGAACGCGATGTTCGTGACCTACCTGTGCGGGATCCTCGACCTGGACACCGGCGTGGTGACCCTGGCCAACGCTGGCCACAATCCGCCCCTGCATCGCCACGCCGACGGCTCGCGTGAATGGCTGCGGCTGCCGCCGGGGCTGGTGCTGGGTGCCATGGAGGACATGGACTACGCCTCGCAGCAGGTCCGCCTGGCGCCGGGCGAGGAACTGCTGCTGTATACCGACGGCGTCACCGAGGCCACCGATCCGCAACAGGCGCTGTTCGGCGAAGACCGCCTGGGCACCCTGTACGATGCGCTCGCCGGTCGCCCGGCACGCGATCAGGTCGACGCCATCATGCAGTCGGTCGAGGATTTCGCCGAGGGCACGCCGCAGGCGGACGACATCACCGTCCTCGCACTGCGCTATCGCGCCCCCGCGGGTGAGGCGGACGCCACCGGGGCCTGAAGACCGCGCCCGGCATCAGCCCCCCCGGGTCAGCCCCCCGGGTCAGGCTCCGTCGCGCACCTGTGCCACCGCTGCGTCGCGGTCGTCACAGACCTCCAGGATCGACAGAAACCCGCTGATCTCGAAGACCTCGCGGATCGGCTCGTGGATCTCGCACAGCACCAGCTGCCCGCCCTGCTGCCGCACCTTCTTGGCCGCCATCAGCATCACGCGCAGCCCCGCGCTGGAGATGTATTCGACATCGGCAAAGCGGATGACCAGGCGTGGATCCGCTTCCAGATGCGCGAACAGCGCGGCCTCCAGTTCCGGCGAGGTGTTGCTGTCCAGACGGCCGGCGGGACGGATCACGCGCACGTCGTCCACGGTCTCTTCGTTCAGCTCCATGGTCTTCCAGGTCCTTTCGCTGCGGTGTCAGCCGCGCGGACGGCGCTGCAGGCGCAGCCGGTTCACGCCATCGCGACGGTCGTAGTGGATGTCGTCCATCAGGGTCTTCATGAAATGCAGGCCCAGCCCGCCCACCGCACGTTCCTCGACGTCGCCTTCCAGCGACACCTCGGGGGCGTCTTCGAGCGGATTGAACGGGGTGCCATCGTCGGTGACCTCGACCGTGAGGCCCTCGGGCCCGGCGTGCAGTTCCACGCCGATGCGGTGTTCCTGCCGATCCGGGAACGCATAGGAGATCAGGTTGGTGATCCACTCGTCGAGCACCAGGTTGACCGGATGGACCGACCCGGCCTCCACCCCCGCGGCCTCGCAGAAGGCTTCTACCTCCTGCGCCAGCCGGGGGATCTCCGCGAGCTCGTTGCGGATATTCAGCTGCCGCTGCACCGGGCCACCGCGGCCTTCAGAAGGTGTTGGCCACGGAGGCCACGCCCGGCGCCCGCGAGCGCACCAGGCGTTCGACCACGTTCTTGAGATCCAGGGTGGAACGCGGGCAGCCGACGCAGGCCCCCTTCAGGCGCACGCGCACGGTGCGCCCGTCCAGCTCGACGAACTCGATGTCGCCGCCATCCTGCATCATGATGCGCCGCGCCTCCTCGATGGCCTCGCGCACCGCGTCCTCGTCGATGGGACCGTCGGCCGGCACGTCGGCCTGTTCCCGCGCCGCATGGGTCTGGGCCCGGTCCAGGCGCAGTGCCAGCTCCGGATCGAGCTCCTCGATCGCGTCCAGCTCTTCCTCGCTGTAGACGTGATCCGGGTCGTCCTTCAGCAGGTGCGACACGTCCACCATGACCTGTGCGTTGTCGGGACGCGTTTGATCTCCCGCCATGATCCGGCCTCCGCTAGCTCGCAGTGCGGCCAGTATAGCAACGCCGCGCGCGATCACGTCGCGAGGCCTCACCGGCTCCCCGGCTTCCGCCGGACCCGGCGCGGGCCAGCGCAGGCGCATGCGCAACCGGCGCAGGTCGTCCGCATCCACCCGCCCCGGGTACAGCCACAGGGTCCCCGGGCGCCCCCCTCCAGCGGGGTGATAGCGCAGCACCACACGGGTCGCGAACACCCGGGTGTCCGGCAGGATCTCGATATCGTGGATGCGTTCCTGGCGCAGGCCCTCGGCGGTGGCCAGCCACCAGCGCCCGTACGCGGTGCAGCCCAGCCAGTCGAAGTCCGGCTGACGGCCACGCCGGGACCAGCCGAACGCGGCCGCCACCAGGACGCCCGCCGCCGGCCATGTCCACCACACGCCGTAAACCAGCGCGTACAACACGACCGCGGTGCTCAGCAGCACCTGACCGGCGAGAATCCGCCGCGCGAGCCGCGGGTCAGGGTGCAGGCGCAGCCGCAGCGGCGGCGCGGATGAGCGGGGCAAGCCGGGCTATCCCGGCATCCGCGGTGGTCTGGCGGCCCATGACCACCTCGTAGAGCACGTTGTCGGGATAATCCAGCAGCCGTTCGAAGGCATCACGACCCTCCTGGTCCAGTTGCGCATATCCCTGCGCGAGAAACTCCCCGAGCAGCCAGTCATTCTCCAGCATGCCGCGACGGCAGCGCCAGCGAGTGCGGCTGTCAGGCTCCATCATACGCCCTCCCGGAGATGCTTCCTGCAGCCCCTGTGGGTTCATAACGACCTCTTCAGCATGGTGCGGCGGATGTCGCTGATCGCCTTCGCCGGGTTGAGGCCCTTCGGGCACACCTGCGTGCAGTTCATGATGGTGTGGCAACGGTACAGCTTCCAGGCATCGTCCAGCCGCTCCAGCCGGTGCTCGGTCGCCTCGTCGCGGGTGTCCTTGATGAAGCGCGCCGCCTGCAGCAGCGCGGCGGGGCCGAGGAACTTGTCCGGGTTCCACCAGTACGACGGGCAGGCCGCCGAACAGCAGCCGCACAGGATGCATTCGTAGAGACCGTCCAGCTCGTCGCGGTCGGCCGGATCCTGCTTGCGCTCTACCTCGGGCTCCGGGCTGTCGTTCACCAGCCAGGGCTCGGCGGCCCGGTACTGGTCCCAGAAATTGGTCATGTCCACGATCAGGTCGCGGATCACCGGCATCCCCGGGAACGGGCGCAGGGTCACCGGGGTGTCGAGCTCCTCCAGCGGGGTCACGCAGGCCAGTCCGTTGGTGCCGTTGATACTCATGCCGTCGGAGCCGCAGACCCCGTGCTGACAGGAACGCCGGAAACCCAGCGAGTCGTCCTGCTCCTTCAGCAGCAGCAGGGCATCCAGCAGCATCATCCCCGGCTCCACCTGCTCGCCGGGCAGGGTGAATCGCTGCATCTTCGGCAGCGTATCGGTCTCCGGATTGAAGCGATAGATCGAAAATTCCATCCTGCTCTCCCGTTGCCGGAGTCAGCCCCCGGATTCGCGCGCCTCGGCGCAGGCGATGCAGCGCTCCACCGCCGGATCGATCTCCAGCCGGCTGCGCGCGATGGGTTCCAGGCAGTCCACGCACAGACCGCCCTCGCCCTCTTTCAGCCGCTCCAGCGCGCGCTGCGCACGGCGGCGCTGATTCTCGCGACGCTGCTGGCTGGCCCTGGCCATGGCCTGGGCCTGCAGGGCATCCATGCGCGACAGGCGGCCGGTGCGCTGCTGATCCAGCTCCACCGTGGCGCCGCCCTCACGGCCCTCGTCCAGGGCCGTGTCCAGGTCCACCAGCAGGGCCTCCAGCCGTTCCCGCAGCCAGTCCTCCGGTACCGGTTCCGTCTCGTCACTCATGCCGGCATCCTCCCGATCCGATGCTCAATACGTACGTTCCTTCGGCGGGAACGAAGCCACGGTGTTGGGCCGGGTCCGTACGGGCTTGTAGTCCAGGCTGTCGTCGTGCAGCGAATACAGGCTGTGCCGAAGCCACTGCCGGTCGTCGCGCTCGGGGAAATCGATGCGCGAATGCGCGCCCCGGCTCTCCTCGCGCCCCAGCGCGGAGCGGATGGTGGCGATCGCGCAGTCCATCAGGTTCTCCAGCTCCATCGCTTCCACCCGCGCGGTGTTGAACGTGGGGGTGTGGTCATGGATCACCGCGTGGTCCAGGCGTCGGCGCAGCTCGCGCACCTTCTCCACGCCCTCGCGCATCACCTCGTCGGTGCGGAACACCGAACAGTGGTCCTCCATCACCTTGCGCAGTTCGCGCTTGAGCCCGTCCACCGACTCGATCTCGCCGGTGCCCGAATCCCGCCGATCCCAGCGGGCGAGCCGCGCCATGGCCGCCTCCACCGCGGATTCGTCCAGCGGACGGTGATAGCGGTTCTCCTCGAGGTATTCGAGGATGTGATTGGCCGCCGCGCGGCCGAACACCAGGATGTCCAGCAGCGAGTTACCCCCCAGCCGGTTCGCCCCGTGGACCGAGACACAGGCCGCCTCGCCGGCGGCATACAGCCCCGGCACCGGGTCCTCGGGCGAGTCCTTGACCGGCGCGACCACCTGCCCGTCGCGGTTGGTGGGGATCCCGCCCATGCTGTAGTGACAGGTCGGAAACACCGGGATCGGCGCGTCGATCGGATCCACGTTGAGAAAGGTCTGGCTGGCCTCGCGGATCCCCGGCAGGCGCTGCATGATGGTGTCCGCGCCCAGATGGCGCAGGTCGAGGAACACGTGATCGGCGTTGCGCCCGCAGCCGCGGCCTTCGCGCACCTCGGTGGCGATCGCGCGCGAGACCACGTCGCGCGAGGCCAGGTCCTTCGCGTTCGGCGCATAGCGCTCCATGAAACGCTCGCCGTCCGAATTGACCAGGTAGCCGCCCTCGCCGCGCGCACCCTCGGTGATCAGCATCCCGCGCCCGGCGATCCCGGTGGGGTGGAACTGTACGAACTCCATGTCCTCCAGCGGGATCCCCGCGCGCAGGGCCATCGCCATGCCGTCGCCGGTGTTGATCAGCGCGTTAGTGGTGGTGCGGAACAGCTGCCCCGCCCCGCCGGTGGCGATCAGCGTGGTCTTGGCCTCGATCACGATCGGCTCGCCACTGAGGATCTCGAACGCCAGCACCCCCAGCACGTGCCCCTCGGCATCGCGCAGCAGGTCCACCGCGAAATATTCGTCGAAGAAATGCGTGCGCGCGCGCAGGTTCTGCTGGTACAGCGAGTGCAGGATCGCGTGGCCGGTGCGGTCGGCGGCGGCACAGGTGCGCGCGGCCTGGTCCTGGCCGAAGTTCTGGCTCTGCCCGCCGAACGCACGCTGGTAGATGTTGCCGTTGTCCAGGCGCGAGAACGGCACGCCGAAGTGGTCCAGCTCGTAGACCACCCTGGAAGCGGCGCGGCACATGTATTCGATCGCGTCCTGGTCGCCCAGGTAGTCGGAACCCTTCACCGTGTCGAACATGTGCCAGTGCCAGGAATCGGGCAGCACGTTGGCCAGCGCGGCGTTCACCCCGCCCTGGGCCGCCACCGTGTGCGAGCGCGTGGGGAACACCTTGGACACCACGGCCACCTTGGCCTCGGCGTTGGACAGCTGCAGGGCCGCCCGCAGGCCGGCCCCGCCGGCCCCGATGATGAGGGCGTCGAACTTGCGCCGGGTCACGTTCATGAGAGCCATGCCTTGAACAGGATTGCGAAGGCCCACAGGCCAAGGACCAGCAGGCCGGTGGCCGACAGGATCAGCACCGTCAGGCGGATGCCGAAGGAATGGACGTAGTCCATGATTACGTCGCGCAGGCCGATCCAGGCGTGCAGCAGCAGCGCCAGCACGCCCAGTGCAGTCAGCAGCCCGACCACCGGATGCCCGACGAAGGCGATCCAGAGGGCATGATCGGCCGGCGGGAAAAAGACGAAATAACCCAGCATCAGCACGGTGAACACGCCCAGGTACACGGCCGTGATCCGCTGCAGCAGCCAGGCCCGCTGTCCGCTCAGGAGTCTCACAGCCACAGTCCTCCCCAGACGATCAGGGTGGCGACGACCCCCGCGATCAGGGCCTGGCGCGCAGTGCGCAGCGAGCCCTCGCGGTCCTCGCCGATCCCGAATTCCATCGCCAGATAGCGGATGCCCGCGAAAAGATGATGCAGCAGCCACCACAGGACACCCAGCAGCACCAGCAAGCCCAGCGGGTGACCGACCCAGCCGGCCACGCGAGCAAAACCCTCGGGTCCGGACAGCGAGAGCTGCAGCAGCCACAACAGCACGGGGATCGCGAGAATCAGCAGCACGCCGGTCACGCGGTGCAGAATCGAGACCACGGCATTCAGCGGAAACCGGATCCTGCGCAGATCGAGGAAAACGGGACGAACCGGTGACCGGGGCATGCGACCTCTCGCTCGGATGGGCGACATAAGGGATCCTGACACCCGACACGGCGTTCGTCTACTATCGGGCCGCCAGGGAAATGCCGCCCCCGCGGCCACAGGAGATGCGTGATGCGCGAAGACTGGAAGAAACACCTTGTCGATTCCGGTGCCGAATTCGAGGGCGACGAGCTCGTCCACTACGGCAACCCGGAGCGTGAACGGCAGATGGCCGTCAACGGCGATGTCATCTGCGACCTTTCCCATCGCGGGCTGCTGGAGATCCGCGGTGCCGATGCCACCGAATTCCTCCAGGGCCAGTTCGGCAACGATATCCGGCAGGTGGACGAGCGGCACGCCCAGCTGTCCAGTTACGCCAGCCCCAAGGGCCGCACCTATGCGGTGTTCCGTGTCCTGCGCACTCAGGACGGCTATCTGCTGGAGATGCCGGCGGATCGCGTGGAGCCGGTCGCCAAACGACTGCAGATGTTCGTCCTGCGCTCCGACGTGATCATCGAGCAGGCCGGCGACAGCCGCATCCGCTTCGGCCTGTCCGGTCCGGATGCCGAGAAGGAGCTGCAGGACGCCCTGGGCGCCTGTCCCGCGGAGATCCACGAGGTCGTGGAAAAGGACGGGGTGACGGCGCTGCGCGTGCAGGGCGTGCACCCGCGTTTCGAACTGTTCGGCGGCTTCGACGCGATGCGCCGGCTGTGGGACGCCCTCAATGTGCGCGGCGCCCCGGTGGGCCCGCACGAATGGCAGCTGCTGGACATCCTCGCCGGGATCCCGAGCGTGGTCGAGGCCACCACCGAGATGTTCGTGCCGCAGATGCTGAACCTGCACGCCCTGGGCGCGATCAGCTTCGACAAGGGCTGTTATCCGGGGCAGGAGGTGGTCGCGCGCATGCACTACCTCGGCAAGCTCAAGCGGCGCATGTTCCGCCTCGCGATCCAGGATGGCGAACCCCCGACACCGGGCATGCCGGTGTTTCGCGCCGATGGCAAACCCGACCAGGCCGATGGCGAACTGGTCGCCGTCGAACTGCACCCCGACGGCCAGTATTCCGCGCTGGCGGTGCTCAAGGTGGACGCGGCCGAGGCCGAACTGCGCTGCGGCGCCCCGGACGGTGCGCCGGTGACGCTGTGCGACCTCCCCTACGACGTTCCCGAAGGGGCCTGACGCATGCGCTTTCTGTTCTTTTTCTTCGTCCTGATCCTGCTGGCGCTGTGGGCGGCGTTCTTCAGCCGCCCCGACAATCCGACCCTGTCCAACTGGCTGTACGCCCTGGCCGGCGTACTCGCAGTGTTGTTCCTGATCGGTTATCTCCGCCTCGACGGGGTGATCTGACCTCTCGGGCCACCGAGCCCCTCGTCCCCCCTGCGCTTTTTGGGGAAATAATTGGGTACACATACAAAAGGCTCCGCCGGTTGCGACCGACGGGGCCTTTTTGCCCTGCTGGCGTTCTACGACTTCCCGGCCGCGCACAGGCAGTCGATCCGGACCACCAACCCGATCGAATCGACCTTCGCCACCGTGCGCCTGCGCACCGCCAAAACCCGAGGTTGCGTGACGCGTAACACCATTTCGAGCCTGACGTTCAAGCTCGACCGGAGTGCCGCCTGATCCAGTCATCGCTCATCCACCAGACTTGACCATAACTCCACCCGCGCAGCCGACCCCTTTGTGCGCCAACGTACAGATATCCAGGACCCCGAATCGTAGGGTGGCGCCACGGAATCGGCCGGAATCATCCCGGCTGTTCCCGTGCCCCCGCAGTACCGGTCGCATCCCGCGCCGGACGGGAAACAACCAGGAGAACGCACCAATGAAAAGACTGATCGCGCTCACACTCTGTCTCGCCGGGACGCTCCCCTTCGCCGTCCAGGCCCAGCAAGCAGGCTCAACGGCGAACTTCGGACCCTCCATGGGCGACCGCGAGTTCTCGCTTTCCGGAAGCGGCAGCAGTAGCCGCAAATTCGACAACACCAACTTTGGCATCTCGGGCGATCTGGGCTGGTACCTGCGCGATCACATGATCGCCGGGGTCCGCCAGAGCATCAACTACGCCGACCTCGAGGGCGAGTCCCTGATCGATGACTACTGGAACGGAGCCACCCGGGGCTACCTCAACTTCCAGACAACGGACGGAAGGCTGCGTCCCTTTGGTGGGGGCAGCCTGGGGTTCATCTACGGCGACGGGATTAAAAACAGGAGTTATGGTCAAGTCTGGTGTATGAGTGATCGCTGGTTCAGGCGGCGCTCCGGTCGGTGATGGAGGATTCCTCGTCGTTGGTCGGTTCGGTCTGCTCGATGCCGTCGATGAACTGA
>NZ_QKMA01000019.1:0-31845 GCF_003208255.1 Thioalkalivibrio sp. ALE21
TCAGTTCATCGACGGCATCGAGCAGACCGAACCGACCAACGACGAGGAATCCTCCATCACCGACCGGAGCGCCGCCTGAACCAGCGATCACTCATACACCAGACTTGACCATAACTCGGTCGGAGGTCGAGGAAGTCGGAAGCCTTACCGTGAAGCAGACGGGCACGGTGATCGTCTTTCTATATCTGCGCCCCGGAGAGTTTTGTTCTTCCCTTCGTTTTCGCGGGTTCCTGCGGCGGCCCGGGCGCGTCGAGTGCCCGTTAGAAATGTTCAGTCCGTGGGACCAGGACCGCATCGTGGAGGCCTGCCGGGCATTCCACGAACGCTACGGCGAGGACAGCAGGGAGCCGCCTCGGCCTGCTTCATGGCATGACGGGGTCGGGCCAGGGTAACCCACGGAAACTCCTCAGGAGATAGCGCGGGGCATGGCACGGGTGAATCGCCATCATTTCTCGGAGCACGTCCGGCATGTCACGCATCGATTTCACTGGAAGGGTCCCTGCTGAAGCTCCGTCGGGATCGAAAGCAGTGCCGTTGCCGGGTGTATCAGGCGTTGTGCTTATTCTGCGAATTCAGGCTGCATTATGACGGGGAGACCCATCCGGAACCTTGAGTAGACGCTGTTTTGGAGTAGATGCTAGGCATCCATGGCTGATACCCGCTACATCACCGCCAACCGTCTGACCGAAGAGTCGCAGGCGATCCAGAGGCGCGGGCGCAACCTGGTGCTGCTCCTGGGGTTGCCGGTGGCACTCGGGGCGTTCTTCGTGCATCCGCTGGTGGGGCTGGTGACGCTGGCGGGGGTGGTCGCGCTGGTGGGCCTGGTGGGCGGCAGCGCGGTGATCGAGGCGGGGGCGCGCGGCGAGGATGCGGCGCTGGAGTACCTGGCGGAGCTGCCCGACTCGTTCACGGTCTTCAACCAGGTGGATCTGCCGGATGAGCGTTCGCGCACGGGCGTGACCGAGGCGGATCTGGTGGTGGCGGGGCCGGAGGCGCTGTTCGTGATCGAGGTGAAGCACAACAGCGGGGCCATCGACTGCGACGAGCAGGCCTCGCAGTGGACGGTGAGCAAGACCGGGCGGCGCGGCAGTCGTTATACCAAGCAGATGCGCAACCCGGTGCGGCAGGTGAAGAAGCAGGTGTGGCTGCTGAGCGAGTACCTGAAGGGCCGCAAGGCCAAGCGCTGGATCCAGCCGATCGTGCTGTTCACGCACCCGGAGGTGTCGCTGGGGCGTTCGGGCGAGCTGTCGGTACCGGTGCTGACGGGGCCGGAGCTGGTGGACTACATCCGCCGCTTCCGCCCGGAGCGCCCGCGCCCGGTGAAGGAGAACACGGTCCGGGCCATCGCGGCGCTGAAGGGCTGAAGGGCCGAAGCCGGGCGGGACCGGGGTCCGGGCAGGGCCGGGCGGTCCCGCGCGATGGGTTACTCCTCGGCCGGCTCGCCGGTGACGAGTTCCTGCATGAGGGGCCGGATCTTCTCTTCGGTGGGGCCGAACTTGTCGGGGCGCCCGCCGCCGCGACGGGCATCGTATTCGGCGGTGCCGATCAGCTGCTCCTGCTCGTACAGCCGGGCGTCGAAGTAGGTGAGGTACATGGCCAGGTCCCAGGTCCAGTTGGCGGTGAACTCCAGGTGGTGTTCGGCGTCCGCCGGCCGCGTACCCCGGTACAGCTCGGACTCGATGCCCATGTCCTCGAACATGCCCACCAGCGAGTCGTTCAGCTCCTCCATGTGCACGTCCGGGTTGTGCTCCACGTAGACCTTTTCGATGGCCTGGCGCTCCGGCACGGGCTCGACATGCTGGGAAATGGCGCAGCCGGAGGCGAACAGGGCGGCAAGGATGGCGGCGGGCAGTCGGAGCATGGCGTGGTTTTCCCCTGTTGAAAAAGCGTGAAGGCTATCACGCTCGCGCGGGGCTGGAGGAAGGTCGGCTCGCTTGACGGTCTTCGATGTGTTCGCTAATTTCAGTTTTAACAGAAATTCGAGAACGGACTGATGCAGCTGAGCCCGACCATGGAAAAGTTCGTCCTGCACTGGGGCGAGATGGGATCGCGCTGGGGCGTGAACCGCACGGTGGCGCAGATCCATGCGCTGCTGTACCTGAGCGAGCACCCGCTGACCGCGGAGACCATCGCCGAGACCCTGGGCGTGGCCCGTTCCAACGTGAGCACCAGCCTGCGCGAGCTGCAGTCCTGGGGGCTGGTGAAGGTGGTGCACGAACTGGGTGACCGGCGCGATCACTTCGTGTCGCAGAAGGATGTCTGGGACATCTTCATGACCATCCTCGAAGGGCGCAAGGAACGCGAGCTGGACCCGACCCTTACGACCCTGCGCCAGTGCGTGCTGGACAGCGAATCCGATGCGCAAACCACCCCCGAGGCGAAGGCGCGCATGAACGATACCCTCGAGTTCCTCGAGCAGCTGCTTGGCTGGTACGAGCAGATGCGGGGACTGGACCGCGAGACCCTGGTGAAGCTGATGAAGATGGGGGCGCGGATCCAGAGCCTGCTGGGCAAGTAAAAAAATTTGCCCGGTAGTTTCTGTATAGACAGAAACAACCGAAACCAAGGAAAAGGAGTCATGCCATGGAAATCCAGCCGCTTGTCATTCTCGGGGTCCAGCTGGCCACTGCACTGGGCATCAGTCTGGTCGTCATTCATCTGATTCAGCCGGCCCTTGAGCCATTGCTCGGGGAGGTGTGCGGCAGCGAGGCCGCGGCGCGCTTCTGGGTCAACTTCACGCGGCTGATGGTGCTGATCGCACCGCTGCTGCAGGTGATCCTGCTGGCGGCCGAACATGGCGGCATGGGCTCCGTCGAGCTGATCCGCGGGACCCTGTTCCACGCCCTGGGAGGTGTGTTCCTGGCCCTGTCGGTGATCGGCCTGGTGATCTGGAAGGTCGCGCTGGTCGACCGCGCCCGCGGCGCGGCCGGCGGCGAATGAGCGCGCCGGGGGTAACGGGATGCGCATTCTGCTGACCGGAAGCACGGGTTTTGTCGGGCGCCATCTGGAGCGGGCGCTGCGCGAGCGCGGCCACGAGGTGGTCGGATGCGCGCGTGGCGCCGCACCGGTCCACTGCGATTTCACTCGGGATCATCGGCCGGAGGACTGGCTCGGACGTGTGACGGGCATGGATGTCGTGATCAATGCCGCCGGCATTGCCCGTGAGCAGGGTGCACAGTCGTTCGCGGCCTTGCATGAGCGCGCTCCGGCCGCCCTGTTCACGGCCTGCGAGCAGGCCGGGGTCGGCCGCGTGATCCAGATATCGGTACTGGGGGCGGACCCGGCCGCCGACGACCCCTGGCTGCGCAGCCGGGGGCGCTCGGATGCGGATCTGGCCGCCAGGCCGCTGGACTGGCTGATCCTGCGGCCGTCCATTGTGCATGGCGAAGGCGGGGCCAGTACCGGCTTTCTGCGGGCCCTGGCGGCTTTGCCGTGGGTGCCCCTGGTGGGCGACGGCGGGCAGATGCTTCAGCCCGTCCATGTCGATGACCTGGTGCGCGCGGTGGTGCAGGCGGTCGAGTGCGGCGAGCCGCGCTGCCAGGTGCTGGACTGTGTGGGGGCCGAGCCGGTGACGCTGGCGCGGGTGCTGGCCCGCTGGCGCGCCTGGCTGGGGGCGGGGCGCTGGAGAGCCCTGCCGGTGGCGCCGCGGCTTGCGCGCGCGGGGGCGGCGCTGGCGGGCCGGCTGCACGTGGCTCCGGTGAACGGGTCGATGGTGGACCTGTTGCGGCGGGGCAGCACGGCCCCGGTGGAGCCATTCGAGCGCGGGTTCGGGTGGCGCCCGCGCGGTTTTGCCGGGGCGCTGGCGGCCCGGCCGTCCAGCGAGGCGGAGTTGTGGCATGCGCGGCTGTACGGTCTGCGCCCGCTGCTGCGCTTCGCGCTGGCCTTCGTCTGGATCTGGACCGGGCTGGTGTCGGCGTTGCTGCATCCGCCTCAGGCCAGTCTGGACTTGCTGGCGTCGGCCGGTCTGACGGCCGCCCCGGCCGTTACCGCTCTGTATGGTCTGGCGCTGGTGGACGTGCTGCTGGGCCTGGCACTGCTCGCGGGCTGGCGGGTGCGCGAGGTGGCGTGGATCCAGGTCGTAATGATGGCCGGTTACACCCTGGGCGCGGGGCTGCTGCTTCCGCAGCTGTGGATCGACCCGTTCGGGCCGCTCAGCAAGAACCTGCCCCTGATCGTGGCCACGCTGATGCTGATCGCAATGGAGGGGCCCCGGCGATGCTCTACCTCGGACTGAAGACGCTGCACGTGCTGGGGGCGATCCTGCTGTTCGGGACCGGTCTGGGCAGTGCGTTCTACAAGTACATGGTGTGGCGCAGTGGCAGCGCGGCGGCCATTGCGGTCACCGACCGTCTGGTGGTCCGTGCGGACTGGTGGTTCACCACCCCGGCGGTGATCCTGCAGCCGCTGACCGGGTTCGCGATGGTGTGGCTGGCCGGCTGGCCGCTCGACAGCGCATGGCTGTTGTGGACCGGTGCGCTGTACCTGCTGGCCGGGGCCTGCTGGCTGCCGGTGGTCTGGCTCCAGTTGCGGATGCGCGAGACCTCGGCCCGCGCGATCCGCGAGGGCGTCGATCTGCCACCCGCCTACGCCCGCCGCATGCGGCTGTGGTTCTGGCTGGGCGTCCCGGCCTTCTCGGCGATGCTCGTCGTGGTGGCCCTGATGGTGTTCCGCCCGGTGTGACGGCCCCGCACCGGGGCGGGGACGTCACGCACGCGAATCAGCGGGCGACGGGTACGCGGTCCCAGTACTGCATCGCCGAGAACTCGCCCTCGAGCCGGAATCCGTCGCTGGCACCCATGTCGTCCAGCGGGGTGGCGATGCCTTCCACGTCCAGGTGGCCGTGGAACGTGCCGTCCGGTTCGGCGGTATCCAGCCGGACCTCTCCGCTCAGGCCCTGGCCGACGGTCAGGAAGGAGATGTCGCCGGGTTTGCTGACATCCCCCACCAGCAGGTGCGCGGCCAGCCGGCCTTCGGCCTCGGTGCTGCGCGGGTCGGCGATCTCGAGGGTACCGGTGTCATCGGGAACGCCCGCACCCACCCGGGTGAAGATCATGCAGGCGGTGGTCTCCAGTTCCGGCAGGAAGGCCTCCACCACCAGGGCGAAGCCGTCGCCTCGCTGCGGATCTTCCTGGCCGCCCCAGGCCGCCTGTCCGAGCAGTGCACCCGAGTGGGCCCCTTCCAGGGCCCCGTCGAAGGTCGCCTGCTCGTCCAGCATCGCCGCCAGCTCGTCGCGCGGCATGTCAGAGGGCAGGGGGAGGCAGACATCCAGCATGTCGGCCAGCACGGGCGGGGTGCGGAGGTATTCGAAGGCGGCCGCGCCGGCGCGCGGGTACTCCTGCAGGGCGGCGTAATCCGGTGCGTCGGCGTCGTCGCTGAATTCGGTGACCTCGATCCGGTAGGCGATGCCCGAGGCCTGGCCGGGTGACTGGTCTTCTTCCAGTGCCCAGTCCTGGGCCTCCATGGTTTCCAGGGTGTCGGCGGAGGTGTGGAAGCCCTGAAGTTGCAGGCCGGCCGGCATGCCGAGCGGTTCCAGGGCCTCGCCGAGGGTGTGGAGGTAATGGGTCTCGAGGCCGTCCGGGACGTTGGGCCCGATGGCCATGCGGAACATGCCGGGGCTCAGCTGCAGCAGCGCCGACGAGAAGGGCACGTCCTCGTACACCCACACCGTTCCGTGGTTCACCGAGAACAGGGCCTCTTCATCGTCGCTGTCGAGGTTGGTCATCTCGGTGACCGCGGCCAGGCGGTAGCCCTGTGCCGTCTCCCCGGCGATCTCGCGCGTCTCGCCGGTTGCGGCCACATGTACGCGATATTCTTCCACTCGCCGCTGGTTGTCGAACATGTCCTGGAACGTGTGCGGCGGTTCGATCTGTTCGCTCTGGAACACCGGCAGCAGAACCCCCAGCTCCTGCTCCTTGCGATACAACTCGCCATCCAGGGCCGGTCCGGTGAACAGGTCCTCGCGCCCGCCGAGGCCGGAACGGTAGTCCTCGTCGGGATGGATGCGGGTGATCTCCGGGCCCTGGGTCACCGTCCAGCGGATCTCGTCGCCCTGGATGTCGGTCAGCACGCCGTAGCGGTAGTGATCGCCCCCGCCATCGAGGGCGAGGGGTTCGAGCTGGATCGGCGACTCATCCGCCGAAGCGGTGAACGCGGTGATCGCCAGTGCGGGCAGGCCGAGGGCCAGCACCAGCGAACGGCTGCGGAAACGGGTCTTCGCGGGCATCGAACATCTCCTGGCTCGGGACGGTCCTGTTGCATGCTCAACAGGCTCAATATGGCACCGTCCCCGGAGATGTGCCCCCTCCAAACGAGGGGGGTATCAGTTGCTGAAGAGGGCCTCCAGCTCGTCCTCGCGGCTGCGCACCGCCTCCATGTCCTGCTCGGGCACGTCGGGCGCGAGGTTGTGCAGCATCTCGCGCTGCTGCTCCAGGGCGTCGCGCATGGTCGCCTTCTGTTCCGCCGGCATGTCCGGATCGTCCTCGATGCGCTGCAGGCTCTCGTCCAGCTCGCGCTCCATCTCCGGGAGCCGGCGTTCCATCTCCAGCGCATGCCGGGCGTTGAAGATCTGCGAGCCAATCTCGGTCAGCTCGTGGCTGCTGTCGAAGCCGTGACGCGCGGCGATCTCCTCCACCTCCTGCTCCATGCGCGCCACCTCTTCGATGGCCTGACGGACCTCCGCCATCGAAACCTCGTCATCCTGCGCGTCCATCTCCGGTTCCTGCACGTCGGGCTGCTGCGCGCTCCACTCGTTGAGTTCCTCGGTCGCCGCCAGCCAGCGGTCGATCGTGTCGCCGTCCAGCGCGTGCGCGGGCGCGGCCAGCAGCGGCAGGAACAGCGCGAGCATCAGCAATGGTTTCGTGAAGCCCTTCATGGCAAGTCCTCGGTTCGCGGGGTTCGGTTTTCGGAGTGTACGGCGCCATCGTTGCGCCATGCCAGCAGGTCCGTCATTGCCCGCACGAGCTGCCACTGGCCGATGAGTCCGACGCCGTGCGGGTCGATGTGGGAGAAGCCGTCGATGCGGTGCAGGTCGGTGTCGCCGATGGCTCGGGCGAGGCGCGTGCTTTCGGTATGCGGGATCATGGCGTCGTCCCGGCCGTGGATCAGGAGGGCGCGGCCGGAAAGATGCGAGAGGTCCCGTTCGGCGAGGGAGTGAGCCTCGATGGCTTCCCGCGCGCTGGCCGGCAGGTCATCCAGCAGCTGCGGTACGCGCTCGTGGTCGTCGTTCAGGATGAGCGCCAGCAGGCTTCGGCCCTCCGTGCCGAGTGGGTCGCTCAGGTCGTCGATGGGGGCCTCGGGGTCGGCGGCGCGCCGGCGGGCGATTTCGTCGAGTAGCGCGCGGTCCGCGCGGTCATCGAGCACGTGCAGGTTGCCCCACAGGAAGAACCACTTCGCCAGCGGGTCGGGCGTGCGCGTCTGCCACCGGTTCGAGCCGGGCTCCCGGTAGGCCCCGGTGGTGGCGAAGGTGATGACGTTCCCGGTGTCGTAGTAGCCGCCGATCCCGACCAGGAAGTCGATGGCTTCCTGCCCCTCCGGCTTGAGTGTGGCCAGCACGGCCAGGCCCACGGCGTAGGAGATGGCGGCGACTCCCACGTTCTGGTCGTCGGGAGCGCGCTCCGGTTCCAGGCGGGCGAGCAGGGCGGCGGCATCACCGATGGCCGCGGCATCCTCGCTGCGCACGCTGAGCACCCGTGAGCCCTGCAGGTCGGGCACCAGCACCAGAAACCGCGCCCGCGCCAGCGTATGGGCGAGCTGCACCAGCCGCGGGTCGTCCTTGCCCTGCGGCGTGAAGCCCGGCACGAGGACGATGCGCGCGCCCACCTCCTGCCCGGGATGGTACAGGTCGGCGGCGATGTCACCTTCGTCCGTCGTGAACGTGAGTGTTTCGCGCGCGGGCTCGGGGGTGCGCTCCTTCAGCGCGCTCGGCCCCGCGCCGGCCTCGATGTCCTGGAGCACGCGCATGGCCTCCCAGCCCTGCGCGGCGATCCAGCCGGCGAAGATCCCAAGGCCCAGCAACAGCACAGCCGCGATGCGAAGCATGCTCTTCCCCCGTCATTCCGGACTTGCTGCCTCGGGAGTATGGGGCAATCAACGGGTGGCCGCCCGTCGAAGGGCCCCAGCGGGCCCCCCGGTGGCGGAAAGCGGCGAGCTCGTGGCCTTCAGCCTGTCTATCCTCGGGTTGAAGGCATGGATCCGCGTTTGCGTGACCCGGCCGCGGCGAGAGGGGCAGAACGATGACGATCAGCACTACATTGCAGGAATTTCTCGACGAGCGGGACGTGAATTATGACGTTGTGGGCCATCCGCGTGCGGTTTCCGCCAGCCGGACGGCCGAAGCCGCCCACGTACCCGGCGATGAACTGACCAAGGGTGTGCTGGTGGAGGATGCCGGCCATTACATGCTGGCGGTCCTGCCGGCCACGCGCCGGCTGCAGTTCGGCAAGCTGCACTACATGCTCGGGGAGCATGTGGGGCTGGCGACCGAAGAGGAGGTGCGGTCGGTGTTCCCGGACTGCGAATACGGGGCGGTGCCGGCCCTGGGTAGCGCATGGGGGCTGGAGGTCCTTCTGGATGAATCGCTCGCGGCGCAGGACAGGGTGTATGTGGAGGGGGGCGACCACGTCTCGCTGATTCGGCTGGACGGTCCGGCGTTTCGCAACCTGCTCGGTCATTGCCGCTACGGGGATTTCTCACGGCATATCTGAGCCCGGCCGCGCTGCAGTCGGGCAGGCCGCCTACGGGCTGGTCTGCGCGGGTGGATCGAGCCGGGTCTCGAGTGCCTCGCGCAGCTTTTCGGCACTGGGCTGCGCCCTTTCCACGATCTCCTCGACCCGGTTGAAGTCGAGCAGGCGGATGTCCGCGGTGCCGGCCTCGAGGAAGAGATCGGGCGGGTCGTGTTCGCGCATGTGGCGGATCTGCGAGCTCTGCATGATGCTGAAGGTGGTGAACAGCAGATCGGTCAGGCCCGGTGGATCGTTGGGGGTCTGTTTGCGGCTGGCGGAGACGTCGACGGCGATCACGAAGTCGTGCTCTTCCTGCAGCAGATTCCAGGGGAGCGGGTTGGACGTGCCGCCGTCGATCAGCAGCCGGTCGTCGCCCTGCGGCACCGGTTCGAACAGGCCGGGGACGGCCATGCTCGCCTCGATCGCGGTGAACAGTTCGCCCTCGTGGAGGACCACCGGTTCGCCGCTCCAGTAGTCGGTGGCCACCACCGACAGGGGGATGCGCAGATCGTCAAAAGTCCGGGCATCGGTGTGTTTGGCGAGGAATTCGAGGAATTCGCTTGAGTCGAGCACGGCGTTGCGCCCGAGGCGCAGCGGGATCAGCTCGGTGAGTTGCACATCGGCCTCGACCAGCCCGGAAAGGGCATCCATGCGCGAGCCACCGAAGTCGTCGAAGACGTCCAGGATCTCCTCGGCGCTGAGGCCGGCCGCGTACAGCCCCCCAATCACCGCACCAATACTGGTGCCGCTGATGTGGTCGGGTTCGACATCGAGGTCGTCGAAGACCTGCAGGATGGCGATGTGGGCCAGCCCCCCGGCGCCACCGGAGCCGAGTGCGAGACCGATGCTCGGCCGCTCGGGCTGCTTCTCCGCGCCCTGCAGGGCCGGTGCGGCGAGCAGCGTGGCAATCGTCAGGGCGGCGATAATCAGGCGGCTCGTCATTGGCGGCTCCGGTGGTTCGGGCAGCTCCGCTCAGTAGTGCTCGATGAACAGATCGATGGCGGGGCTCAACGCCCCGGCGTCGCCGCTCAGAAGCTGGCGGGGGCGGCGGTCTTCGGTGTGTCCCGGCGGGCCAGGCGGCGAAAATGCGGCACGAAGGTCTGCAGTGCGGCGAGACCATCCCTCGTGAGGCAATAGCCCTCCGGGGTCACCCGAATCCAGCCGCGTCCGACCGCCCCCGCCAGAGCTTCGTGCTGGCTCCCTGGCTCGCCGCGTTTGGCCCAGGCATGGACCACGGGCGCCGGCAGGATATGCTCGGGTGCATCGGCGGGGTCGCCCAGCCAGTGGTGCAGGGTGGTAAGCCGGGCCACCGCCGAGGTTGCGGCGATGATCTTGTGTTCGGTGGTGGTGTTCATGGCGAACCTCCCGAATATCATGCGTGTACTTCAGAAGATAGCGGAGCGGCGAGACCTTTCCATCAGCCGAATGTCCGAGTTCGCCATGTGCGGCCCGGAATTGCGGTCTTTTTACGGTCCGGACGCTCGAAACCAAAAACGCCCCGACCTCCGGGGGAGGACGGGGCGCCGAGCACACAGGGGGATGGGTGCTCACCAGTGACGTTAGACCCTCCCCCGGGGTACGGCAATCGACGCAGGTCACACACCCGTGCGTCCCGCGCGGGCGGCGCCAGGGAATGTGAGGGGAGCAAGGGTAGAGGCAGCTCCCGGGTATTCTCCCAAACCGAATGGATGTGCCGGGGCAGTTTGCGAGGGGCTGGTATACTTTCGTCCCTTGTTTTCCCGCATCCTCGATCGATGAAAGGACAGTGAATGCCCCATGCCTCACCGAACCCCCTGAAATCCCTTACCAACGAAAAACTGGCCGGGCTGAGTACCCTGCTCGTCGTGCTGGCGGCGTTTTCATGGGGGCTATCCGGCGGAATCGGCGGCATTCTGACGGGGCAGGGCTGGGATCCCGTGGTGGTGTCGTTTTATCGCGGTGCGATCGGGCTACTGTTCGTGCTCGCCTGGCTGGCATTGCGTCCGCAGGGCAGCGGACTGGGCAGCGGTCGCATGTGGCTCTGGTCGGCGGTGGCCGGCCTGGGCGTGGCCGGCAACTTCACGTTCTATTTCCTGAGTATCGCGGAAGGCAGCGTGGCCGTGGCCGCGACGCTGATGTACTGCGCGCCGGTGTTCGTGTACCTGGTTTCGTTTGCGCTGGGGCTGGAGCGGCCCACGCTGTTCAAGTGGGTGGCGATCGTCATGGTCCTGCTGGGCGTGGTGCTGCTGACCGGGATCTACGACATCGGCGCCGGGGACGTGACCCTGATCGCCGCGGGTGCCGGTCTGGCCTCCGGCCTGTCCTACGCGGTGTTCATCTTCGGTTTCAAGTTTGCTGCGCCCCATGGCAGCCCGCAGGCGATCCTGGTGATCGCGTTCGCGGTCCTGGTCCTCATCCTTTTCTCGCTGGGTGATCCGGGGCAGATGGTGGACGTGCTGAGCACCTCGAGCTGGCCCCTGTTCGTGATCCTCGGCGTGCTGGGCGCCGGTCTGTCGTTCATCTTCTACATCGTCGGTCTGAACTACACGGCGCCGGCGGTGGCCTCCATCGTGGCCATGGTCGAGCCGGTGACCGCGTCGCTGTTCGGTGTGGTGTTCCTGGATGAATCCCTGGCGGCGGTCCAGATCTTCGGGATGGCGCTGATCCTGCTGACCGTGACGGGGCTGAGCCTCCATTCGAGTCTGCAGGCGAAAGCCGTTCCGCCACAGCCGCGTTCCGACTAGCTTCGTCCATTGACGGACCGGCGTGCATGCCATCGCGCCGCGAGACTGTTACATTAAAACTGGGGGTTTTCCCCGGGGGGTCTTTGGCCAGGAGGGTTACGACTATGCCCGCAAGGTTCTTGCGCAGCACGGCGGCGGTCGTTTCCACCGTGATCCTGCTGAGTCTGAGTGCCGTGGCAACCGGCGGGGAAACCCCGGTGGTCCTGGAAATGCCCTCCGGTGATGCGGCCGAGGCCGCATACTGGGCCGGCGAACCGGACAAGCCCGCCGTGCTGATCCAGCACGGCTTCCTGCAGACCCATCACTTCCCCACCGTGCGCCGGCTCGCGGTGGCACTCGCGGACGCGGGGTTCCACGTGCTGACCCCCACGCTGACCCTGGGGATCGACCGGCGCACCGCGAGCCTGCCGTGCGAGGCGGTGCATACCCACGGCATGGAGCAGACGCGGAACGAAGTCGCTGTCTGGGTGGACTGGCTGCGGGAAAAGACCGATCAGGAACCCGTCGTGATCGGTCACAGTGCCGGCAGCGTCAACCTGCTGGCTTACCTGGCGGATTCCGCGAACACTCCGGTGGCCCACGCCATCTTCATCAGCGTGACCTATTTCGGCCATGGCGAGGCCGCATTCGAATCGGCCGAAGATGCCGCCCGCGCCCGGGCGTCGCTCGAACGCGGTGATGCCGGACTGGAGGAGTATTCCCTGGGGTTCTGTCGTCAGTACGTCACGACGCCCGAGGCGTACCTGTCCTACTACGACTGGGACCGGCAGCGGACGGAGCGGGCCCTCGAGCTGAATACCGTGCCTTCCACCCTGATCGCGGGCAGTATCGATGACCGGATCGATCTGGACTGGATAGAGACCCTGCGGCGCCATGGAGTGGAGGTCCGTATCGTGGAAGGTGCCAACCACTTCTTCGACCGGATGCACGAATTCGACCTGCTGGAGGAGGTCGAGCAAGTGCTCCGGGAGCGTCACTCGCAATGATCCCCGGCCGTACGCTTTCGATCACGCATTACGCCCTGCTGCTGGCGGCGGTGTCCTTGCTGATCGTGGCCGGTTTTGGTTTCTACACCTGGCACAAGGTCGACCAGCTGCGCGGCGAAATTCAGGAAAGTGGCCGCGAGGCCGCGCGCCAGGAGCTTGCCGAGGCTCTGGATCACGTCCGCGAGCAGGCAGACCGTCAGGCTTCCCGGTTCGCGCGCTGGGAGGAAGTGCGCCAACAACTGGGCACCCCGCACTACTATGCCTACTGGAAGAGCCACCGCATGCACCAGGCCGGGGTCCTGGCGGACAGCGTCGTGGACGCGCGGATTTATGATCGAGATGGAGCGCCGCTGCCCGGGCCGGATTCCGAAGGCTTGCCCGCGGAGCTCGAGTTGCCGCCTCCGGCGCCACGCGCGATGCCGGGCGATGAGGAACCGTTCCTGGTGACGTTCGAACCGGTTCCCGTGCCCGACGGGGCCGAGCCATCGGGATTCGTCGGTCTGCAGACCCGGTTTCTCGACGCGCTCCGCGAGGGCCACGCGTACCGCTATGTCGATCCCGAATCGATCCATTTCGATCTCGGCGAGCAGGATGCGGTCCCCGCAGGGGATCTCCTCGGGCAGGCGCGCTTCGAGCTGCGCTCGAACCCGATGGCCGATCAGCTGGACTCGCTTCTGCTCGACGCGTTGATCAATTTCGCGGGCATCCTTCTGCTCCTCACCGGGGCCCTGTTCTCTTCACTGGTCTACGTGATCGTACGCCCCCTGCGAACCATTGCCGGACATATCGACCGGCTGCGCGAAAGCGCCGGAAGCCTTGTGCTGAAACGAGTCAACGGCTGGCTGCCCATCGCGGAAACGGAAAAGATCCGGGAATCCCTGAACTCCTACCAGGCCCGGCTCCACGATGTTCATTCCAGCCTGGAGAGGAACAATCGCGAACTCTCGCGCATGGCGTACCACGATGCCCTCACCGGAGTGCGTAACCGGCGGGCATTCGAGGAATACTGGGAAACCGTGCCAGGGATGGTGACCCGCCATGGTGATCCGGTGTGCTTCGTCCTGTTCGACATCACTCACTTCAAGGCGATCAACGACAGTTACGGCCACGAGTTGGGAGACGCCGTCCTGAAGGCGGTCGCGCAAAGCATTGGCGAGGTCCTGCGGGAAGGGGAGCCGCTGTTCCGGATCGGTGGCGACGAATTCGCGGCGATTTTCCTGGACTGCGACGAATCCGGTGCCCGAAACATGGGAGAGCAGGTCCAGGAACGCATCCGGGCCACCGATTTCGCCGCGTTCGGGGTGCGGGAGCCGATCAAGATCAGTATTGGCATGGCCGTCGCGCCCGGCAATGACGAACAGGCCCTGAGAGCCCTGCCGTGGCAGGCCGACGTAGCCATGTACAAGGCCAAGCGCCCCGCGTCTTCGCATGTGGTGCTGTTTACGCCGGAACTGGCGGACGACACGCGGGGCATCTATTCGAACTGGGTCAACAACGCGGTGTACGAGGCCGTGACCCGGGGAACCGGGATTCGTATGGCCTACCAGCCGGTTGTGGCTCTGACCGAGTGCCACCCCTCGTATTTCGAGGCCCTGGTGCGCATCGAACACGAGGGCGAGATGATCGGCCCCGCGGATATCTTTCCCGTGGTCGAGGCGCGCCGGCTGGAGGTCGAGCTCGACCGGGCGGTATTGAGCCGCATTCTCCACGATCTGCAGGCCGCCCGGATTCCGCCCGGTCTCGGTGTCTCGATCAATCTGTCGGGCCCCACCATCGTGAACGCCGGGGTCGTCGAGTGGATGGAAGACTTCGTGCCCTTCCTGCAGGAACGGACCATCGTTCTCGAGGTGACGGAGACCGCCCTGATCACCGAGATCGGAACGGCAACCGAGATCCTCCAGCAACTGCGCCGGCTGGGCTTTCTTGTCGCGCTGGACGATTTCGGCAGTGGGTATTCCTCGATCCGCTATCTCGCCTCCATGCCCGTGGACAAGGTCAAGTTCGACATCAGCCTGATACGCAGCCTGGATGACCCGGAGCAGCACCACATTGTCGAGGGCCTGCTCCAGATGATCAGCGACGCGGGCTACGCCACCGTGGCCGAAGGCATCGAGACCGCGGAACAGCTCGACCGGGTGCGCGACCTGCGGTTCGACTTCGCCCAGGGCTACTATCTCGGTTATCCCTCTTCTCCCTCGCAAGGCCTGCCGACCGCTCTCCCGGTGCCGGCGGGCGCTGACCTGAAATGGGGACAGACCTGATTCCCCGGGCCGGTCGATCGGCCGGAACGTGGCAACGGACGCAATATGCAGAGGCAATATGAACCTGATCGTCAGTGAACTCGAGGGCAGGCCCGTCGCCCGGCAGCCTGTCGAGGTAGTGGAGCGCAAGGGGCTGGGGCATCCGGACACGCTGTGCGATGCGCTGGCCGAGGAGGTGAGCCTGGCGCTGTCGCGGGAGTACCGCGAGCGCTTCGGCTTCGTGCTGCACCACAACGTGGACAAGGTGCTGCTGCGCGGCGGCGCCGCCCGCCCGGCCTTCGGCGGAGGCGAGGTGGACGAGCCGATCGAGCTGTACATCGCCGGGCGGGCCACGCGCGAGTATCGCGGCGCGACCGTGGCGGTGGACGAGCTGGCGGTGGAGGCCTGCCGTGCATGGCTGGCCACGCACATGCCCGCGCTGGATGTCGAGCGCCACGTGCGGGTGCACTCGCTCATCCGTCCCGGATCGCAGGACCTGGTGGAGCTGTTCGAGCGTCAGCGGCGGGATGGCGTGCCGCAGCTGGCGAACGACACCTCGCTGGGAGTGGGCTACGCGCCCCTGAGCCCGCTGGAGCGAGCAGTGTTCGCGGCCGACATGAGCCTGTGGTCGGAGGCGCCGCCGGCGCGTGGACAGGACGTCAAGGTGATGGGGGTGCGCAGCGGCGAGGACGTGTCCCTGACGGTGGCCTGCGCCTTCATCGGGGCGCACCTGGCGGACCGGGACGCCTATCTGGCCTCGCGTTCGGATGCGACCCGGCAGGTGCGGCGCGTGGCCACCGAGGCCCTGGGCCGAGAGCCGGACGTGGCGGTGAATACCGCCGACGATCCCGACGCGGACAGCCTGTACCTGACCGTCACCGGCACCTCGGCCGAGGCCGGTGACGACGGGCAGACCGGTCGCGGCAATCGGGCGAACGGCCTGATTACCCCGTCGCGCCCGATGACCATCGAGTCCTTCGCCGGCAAGAATCCGGTCACCCATGTCGGCAAGCTGTACAACGTGACGGCCACCCATATCGCCGAGGCGATCGTGGCGGAGATCGACGAAGTATCGGATGCGCAGGTGGTGCTGGTCAGCCAGATCGGCATGCCGGTGGACCAGCCGCAGATCGCCGATATCCGCCTGCGCGCCGAATCCGCGGAACAGGCCGCGGCCCTGGCGCCCCGCGCCGAGGCGATCGCGCGCCATCATCTCGCCCGGGTCGGTTCCCTGTGGGAAGGCCTGCTTTCGCAGAACCTCGCCACCCAAAGCCTGTAACCCTCGAATCGATCGCTCAACAGCCTGGCATTGTCCTTGCGTGATCCAGGCTGAGGGGAGCGGACGCGTCGAATTTTTG
This sequence comes from Thioalkalivibrio sp. ALE21, assembly GCF_003208255.1. NCBI lineage: Bacteria > Pseudomonadati > Pseudomonadota > Gammaproteobacteria > Chromatiales > Ectothiorhodospiraceae > Thioalkalivibrio > Thioalkalivibrio sp. ALE21. The sequence goes on from NZ_QKMA01000019.1 coordinate 16,028, forward strand.
TCGTTCGCGCATGCCGGACCCCGCGATCACAAAATGGCGGTCCTGACGCCATGGAGGAGGGTAACGAGATGATCAACCTGCTAATCACCCGTCGGCAACTGTTCCTGGCGGTCTTCGGGGCGCCGATTGCAACGGTGCTGCTGTTCGTCCTCGGCGTTTATTCGGGCGCCGCGATCGGTGCGCCGAACCACACCGGTGTCGAGGATCCGACGCCATCGGTGGCGGCTGACGCCAGGGACGAGGCCGATGTTCGCGCGTTCTCGCCCGCCGCTCTGGCCGCGCGCCTGGAACATGATGCCGGGCCCGCCGAGCCGGTAACCCCGATGAACGTCGAGAAATCGGCGGAGGCGCATGATGAAGCCGATGCCAGCGAGCGATACTCGATCCAGGCGGGCGTGTTCTCCGAACGGGCGAATGCAAGGCAGCTGAGCAGGGAACTGGGGACGCGCGGCTATGACAGCCAGCTGGAGGTCGTGGACGTACCGGAACACGACAGCGAGCACTTCCGGGTCCGGATCGGCTCCTTCGACAGCCGCGCAGCCGCGGAGGAAGCCATGGAGGCCTACCGGGACGACCAACAGGCGGATGCCTTCCTCGTGTCCCGGGCGCCGGACCGCTCCTAAGTCGTCGGCAGGCACTCGGGCAGGGAGGCCTCCAGCGAGCGCGGCGTGATGCCGAGGTCGGCGAAGGTCGCGCAGGTGCCGCTGGTGATCGTGTCCTGCTGCATGAGGTAGACCTGGTCCCGGGTCAGGGGCGCGCGGGGCAGCCATGAAGTCAGCCCGGCGGCGAGGTGCCAGAGGAGAAACGGTACCGGCACGAGCACCCGGGGCTGCCCCAGGTGTTCCAGCACCCGGTTCACGATCTGGCGGTACTCCAGGATGTCCGGGCCGCCGAGCTCGAACACCCGGTGTCCGGCCGGCGGCTCGTTGAACAGGGTGGCCACGGCCTGCGCGACATCGGCCACGTGCACCGGTTGCAGGCGGGTGTCGCCGCGGCCGAACAGCGGCACCATCGGCAGCCGCGCGAGGGCTGCGAGGTTGCGCAGGAACGCATCGCCCGGGCCGAACAGCACGCTGGGCCGGACCATCAGGGCGTCGCGGAATTCGGTGGTCACCGCGGCCTCGCCTTCGCCCCGCGCACGGATGTAGGCGGAACGCGAACCAGCGTCGGCGCCGATGCCGGAGATGTGCACCAGGTGCTCCACACCGGCCTCGCTCGCCACCCGGGCGAGCCGGGCGGCGCCCTCCACGTGGATGGTGGTGAAGCGCAGGTCGCGCTGCTCCACGTACAGGCTGACGGCGTTCACTACACCTTTCGAACCCGCCACGGCCCTGGCCACGTCGTCATCGTTGCGGATGTCGGCGCTGCAGTGTTCCACCCGCTCGTGCCGTTGCAGGTCGGCCGGTAGCGCCGGGCGGCGAGACGCGATGCGCACGGCGTGTCCGGCATCGAGCAGCTGGTACACGATCGTGCGGCCGAGAAAGCCGGTGCCGCCGAATACCGTGACCTGAACCTCGTCCACGGGGAGTCTCCTTCACCGTCCGTGAGCCTCGTGAGCCTGAAAGGCTCGCCGCCGGCTACAGGCCGATCAGCTGGGCGTGCACGCCGCTGGCGGTGACCGTGTCGAGCAGGCGATGGCTGTTGATCCGCTCCGGGTCGTATTCGACCACGACGAGGTGTGGTTTCTCCTCGTGGCTGGATGCCGCCATCACGCCGCTCATCTCGCGCAGCTCGTCCTGGATACGTTCGCGGGCCTCGGCGTTGATGGTCTCGTCGATGTGAATGGTTACATCGACCATGTTGTTGCTCATGATGGCCTCCCGGGTTCAACCCTGCGCATGTCTTTCCCTGAAGGATAGACGTTCGCCCCGGATGCTGTGGTCCGGCCTCGCGGCCGTGGGCTTCGGGGGTCAGGCATCCGCCTCCGCGCGGTGGCGGCGGTACAGGCGCAGGGCCGTCAGGCCGACCAGTGCCGAGGCCAGCCCGCCGATCACGAACACATGCGCGGGGGTGGCGCCGGCCGGGCCGGTGAGCACCCAGAACAATACCGGCGCGACCAGCATGGCGGAGAATGACAGGAAATTGCTGGCGGCGATGAAACGTCCGCGCCGCTCCGCCGGGCTGTGGCCCTGCAGGTAGGCGGTGATCGGCACGATGAAGAACCCGGAGGCAACGCCGAGCAGGGCCATCAGCACCAGGGTGGCCGGGTAGCTGTCGACGGTGAAATACAGCAACGCGCTGATCAGGGCGGCCGCGATCATGCCGGCCGGGGCATGGTGCATGGCGATGCCGCCGCGCGACAGATAGCCGGCGAGGATGCTGCCGGTGCCGATGCCCAGGGCCAGGGTCGTCAGGATGACGCCGGTGGCCAGTTCGCCCAGGCCCAGGTGCAGCTCGGCGAACAGCGGGACATTGAGCTGGTACAGCGTGCCCAGGGCCCAGAACCACGCGATGCCGACGACCACCAGGAACAGCACCCGCTGCGGCCGGATCTCGGCGATCGACTGCACGACGGTGGCGAACGGGTTCAGCCGGAACGGTGCCGGGTTGTTGAGCGCACGGGTGGGGGTGACGAAAAAGCTGGTGACCAGGCCCGTGAGTGACAGCGCCACGATCACGACCGCCGGGATCCACAGCGCCTCGCCGGCGAACTCCATCACGAAGCCGGCCAGCGCGGTGCCGAGGATGATCGCCAGGAAGGTCCACAGCTGGATGTGCCCGTTCGCGCGCGACAGCTGCGCGTAGCGCACGATCTCCGGGAGGATGCCGAACTTCACCGGGCTGAAGAAGGTGCTCTGCAGGCCCATCAGGAACACGGTCACCAGCAGTCCGGGGAAATAGTCGATGATCAGCATGACCGCGGCGGTCAGCAGCACCACGGCCTCGGCCGAGCGGGTGGCGACGATCACCGCCTTCTTGCTGTAGCGGTCGGCGATGTAGCCGGCCCACGGCGAGAACAGCACGAACGGCAGCAGGAACACGAACCCGACCAGGCTGTAGTAGAACGTGCCTTCGCCCTCGGCGACGAACTCGCGCAGGGCGATGAAGATGACGACCAGGCGGAAGAAGTTGTCGTTGAGGGCATTGATGAAGACCGTCGCCATGTGGGCGACGAAGCCCGGCCTGCGGACGTCGGAGGTGTCGGCCATGGGTGCATCCCGGAGGTTTCGCGCACGCGTATCGTTGCAGATTGCAGGCACCGCCGATCTCCCCGCAAGCTCGAACCACCCATATCCGAGGAATCGTCATGAGCCGTTTCGAAGAACGCATCACCCGCCTGGAACAGACCCTGCCGCACGTGGAGCCGGCGGAGCTGGCGCGCTGGCGGGAGGCCGGTGAACCGCTGCTGCTGGTGGACGTGCGCCAGCCGGAAGAGGCGCAGGGAGCGTCCATCGAGGGGGCCGTGAACATCCCTCGGCCCAAGCTGGAGGCCAGCATCGAGTCACATCTGGAGGATCCGGCGCAGCCCGTGGTGGTGTTCTGTGGCGGGCGCGGGCGTTCCCATCTGGTGGCCGAGAGCCTGCGCGCGATGGACATCGACGCGCGTGTGCTGCGCGGCGGATCGGCAGCCTGGCAGGAATATTGCGGCGGGTCGGGTTCCAATCCGAACCCGGGGTAGTCCTCCGTATGAGCAATGTGGTGACAGAAACGACATGAAAACCGGGGCGAGGACTGCCCATAAAGGCAGCCCTCCCGGTCCCCGGACCGGACGTCCTAGAAGTCGTACCGGACCCCGGCGTGGAGGAAGCGGCCGGGATCCGCTGCCAGCGAACTTTCATTGTCGGCATCGAACAGGTTGTCGATCCCGCCGCGCAGGGTCACGTCTTCCCAGGCCGCCGGCGCGTACTCCACGTTCAGACTGGTCAGGGTGAACGAGCGATCCCATTCGTCCCCGGCCACGCGTACCTCATCCACGTAGCGGCTGCGCAGCTGCAGGCGCAGTTCTTTCCTGGGCGTCCACAGCGCGCTCGCCACCATGGTGAGTTCCGGCGTGTCGGTCAGGGTCTCGCCGCTGTCCCGATCGATCGCATCCATCCAGGTGCCCCCCAGGCGCAGCTCCACCTGCGAGTTGAAGTCCGCGCCCAGGCGGGTCTCCACGCCGCGGGCGCGGGCGTTGCTCACGTTGCGGAACGTGCGGTAGTCGCCATCGCCCTGGGTCTGCGCGATCCGGTCATCGAACTCGGTATAGAACAGGCCCACGTCGTAATGCCCCGTGGTGGTGTCGCTCAGGCGCAGGTCGCCGGCGATGCCGAGCTCGGCATTGCGGCTGGTCTCGGGTTCGAGTTCATGGCGCGTCTTGCCGACAGCCGGATCGACGACATGGGCGCCCAGCACCCGCTGTCCGCGCGGGTTCAGGGTGTCCACGTGGAACGAACGCAGTTCCGGCAGCTTGAACCCCTCGGCATACTGCACGCGCAGCCGGGCCTCGGGGGCCAGGCGATAGACCGCACCGGCCTGCAGCGAGGTGTTGTCGACCTCGGTGGAGGTCTCGTCGTGGCGGGCGCCGTAGACCAGATCCAGACGGTCGCTGACCGCCCATTCGTGCTGCAGGAACACCCCGCCGACCCACTGGTCGTCTTCCGGCTCGTGCGCCGGTTCGCGGTCGCGGTAGGTCTGGTGCTGGTGTTCGAAGCCGGTCAGTACCGTGTGGCGGGCGTCGGGCCGCCAGGTGGCGGCGAAGTCGTGGACGCGGTCGGTGAAGGTGACCTCGCGCGGACCGAATTCGCTGTCCCCGGTGGTATCAAAGCCGAAGTCCGCGGCCTCGAGGAAGGTGTTGGAGCGGTCCATCTCGAACTTGCTTTCGTAGACCTGGTAATTCAGCTCCAGGGTGTCGGTCACGAACCATTCGGCGGCCACGGCCAGATCGCGCCGGTCGCTGTCCTCGCTGCGCTGTGCCGGGAACTGCAGGGCGCGCACCGGATCGCCATTGTTGTTCGTGTAGCCGGTGGCCACCGGCGGCCGCTCGTGCAGGAAGCGCCGCTCGCGCTCTTCGCGCAGCAGGCCGGCCTCCAGCTCCACGTTGAAGTCGTCGGTGAACCAGTGGCTGACGCCGGCGCGCAGGTTGTAGACCCGCGCGCTCTCGCGGCGGTCCTCGTCGAAGGCATAGCGGTCCTGGATCGCGTGGTCATCCTCCAGCGCGCCGGACTCCGACGGCCGGACCCGGTCGCCCTGCTCGGCGATGCGCACGTCGGCCGTGGCGTCTTCGGAATAGGCCTCGCGGTCCAGCACATCCGCCAGCAGCCGGAACCGGGTGTCGCGGGTGCCGCCGCCCAGAAACAGCGAACCGTTGATGCGCTCCCCGCCATCGGCGCTGGCGGGCATGCCGCTCTGCAGCTCCACGCTGCCTTCGAAGCCCGCATCCGGCTGGCGGGTGATCACGTTGATCACGCCGGCCACCGCATCCGAGCCGTACACCACGCTGCCGGGGCCCTTCACGATCTCGATGCGCTCCACGTGGCTGACCGGGATGCGGTTGAGCTCGAAGCCCCGGCCGGACGTGCCGCTGATGCGGCGGCCGTCCAGCATGTAGACGATGTCGGCGCGGCCGCCGCCGCGGATCGAGAAGCGGTTGCCGTCGGCACCGGTAAACAGGCTGGATCCGGCCTGCAGGGCCTCGTCCAGCATGGTCGCCCCGCTGCGACGGATGTCCTTGCCGGTGATCACTTCGGTGGAGGCGGGCGTGTTCTCCACCAGACGCTCGGTGCGGGTGGCCGCCGTTACGGTGACCTGTGGCAGTACCCGTGCGGAATCGTCGGGGTCTTCTTCGCCGGTTGCCGGCGGTGCCGCCAGCAACAAGGGCACGGCCGCGGCACCGCCCAGCAGGGCCGCGGGAAATCTCTTCTTCGGGAACATTGCGAACTCTCTTTGCGCACCGCCCGTGCGCCGTGGTCGTGGGTGTCGACCGCGGGGGGCGGGCGTGCGCCATCGTCGGCGCGTCGTGAACCGATGCGCAGCGATGCCGATCCGCCCGGTGATACCGCTCCCCGCGGTTCTCCGTTGTCCTCCGGGCCGGTCTCCGGGCTCGCGGGCTGGAGCCGTTGGCTCCGGGGCAGACCACCTTCCCGCGAAGCACGCCCTGAACGGACGCGTTCTTCGCAGTGGTTCGCATGGGTCTGCCGTGACCCGCCTACCGTTGCGGGGGCAGCGCCGGACTTGTGCGCAGGTCGAGGCCGGGCACGCACCGGACTTCCCGTTTCACTCGTCGTCGGGATGGCGACGAAGCACCCGGGGGAGGCGAAATATTAGTGAGAACTAATGTGTTGTGTCAAACCAACAGTGTCCGGGTGACCCACGGTCGCGGCCGCGGCCAGTGCCTGGCATGTGGTTTGCATTGGGATCCGTTCGGATGGATTAAAAAAGGGCCGCCGGGTCGGTGCGGGGGGCACCGAGAGCCGACGGCAAAATCCAGAAGAGATGGAGGAGAGAAGGGGCCAGGGGGCCCCTGCATGGCGAACCGACGCTGAGCTGCCGTCGACTCGACAATGGGAATTATACACGGCCGCAAATTGGAATCAATCCATATTCGAAAATTTTTGGAGATGGTTTTTCCCTTCTGACAGTGACTTGCGAGCGTTCGGGTGTCACGGGTGGCATTTTCGGGTATTAGCAGCTGCCAATATTCGCAGTTCAGAGCGTTACCGGATCGGCGGCATCGGCATGTGGCCGCGTCATGGTGGGAAATACGAGTTGGCAGGGAGATTGCTTCTTCCGGGCAGGATCATCAGCAAGAGGCCGACAGACCATGACGATGCACCCGAGAATGATCGATTGCGGCGGTCACCTGGACGCCGAAGCCCGCAAGCAGCACGAGCGTGAGCAGGCGGTCTTTCAGCGCCTGCTGGAGTCCCACGACGCAATCCGGAGGGAGCTGGAGTTCATCGAGGGGGGTACCCGGACGGTGACGACGGCAACGGACCCTGAACTGGCCGCGTTACTGCGCGTTCACGTCCCGGAGCTGCATCGGCGGCTGCGCGAGAGCGCCCACCTGCGCGATCGTGATCCGCTGTATCGCACCCTTTTTGCACAGCGCGGCCGCATCGAAGTGCACGTGGAGGAGCGGCCGGATGGCGTGGTCGTGGACGAAGTCAGCGAAGATCCGGATCTGGAGCAAAAGCTGCGGCAGCACGCCACGCTTGTGAACACCTTTCTGCTGGCGGCCCGGGAGGTGGCCAGCCAGTATCCGCCGATGGCGGATGAACCGGTTTCCGAACGGATCGGTCAGGTGGCCTGAACGGAGACGGAATCGCGGGGCCATCGCCCGGGCAGGGTGGTGTCCCGCCGCAGTTGAGCCTCTCGGGTTGCCCTTGTCCTTCGGTTTCTTCGTTTGCGAAAAGCCCGAAAACCATCTACATCGACAGGTGAACTACACCAACCCCGGAGGTTGAAGATGACCCGTTCAATTGGAGCTGCACTTGCAACGGGGGCCCTGATGGCGCTGGCCGCCGCACCCCTTCACGCCGATTCGGCCACGTTCAACACACCCAGCCTGACACCCGAAATCGCGACCAAGGCCGTCGAGGCCGCGGTAGATGCCTGTCGTGATCGCAACGCACAGGTGACCGCGGCGGTGGTCGACCGCTTCGGGACGACCCAGGCTCTCAAGCGGGATCGGTTCGCCGGTCCGCACACCGTTGGCACTGCACAGAGCAAGGCCTGGACGGCGGTCAGCTTCCGTACCGATACGCTGGAGCTGCGCGATGATGCCTTCCCGGGCGAGGTCAGCTACGGCATCCAGCACCTGCCCAACGTCACCATCCTCGGCGGCGGCGCTCAGGTCACCTCCGACGGGCGCATCGTCGCGGGCATCGGGGTGTCGGGCAGTCCCAGCGGCGAGGTCGACCACCAGTGCGCCATGGATGCGATCGACGCCATCCAGGACGATCTGCTCTGACGGTGCATCACCCGGCCCTGCCCGTACCGGGGAGGGCCGGCTTCAGCGGCGCTTCTTGCGCCCGCGCCGGCGGCGGCCGACCTTGACCCGCTCCGCCGCCGCCTGCAGATGCGCACGGGCCTCTTCCGGCACCCGGCGCGAACAGCGCACGCGAACGCCGTCGCGGCCACGCACCGCGGTGATCCTGCCGCCCTGCAGCCCGTGGCGGCTGACCACCTCGCGCACCGCGTGCAGGAAATTGCGCGGCGGATCCCCGCGGGTGGTGTGTACGCTGCCGTCTTCTCCGATCACCACGCTGAACAGGATGCTCACCTGCCATACCAGCAGAACGGCGGCGATGATCAGAAAGCCGATCATCAGCAGAAAGGCGATGAACATCATCAGCGCAGCACGAAGACCGAAACCGGGAGGCGCCGGGCGAGCTCACCCGCATTCGAACTGATCAGATGCAACCGGTCGGCCACGCCCGGGATGTGCGAGGCCATCACCACCAGATTGGCATCCAGTTCCTTCTGCGCCTGAGCCAGCTTGTCATCCAGCTCCACCGCCACGTCGTTGCTGTGCATCAGCTTCGAGTCGGTGCGAATGCCGTGTTTCTCGCCCTGTTCGCGGGCGAAGTCCGCCAGATGCCTTGCCATTTCCTCCGGGGTCCGGGCAGCACGGTTGGCCAGGCTCCCCGAAACCGTTACGTAGTACACCGTGGCGTCGTACTCCCGTGCCATTCTGGCCGCGATTTCGAGGCTGTTCTGCAGCTTGTCGGTGTGTTCGAGATCCACCGGGATCATGATTCGTTCAAACATGGTTGCTCCCTTAACGGTTCGGTCGGCCCGCCCGACCTTTCAGCCGTATAGCAGATTCCGGCGCGGCGGGGCAGTCGGCTGACGGCCACGGTGATATGGTTTCACAGTTTTCGTCCCGGAGGATATGCGTTGGCAGCGGAAACAGGGGGCGGGGAAGACCCGTACAAGGTCCGGCTGACCCCGGCGTTCTCCGTGCTGGTGGGAGGGCACCGCGGGCGGCGCCTGGAGCGCAACTGGCTGTCGCACGGAGATGCCGAAGCCCGGCGGGCCAGTCTGCAGGCCACCCTGGAGCGGGTGCTGCGGCGGGTGTACGGCGCGGCCGCGGAACGTTTCGCCAGTACCGATGCGGTGTATGCGGACGTGTCGCCGGTGATGCGGCTGATCACCGGGCGTGCCACCGGAACCAACGAGCTGGCGCGATCCGCGGCCGCGCGCCTGGACGTGGACCTGCATTTGATGTCCACCAGCCCCGAGACGGCCGGCGAGCCGGGAGCGCATGCCCGCCGTGGCGTGGTGCTGGGGGCCGAGCCCGTTCATGGTGCGGAGGGCCCGCCCGAGTCGGTGCACCGCCTGCGGGATGATCTGGCGCTGACGTTTTCGGACATGCTGGTGGCCGTGTGGGACGGTCAGGAACCCCACGAGGTCACCAGTGGCGCGGGGCAGATGATCCGCGACGCGGTGATGCGCCGACAGGGGGTCCTGCTGCTGTATCTGGACCCGGAGCAGGACACGCCACAGCTGATGATGCTGACGGCGGCCCGGGTGACCGACGCGGCGCTGACCCGCCTGGACGTGATGGAAGTGACCCCGGCGGCGCTGCTGTCGCTGTTCGACCCGGTGGAGCTCGACTCCCGCCGGATCGACGAGTGGCTGGAACGCATCCTGTGTCCGTTCGCCCCGGCCCTCGACGAGACCACCACCGAGAACCGCCTGATCCGGCGGATCGATGACCAGGTGGGGGTGGGGCACTACGTCGTCTGGTGGGGGCTGTGGCTGCTGGGTCTGGCGGGCGTGACCCGACGTCGCCGGCGCCCGCCCGGGTTATGGAACTGGGTGACCGGCAGCTGGATGTGGCTGCACGCGATGCTGGAGCCCCCGGCGCGCAGCCAGCCCTCGCGCGTGGTGGAACTGCTGCAGACCGATGCCCGCGACGAAGTGCGGCGCCACTGGCTGGTGAACCGTCTGCATGCGGCATCCTCCGCGCTGGCCATGCTCGACCTCCCCGGAGCACTGCGGGCCCTGCGCCCGCGGCCGTGCCGGGGCAATCGCTACAACGCCGTGCGTCCGAGCCCCGAGCGCGAGGCCGAGCACCCCATCCGCGAACCGGCGTTCGAACACTTCTTCAATTGGTCCGACGAGCAGGCGAGCATTTTTGCCACGCGCCACCAGGACGACACCTGGATGATCTACTACGCGGCGGCGATGGCGGTGTTCGCCGCGGTGGCCGGGGCTCTGCAGGTGTGGCCGGCGGCGCCCGGCGAGGTGCCTTATTTCTGGATCGCGGTCGAGTTCGTGCTGCTGCATTTCATCGTGCGGCGCGTGCTGAAGGCCCGCTACCGCGATCACCACGGACACTGGATCCGTTTTCGCTTCCTCGCCGAGCAGCTGCGTTATCTGCGTCTGGGGTATCCGTTACTGGTGCTCCCGAAGACGTTTTCCGCACCGTACTGGCGGCCGGAGAACCGCCGCCCCGAGGGCCGCCCTCTGGAACTGCATTCGGAGCTGGAGAGCGCCGAACTGTGGGTGCTGCAGCGCCTGCTGGTGGCCGAGGGCATGCCGCAGGACCGCCGTGGCCGCGTGCCCTACCGGATGAGCGAGCACAACGAGGCGGCGCTGGATTACATCCACGACGTGCTGGCCGAGCACCGCGAGTATTACCGCCGCTCGGCCCACAACCTGGAGATAAACCACAAGTACCTGCACCGGCTTGCGTTCACGCTGTTCTTCGCGACCTTCCTGGTGGTCACGCTGCACTTCTTTTTCCACTTTCCGTGGAGTCTGTTCTTTACCGCGTTCTTCCCCGCCTGGGGCGCGGCCATCCACGGCATCCTCGCGCAGAACGAGGTCGTGCGCATGTCGGCGATGTCCGGCCAGGTGTGGCGCCAGCTTCGTACCCTCGAGGAGGCCTTCGCCCTGCACAAGCAGGTGCAGGAGGACTACGCCGTGGAGCAGACCCGCTGGATGCGCACCGAGGAACTGCGCGAGCTGGTGGGCGCGGCGACGCACATCCTGTCCGACGCCAACCGCTACTGGCGTTCCCTGCTGCGCCACAACCAGGCCGACCTGCCGGGCTGAATGCATGCCGGGCGCAGGGGAATAAGCCGGCCGGCGCGGGCGTCAATCATCCCGATATCAGTTCTTTGCAGCGCAAAAGGTAAACCATGCGATCACTCTTCCGGACCCTGACCCTCACTCTCCTGCTGGCCCTGGCGGCCGGTCCCGCAATGGCCGAGAAGGCCGACTTCCTGGTCAATGCCGACTGGCTGGAACAGCACATCGACGACCCGGACCTGGTGATCCTCGAAGTACGCTATCACCCGCATCGCTACTACACCGTGGGGCATATCCCCGGGGCGGTTCAGGTACAGCGGTTCAAGGATCTCGGCGACAACAGCCGCAATCCCATCATGCATTTCCCTTCGCGCGAGCAGTTCCAGGAAAGCCTGCGCAGCTGGGGCGTCAATGACGACTCCACCATCGTGCTGTACGACGATTCGGTGACCGCGCTCGCAACCCGTGTGTACTTCCTGCTGGACCTCTACGGTTACGATATGGACCGGGTGAAACTGCTGGACGGCGGTACCAACGAATGGACCGCGTTCAACACGCTCTCTACCGATGCGCCCGAGGTCGAGCCCGGCAACGTGACCCTGGAAGAAGCCAGGGACGACCTGGTGGTCGAGTGGACCGACATCTACGATGACGTGGTCGCGCGTCGCGACGATGACGTGGTGCTGCTGGACTCCCGTCCGAATTCCCACTACACCGGCGAGACCGTGGTGGGCGCGCCGCGTGGCGGGCACATCCCGGGTGCGATCAACATCGTCTCCCTGGATGGCGCCAACGGCCAGACGCACCTGTGGGACACCATGGACGAGCTGGAGGAGCTGTACGCCGATCTGCCGCGCGACAAGACGGTCTACGCCTACTGCCACGACGGCTTCCGCCAGACGATGGCCTACATGCAGCTCAAGGCCCTGGGGTTCGAGGACGTGCGCCTGTATGACGGTGGCTGGGCCCACTGGGGGCGTGCCAAGTCCCTGCCCGTGGTCGAAGGCGACGAGCCGCTCGGCGGCGACTTCAGCCTCTGAGGCCTCCGCTTCGGGGTCAGCAGGTGGCGTCAAGGACGGTGTAGCCCCCGGCGCCACTGTTCCAGGATCTCCAGCACGGGCTCGATCGCCGGCGGGGTGTCCGTCAGTGGTGTGGGTACCAGCAGGCCGCGGTGCGAGCCTTCCACGACCAGTGGTTCCGGGTGCCCCTCCAGGGCCAGGGAGTCGACCGGGACCACGCCGTCGCCCAGGCCTTCGCCGGTCTGGTCCAGCCAGTCGGCGATGCGGCGGGGCAGCTCGGGGGCGTCCAGCTGTTCCCCCATCTGCTGCAGGCTGCGTTCCATTTCGGGCGTGGGTTCGGCCAGCACACCGCCGATGATGCGTACCGGAATGTCGTCGGGCCACGGGCGGGCGTTGAGCTCGGCCAGGAACCGGCTGTCCGGTCGCAGGTCGATCTTGGCCGCGCCGGTTCCGTCGCGCAGTCCGGCGAACAGCGAGAACCGCTCCTCGCGGATATCGGCGAACCATTCGCGCAGCTCCAGCCACATGCGCAGCCGGGCCCATTCCGAGCCGTGGTTGGGCGTGGCGATCAGGATCACGCCGTCCACCGGCGGCCCCTCGATGCGCGGCTCGCCGTCGGCCGGGTGCCGCCAGCGGGTGATGAAATCGCGGATCACCAGTCCACCCATGGAATGGCCGATCAGGATGACCGGATGATCGGCGTCCAGGTCTTCCCAGTGTTCTGCCAGCAGGTCGGTGCTGCGGTCAATGGCCTGGTCGTTGGGGTAACGGAATTCGACGGGATTGAAGCCGGCGGTGTCCATGGCGGTGGCCAGCTCGTCCCAGATGTTGCCGGGCTCGTCCAGTCCGTGCAGCAGGATGGCATCCGGAGCCGCGGAGTCCGGATAGCGCTGCGAGCGCGGGATGAAGCCGAGCAGTTCGTCGGGCAGTTCCATGGCCTCGGGGAACCACTGCTCCAGGCGGTCGTGGACCTCCACGCGCAGTTCCCGCTCCTGCTCGGGCTGAAATTCGCCCCAGAGCGCCCAGACCCCCAGAGCGAACAGGGGCAGGGCGATGAGGATCAGCAGGGTCAGCCGCAGACGACGCTTCATGGATGTCTCCTGCAAACCGGGGGCCCGGTTCTTTTCATGGTAGTGGTCACCTCATAACGTGCGGGCGTTTTCCGTGTCTATACTGGGATCCGCGTGCCGCCATGCCACGCCGAACGCCAGCCGGGGGTCGAATGCCGTGAACGATACAGAACGACAGCCCGTACTCCCCGCGACCTTCGCCGGGTCCTCGTCCGTGCCGGTGGGCGAGATCGCACAGCGCGATCTGGTGCGCTGTGCCCCGGATGAGAGTGTCGCGGAGGCGGCGCGGCGCATGCATCGGGCCCGCTGCAGCTCGGTCGTGGTCGTGGGCGAGGACGACCGCCCGCAGGGCATCTGGACCGAGCGCGACGCCCTGCGCCTGGATCCAGCGCGGGTGGAAGAACGCGACCGCCCCATGGCCTCGGTGATGACCTCGCCGGTGCGCAGCGTTTTCGGCTCGGTGTCGGCGACCGAGGCCCACGGCATCATGACCGAAGCGGGCATCCGCCACCTGCTGGTGATCGACGACGACGGCCGGCCCTTCGGCATCATCTCGCAGACCGATCTGGCGCTCAGCCACGGGGCCGAGGCCTACCTGCGCCTGCGCGAGGTGGGCACGGCGCTGGGGGGCCGCCCGCTGCGACTGGAGGCAGCACAGCCGTTGTCCGATGCGACGCGCGCGATGTCGCGGGCCGGGGTGGCGGCGGCGGTGGTGTCCTGGGCCGACGACGGGCCGCCGGGCATCCTGACCGAGCGCGACGTGGTCCGCCAGCTGATGTGCGCGGCGGAGGATCCGTCGGTGGCGGAGGTCGCCAGTCGGCCGCTGCTTACGGTGGATACCGAGGAAAGCCTGTTCCGCGCGCGCCAGATGATGCTGGAGCACGGCATCCGCCGCCTGGGGATCACCGATCCGGAATCCGGCGAGGTGCTGGGGCTGGTGGGGTTCGCCGAGCTGCTGGCGTCCACCCAGTCGCGGTTGCTGGAAGAGCTGGGCGAGGCTCTGCGCCAGGCCCGCGACGAACTGCGCCTGGCGCGGCGTCAGGAACGCCGGTTCGAGGAGGTGCGCAAGCGCGCGCCGGTGGGGCTTCTGATCCTCGACTCGGCGGGCATCATTCAGGATGCCAACCCCATGGTCGGCCGCCTGCTGGGACGCGATCCGCTGACTCTGATCGGCTGCCCGCTGGCCGATCATCTGCCGGAGCAGCCGGCGCTGTACCGCGCGCTGGACGAACTGCAGGCCGGCAACGACGAGGAGCTGCGCCTGGAGCTGCGGCTGGAACACCCGACCCGGAAAGATCGCGAACAATGGGTGGAGGTCGCGGCCTCGGTCTTCCGCGAGGCGGGGGATACACCGCACATGGTCAGCATGGTCCTGGCCGACATCAGCGACCGCGCCGAGCGCCGCGCGCTGGAGGCCGAGCAGCGGCTGCTGGCCACCGCCTTCCACACCACCCATGCGCTGCTGATCTGCGACCCGGACGGGCGCATCGAGCGGGTCAACCCGGCCTTCACCGAGACCACCGGTTATACCCCCGAAGAAGTCATCGGGGCCACGCCGGCGATCCTGTCGTCCGGGCGGCACGACGCGGAGTTCTACCGCGAGATGTGGACCCGCCTGCAGGCAGAGGGCCGCTGGCAGGGCGAGGTATGGAACCGGCGGCGCAACGGCGAGGTGTATCCGCAGTGGGAGTCGATCACCGCGGTGTACAACGACGCGGGCGAGCTGGAGCACTACGTGGCGGTGTTCCATGAGATCACCGAACAGAAACGCCTGGAGGCGGAGCTGGAGCGCTTCGCCACCCACGATCGCCTGACCGAGATCTATAACCGGGCCAAGCTGCACGCGCTGCTGGAGCAGGCTCATGCCGAGCGGGAGCGCTACGAAACGGCGTTCTCCCTGATCATGTTCGACGTCGACCATTTCAAATCGGTCAACGACACCTGGGGGCATCTGGCCGGGGACAGCGTGCTGCGCGAGCTGGCTGACCGGGTGCG
This sequence comes from Thioalkalivibrio sp. ALE21, assembly GCF_003208255.1. Lineage (NCBI taxonomy): Bacteria > Pseudomonadati > Pseudomonadota > Gammaproteobacteria > Chromatiales > Ectothiorhodospiraceae > Thioalkalivibrio > Thioalkalivibrio sp. ALE21. The sequence continues at coordinate 31,074 of NZ_QKMA01000019.1, forward strand.
CACGGTACTGCGTTCCACCGATCACTTCGCGCGCTGGGGCGGGGAAGAGTTCCTGGTGCTGGCGACGCATACCGACGCCGAGGGTGCCTGGACCCTGGCCGAACGCATCCGTCGGGTGGTCGAGGACAAGCCGTTCGAAACCGTGGGCGGGGTAACGGTCAGTCTCGGGGTGGCTGGTGCGGAGCGGGGAGAGAGCCTGCGGCGGCTCGAGGAGCGCGCCGATCAGGCGCTTTATCGCGCCAAGCGTGGCGGGCGCAATCGGGGGTGTACGGCCTGAGGGCCGGCCTCCCACCGTTCCCCCGCCCCGTAGGAGGCCAGCCCCCTGGCCGATCGGGGCCGACGACCCACCGGGGCAAATCGGCCGGAGGGCCGGCCTCCTACCGTTCCCCCGCCCCGTAGGAGGCAAGCCCCCTGGCCGATCTGGCGCGGGAGATGGGCCGGACGGGGAATCGGCCGGAGGGCCGGCCTCCTACCGTTCCCCCGCCCCGTAGATACCGTGTCTCGCTTACTGGTTGCAACCGGTGCTACAGCGAGGTTGGTACGGCTGCTGCGACTTCAGCACACCGAAGGCGATGTGGAGCAACTTCCGCATTGCGGCGCCGATCGCGGCCATCTTCGCCTTCCCGCGCCGCAACAGGCGCTGGTATTGATCCCGAACGTCGGCGTTGTGATGCGCGGCGGCGATCGCTGCCATGTAGAGCTTGCGTCGCAGACCGCTTGACCCCGTCTTCGCCAGCCGCGGTTGCCGCTGGATCGAGGTGCCCGACTCCTG